>CAYUTA010000013.1:0-19347 GCA_964447605.1 uncultured Oscillospiraceae bacterium | reverse complement strand
TGCTTTCTTTTGCTTCTTTCATTAATTCTGAAAGGAGAAGGAGAGCCGCGCAACACGCGCGCCAACGACCGCGGGCCAACTGCTTTCTTTTGCTTCTTTTCTTTCCAGAAAGAAAAGAAGAGCTTCGGGGCGGGGTGGAAGTCCCCACCGGCGGTGATGCGGCCAATGCGCCGACAAGCCCGCGAGTCAGGCTGCTGATTGAACCGGTGTGAATCCGGCGCCGACGGTATAGTCCGGATGATAGAAGCTGTGTGCGTATCTTTTGTATGCCAAGCCAACGCCCCGTATGCAGTCATATGGGGCGTTTTTCGGTTGTGCCGCGCCATGGGCCGACGCATGCCGGAAACGATCCGCGGCATGAAAAAAGACGGCGGCTTCAACGCACAGGAAGGGGAATTGAATATGAAAACAAATCGGGAAAACATAGACCGGCTGGTCAAGCTGGGACTGCTGGCGGCGTTAAGCTGCCTGATGATGCTCATCCGCTTTCCGCTGTTTTTGCCGTTTCTGGAGTACGACATGGCCGACGTGCCCATTCTCATCGGCACGTTTTTGTACGGGCCGTGGTGGGGGCTGCTGCTGACGGCGGCGGTCTGCGTTTTGCAGGGCGTGACCGTCAGCGCAGGCAGCGGAATCATCGGCATCCTCATGCATTTTTTCGCGACGGGCGCGTTTGTTATCGTGGCGGGTCTGATTTACCAAAAACGGCATACGCTCAAAGGCGCGCTGCTTGCGCTGCTGTGCGGGGCGCTGACGATGGTTGCGCTGATGGCGCCGCTCAACCTGATCTTTACGGGTTATTTTATGGGCACGCCGATCGACGCGGTGCTGGCGCTGATGCTGCCGGCCATCATTCCGTTCAACGCGGTCAAGGCGTTTGGCAATTCGCTGATTACGCTGCTGGTCTACAAAGCCGTCGGCAAGGCGCTGAAGCTGCTCCGTTAGCGTTGGTTTCGGCCGCGCCGGGGCAGGGAGAAGCAGGAAACAGTCCGCGCCTGTCCGGCAGCCGTCAAGTACGGCCGGCCGGGCCCGTCACGGGTGCAACAGGGCCGGGATTAAGCGCGTTGCTTTCCCCCAAATGCGGGGCAGGCCAGAAATGCATTTTGAATGTATCGAAGGACCGCTCCCGTCAAAATCCCGTTTTTGGATGGCGTCAAACGTGCCGGCACGCAAGCGGGCGGATGACGCCGTCCGCTTAAAATTTTTAAAAACGGATACGAAAGGCGGGCCGCTTTAGCGCATATTGCGGTTTCAAGACGGAAAGCGGGGCCACATAAAAGCGCCATTGCATACGCGTTCATAAAACACCGCGCTTTATCACACAATACCCCCATGCGACGATTTGCCGCAGGGAGGTGTTTTTGTATGCGTAAAATCTGGATGATGCTGGCCTGCGTGCTCGGCGTTTTTGCGCTGACGTGGTGCCTGCGCACGCTGTACATTGTCAACTACGCTCCCGTGCGCGCGTTTGAAACGGAGGCCGCAACGCCGAAGCCGCTGCTGCCCGGGGCAACGCCCACGCCCACGCTTTCACCCGTGGAGGCGCTTGCGCGGCAGGCGGACGAGGCGTTCATGAAACACCGCGTGAACATCCTTCTGGTGGGCTTTGACCAGAGTCCGGAGCGCGACGAGGCCGGCACATCCGTCTCCCGGAACGCAAAAAACAATTACCGCAGCGACGTGCTCATGCTTGCCGCGGTCAATTTTGCCGAGAACAGCGTGCATTTAATCAGCATCCCGCGGGACACGTATACGCCCATCTATAATACGCGCGGCCGCTGGAAAATCAACGCCGCGTTCGCCAAGGGCGGCGCGGTTAACGGCGACGGGTTTACCTACGCCATGAAGACGGTTGAGATGCTGTTTGGCGTGCCGGTGCCCTATTATGCCGGGGTCAATATGGAAGGGCTCAAGGCGCTGGTGGACGCCATCGGCGGCGTGGACTACGACGTGGACGTGGAAATCCACCTCAACGGCCGTACGCTCACGCCCGGGCCGCAGCACCTGACCGGGCAGCAGGCGCTCGATTACTGCCGCGCGCGCAAGGGCATCAGCACCGACCTTGGCCGGAACGACCGCCAGCAGCGGATGCTGCTCGCCGTGTTTGACAAGCTCAAAACGCAGAATATGCTCACCGCGGTGCCGAACATCTACAATGCGGTCAAGGACGACATTTACACCAACCTGACCGCGTCGCAAATTGCGGCGCTGGCCGCGTTTGCACTGCGGCTCGATCCGCAGCAGAGCTTTCAGCGCACCACGCTTGAGGGCGAATATGTCAACAACGTTTATAACGCTTCCTATTATGTGCTCAAAAACAAGGCGCTCATCCGGCTTGTCAAGGACGAGTTCGGCGTGACCATGAAGCGCGACAGCAAGTATGATCTTTCCACAGTCAGGCGCGACAAAGCCGCGGCAGAGGCAAGGCGCGCTGCCGATCAGGTTGAGGATGTTGCCGCCATGCTCACATGGCCGGCCGATACGACGGGCGCCTATGAAGACAGACTGCTTGAGAACGCGCGCGCAGGCGCGGCGCAGCTCCGGCTTGCCATCGAGTCGGGCGCGTCCTATACGGAGATCAACCGCCTGCGCGCGCTGCTGATGGAGGATGTCGCGCGCCTGATACGGGAAAACGGTCTGGAAAGTGGAGTACCGGATGCATTTTCAACGTTAATTCCAAAGTGATGTGGGGCATACCGTCCAACGGACGGCCTCGGCGCGTCAAAAACGGGGCGCATCGGGCTTCGTCAATTCCGGAACGAAAAGATGCAGGCAGAATCCGATAAACCGTCAAAGGCGGCGACATGCGCGGCGCCTTTGACCTTCTGCCGCCCATACCGATGGCGGTCCGCCGTCCGGGAGCGCGTATGCGCGCGAGGCGAACGGCCGTGATTCCATCAAACCCATTGTTTTTGACGGACAGCTCAAAACCACAGATGCAGAATCATCTGGTCAAACAGCACGAACGCGCCCAGCAAGCCGGTATATACCGCAAACCCCCATAGTTTTTTGCGCTTGATGACGCGCAGCATGAAACGAATGGCAAAATAACCCGTCACGCCCGCCACCAGCATGCCCGCGACGATGCAGGTCCAGTGCGTGTCCCCAATGCCCTCCGCGATGGCGTCGGGAATTTCCAATACCGCGCCGCCGACGATGGACGGGATGGAAAGCAGGAACGAAAAATCCGCAGCGGCCTTGCGCGTCAGGCCGGAAAACAGCGCGCCGGATATGGTGCTGCCGCTGCGCGAGACGCCCGGCATCACGCCCACGCCCTGCATGCCGCCGATTATAAGCGCATCTTTAACACGCAGTTCTTTCAGCTTCCGCTGCTTTTTTGCGGGGATGCGGATACGGTCGCCGACGATCAGCAGCACCGTGGTAATCAGAAAACAGACGCCAAGATATTGCCCGCCCTCGGCATTTTCATAAAACGTGGCAAACGGCTCAACCTTTTTGAACAGAACGGCCAACAGCACCGTTGGCAAAAGCGCCAGCAGCAAAAGACCAACGGTCTTGTTGACCGGGTGCTTTGCCAGCTTCCAGACCAAATCCCAATATACGATCAGCACGGCTGCCAGCGTGGCGATGTGCAGCATAACCGTAAAGAACATCGCGCCCTCGGTCACGCCGAAAATTCTGGAAAGCAACAGCAAATGCCCGCTGCTGCTCACCGGCAGGAACTCGCAAAGCCCCTGCACCAGGCCCAGCAGCATTGCAACCCAAATCGTCATAACAAAGTCTTCCTCATTTCCCTCGGTTCGTTTGCCGCCTGTCCGGGGCGGCCGCCGCACGGGCTGCCCGCGGGGAACGCGGCCAGATCCATTCCACCCGGTTGGGGCTGAAAACCCACGCGTGAAAGAAAAATATTTTTGCAACTACGCCGGAAAACGTGATGCAGATCAAGTATACACGCCACGCCGCATGAATACAATACTATATCCAAGCATAAACATCTGCATACAAACCCGCAAAAAGGAGCATTCGCCGGAATATGATCGAACTTACCTTTCTTCCTCTTAAAACATCGGACGGGCAGGTCGTCGGCCACGCGCGCGTGCAGGACGGCTTTGTGGAGCTCAATCTCCGCGCTGCCGCAGGCGCGCAGGCGCTCATCCTCACCGAGGGCGGCTACGTGACCGGCGAGGCAAACGTGCATATCCGCGCGGGCGGACGCGTGCTGGCCGTGGCGCTGCATGACCGCGGAAAACTGCGCTGCTGCGGATTTGCGCGCGGATGCCTCTATACGCTCGACGACGTACGCGCGCGCCTGCTGACGCTTTTCCAAAGCGAAACCGCCAAATCCGGGCGAGATTCCGCGCAGGCGCAGCCTGTGTCCATACACGGGCAGAACGGTCCTTCCATTCAGGCCGGCGCGTCCGCCTGCGCCGTGGATGAAAAGCCCGCCCTCTCGCCGCCCCGCGCCGGGCCCGCCGAAGGGCCCCGGCCGCACGAAGCGGAGGCGCCCGCCGGCGCGCCGCACGGGATTCGGCCGGATGAACCGGCCGCGCCCCGCCCTGCCCGGGAGCCCATGGCGCAGCGCGAGGGGCCGTGCCCCGCCGTGCCGGAGGAGATCGAGCGTGCCGCGCCTCAAGTGCCTGACGGCAACCCCGTGGATCCGGCCGCCTGTGCGGCAGGGGCCGACGCGCCCGCTCCGCCGTCCGCAAAAAGCGCGCGGGAGGCGTCTTTGGCCCAGGCTACGCCGCTGTACCGGAGTGAAAGCGTACGCGCCCCATCCGTCCGGCACGGAGGCGAACCTGCGTGCGCGCCGCACGGGATTCGGCCGGATGAACCGGCCGCGCCCCGCCCTGCCCGGGAGCCCATGGCGCAGCGCGAGGGGCCGTGCCCCGCCGTGCCGGAGGAGATCGAGCGTGCCGCGCCTCAAGTGCCTGACGGCAACCCCGTGGATCCGGCCGCCTGTGCGGCAGGGGCCGACGCGCCCGCTCCGCCGCCGAAAAACGCGCGGGCTGCGGATCACGGCCGGGAGAAGCCGTCCGGGCAGGACGCGCGCGTGCAAACCGTGCTCGAACGGCTCAACGACGAATCCGCGGCGGCATTTTTTGCCGCGCCGGAAACCGAACCGGAATCCCCGGACGATACCGCGAGCCGGGCGGAAGCGTTTGCGGCCCTGCTCGACCGCTGTGAGGCGGTTTTCCGCAGAATCGCCGCCGCGCCGGAGGATAATGTGGGAATCATGGGCGACGGACGCATATCATCGTGCACCTGCAAGGCCGCGGACGGGGCGCTGAATGAGAGCGAAAGCCGTGCGTGGGCGGATCCGGTGCGCGCGCAGGCGCATCGCGGCGCGCCAGCCGCTGCCGCAAACCCGCCGGGCGCGGCGGAGCAGGACGATGCAAACAACTTCCGGCCGTTCGACGCGGGTTCGGGCGCGCAGGACGGCGAACGCCGCGCTTCGATTGTCGACTGGTATGAGTCGGTGGACGCGCTGATTACATCCAGACCCGGCGCCGAGGCCGGCGGCGACGCGCGGGCCGCCGCGCGCGCGCCCGTAACCAATCCGTTTCCGCATATCTTCCCGGACGCGCGCTTTTACAGCGAGTGCGACAGCACCGGCACAGACATGCTCATCGGCACATGGCGGCGCGGAACGGAGCAGTTTACCGTAACAGCAGTGCGCGGGGAATACAGCCCGCGTCCACCGGAGCATCTGCCGGACTTTACGCGATATATCCGCACCAAGCAGGGCGGCTTTTGGGTACGGGTGGATGAATAAAAACGCGTGTTCATCCGCCCCAATAGCGCCTTTTGACAGGGCGCGCTACCTTGAGCGATGTAGAAACAGTCCGCGCAGCTTTTCCGCCGCCCGCTGCGCGGCAACGGCAAAGAAATGCAGATAGCCCTTTCCTTCGTCGCGGTTGTCAAGATCGACGTCGCGCGAGCTGCGGCGGCAGACATGCAGCCGAAAAGCAAGATTGTGCAGGTTCCATTCTTTGACGAGCGAGTCCATGGTGCGCCGCCACGGCGGGTCGGTGGGCGTGCGCGCGTCAAAGTCGATGATCGCCTGTAGAATCTCACGCTTTCGGCTGTTGTTTTTGATGCGACAGGATTCCACAATCTGAAACGACGGATTGCCCGTGTGGCGGTCGTCAAACACCAGCACGGCATCTCTGCCCGGCGGACAAACCGTCTGCCGCGCGCCCTTTTTCCAAATATATAACATCCCCCCGGAGGGCAGCTGCGTCCGCGTGCATACGGCGGGGCCGGTTTCACATCGCTCCATGCGTTCAGCGTAGCAAGGATCGCCGCGTTCGTCAATACTTTGCGGGTTTTGGTTGAATAAGACAAGCCTCGACATACATATGGTTGAAACAAACGGTATGACGTGCTGTCAAAAGCGGCAATACTTACGCCATAAGCGAGGTGAAGAATTCATGTCATGTTCCAATGGGAAGCATACGCACACAGGCTGGAGTCCGGTCGAGACGGAGCAGCTGTTCGCTTTGGCCGCACAGGCACAGGCAAGCGGCAGGCCGCTGAAAGCGGTATTCGACGAGGTCGCCGCCATCAACGGACGCCGTCCCAACAGCGTGCGCAACTATTATTATGTGCGCGTTAAGGAATCCGGCGACGCGCAGTACACGCACCAGCGCGCATTTTTGCCCTTCACGGACGAGGAGGCAAGGAAGCTCGTCGAGCGGGTGTTAACCGCGCAGGCGGGCGGCGAATCGGTACGCAGCTGTACGCTCCGTCTTGCAAACGGAGACGACAAGGCCATGCTGCGCTATCAAAACAAGTACCGCGCGCTGCTGAAAAACAATCCCGCGCTGGTGCGCGAGGTCGCAGGCGCGCTTGCCCAAAACGGCAAGCCGACATTCGACCCGTTCGCCATATCCGATCAGAAGCGCCGCGCGGGCCGGCCGCGCAAGTACACGGCGGACTTAAACCGCCTGGCGGAGCGCCTGCTTGCCGATCTGACCCGCGTCGACGGGTTGAACGCGCACGCGCTATTTGAGTCGCTCGGCGCGCTGGCCACGGCCGCCCTGCGCAACGACGGCGCGCAAACGACGGCCAGGGAGGACGACGCGGCCAATGCGCTGCGCATGGAAAACGACGCGCTGCGCCGTCAGCTCGACCGGCAGCACGAGCGCTACAGGCAACTGCTAAGCAACTTTCGGCAGCTGATTCGCATCAACAGCGAATTTCTTTCGCTCAACTCCGTCGTCAAGGTCAGCAACCTGTCCAGCTACATCCATGATCTGGAATCCAACGTGAAAACCTGCGAGCTGGCTATGACCGAACACGCACAGTAGCGGGGCGGAAGGGATCCCCTTGCACGGGGCGGGGAAAGGGGCCGGCGCTCCTCCCCGTCCTCCGCGCAGGGCATGGCGCCGCGCAGCCGGAGCCGGATCATGGAAATTCAGATTACATGTCCATTCGCGTCTCAACCCCTCCCGGGATTTGGAAAAGGAAGCGTATTGTAAAATTACGGGATAAAATACAACAGAAAAATCCGTTGTATGCTGAAATGGCTCGTGATACGATGTCAAGAAAGCCACGGCGGCGCACCCGCGGGTGCATAGGAAAGGTTGAGGCAGAATGAAGCTGTACCAGGAATCGTTGATGGAACATGCGCTCGAACGCGTAGCGCTGCAATATGAAACCACGACGGACGAGGTGCGCAAAAGCATGATGGAAGCGCTCGCAATCGGACGCGCAAGCACCGATCCGGACGTCCGGCGGATATGGGAGCAGATTCCGTGCCGTGGCGACGTGCCCTCCGTTGAGGACGTTATGGCTTACATTCTTACACGGGTCAAATAGCGGCGGCGCCCTATTTATACCAGCCTCCGTTTTGCAGGATTTGTTGGCTTAGCATTCATTGTCACACAAAATGCTGTATGTTCTTTTTTGAAACGTCACAACATGTCTTTCTTCGATGCAGGTCGCGCGCGGAAAATGACGGAAAAACACTTTTCCAAAACATCCCACAATCTTCGTGCTCCACTCGACAAAAGCCGTCCGATTCCACCCCTACACACGCGATGAAATGCTTGTTACAATTTTCGGCATTGAGACAAATCATTTTGAGGGGGTAATTACAACCATGTCCAACTTTCACGTTCTAATTGTCGATGACAATGTCAGCTTTACGGATTCTTTGCGCGGCTATTTTTCCGCCGACGAGCATATCGGTTTGGTCGACACCGCGTTCGACGGGCGAGAGGCGCTTGAAAAGCTGAAAACGAACAAATATGATATTATGCTGTTGGACCTGATTATGCCGCATGTGGATGGGCTCGGCGTACTCGAACAGTTGAAGCATGTCTGCCCGGACACGCCGCCGGCGGTCATCGTCGTTTCCGCCATGCGCAATGAAAACATGATTCGCCGTTGCTGCACGCTGGGCGCGCGGTATTTCATGGTCAAGCCCGTGGAGGCCGACGCGCTGCTCAAACGCGCGCTTGAGGCCGTACAGACCGAAGCGCCGGCAGGCGGACTGGTCAACTATTCGCAGCCGCCGCGCTCGCTGGACGAGAAGATCACCTCGGTGTTTTTAGTCGCCGGAATCCCCGCGCATATCAAAGGCTACCATTACCTGCGCGAGGGAATCCGCATGGTATATTACAACCCCACGCTCATTAACCGCATCACAAAGGAACTGTACCCGGGGATTGCCAAGCGCTTTGGCACATCGTCGAGCAAGGTTGAGCGCGCCATCCGACATGCCATAGAGGTGGCTTGGACGCGCGGCAAAATTGAAAACCTCAACACCCTGTTTGGGTATAATGTCTACGGCAAGAACGATAAACCCACCAACGGCGAATTCATCGCGTTGGTTGCGGACAAGCTCATCATGGAGGATCAGAGCCGCGAAAACGCCAAGGCCGTCGGTTGAACGATTTCCTTTTCGGCCGTGACTCCCGCATGGCCGATTCCGCGGAGCGGCCCCACCCGCTCCTGCGAACGTCCCCCCCGATTCGCCGGGGCAGAGCCTGCGAGCACGCTCTGTCCCGGCCAGACTTTCTAACATGACCGCGCCGTTACCGCCATCAAAAAAGATGCTTTTTGATGGGATCACGGCCGCTCGCCTCCCGGCTCCACCAAAAAACTATTTTTTCCAAAGACCGCGCAGCCGCTTCCGCGTTTTCCGTGCCGGACCGGGATGGAAGCGCCTTTTGTTTTGCAGCCGAAGGCTCTGATATTCGCATGGCGCTCCACCGCGCACAAAACGCCGGGGCTGCATGCGCCGGCCGCTGCCGGGATACAATATATTCCTGTGCGGCGGCGGTACCAATTGACAAGGGCGCGCGTGAATGCTAAAGTATTTTTGGAAGACAACAATATTTTTTTGATGGAGGCGGCATATGGAAAAACTGGTCATCGCGCTCGGCGGCAACGCGCTGCAGGAGGGCAAGGGTCCGGCAACGGCGGAAGCACAGTTGGCGGTTGTGGAAAAAACGAGCGTTTATATTGCGGATATCATTGAAAAAGGCTATCAGGTGGTGCTCGCGCATGGAAACGGCCCGCAGGTCGGCCGCATCGTGCTGCAAAATGAGAACAGCGTGAACGTAACCCCGGCCATGCCGTTCGACGTATGCGGCGCGATGAGCCAGGGCATGATCGGCTACCATATGCAGCAGGGCCTGACCAGGGCGTTGCGCGCGCGCGGGGACGATACCGGCGTTGCGACCATTGTGACGCAGGTTGTTGTGGACCAAAACGACCCCGCGTTTTTGAACCCGAGCAAGCCGATCGGCCCGTTCTATTCCGAGGAGGAAGCCAAGAAGCTGCAGGCCGAAAAAGGCTATTGCGTCAAGGAGGACGCGGGCCGCGGCTGGCGCCGCGTGGTGGCCTCGCCCACGCCGGTTGAAATCGTCGAGCTGCCGGAGGTTGAATGCCTCATCGACGGCGGGTTTGTGGTCATTACGGTTGGCGGCGGCGGCATTCCCGTGCTGCGCGAGGAAACGGGCGATCTCGTCGGAACCGCGGCTGTCATTGACAAGGATCTTGCCAGCGAGCGGCTGGCCGAGGATGTGGACGCGGACGCGCTGCTGATCCTCACCGCGGTCGAGCAGGTCTGCCTGAACTATGGCAAGCCCGATGAAAAGCGGCTTTCCGCCGTTACGGTCGCCGAGGCCGGGCAGTATGTCGAGCAAGGCCACTTTGCGCCCGGCTCCATGTTGCCCAAGATTCAGGCCGCGTGCAAGTTTGCGGCCTCCAAGGCAGGCCGCCGCGCCATCATCACCTCGCTCGATAAGGCGGTGGAAGCGCTTTCCGGCAAGGCAGGCACGACCATTACGCGGTAGGAGGCAAAACGTGTTACAGCGGGATTGCTCCGGCAATCCCGTCAGCAGGGCGTCAAAATCACCGCGCGTGTCGCCGGTTTTGGCGCTCTGCCTGTTTGGAGCCGCATATACATGCCCCAAAGGGCGCCTTTCGGCGTGTCAAAAAAGGTTGCTGCGGACTGCCGTATCAACCCCGCGTACGATGTAAACGCAGGAAAAGCCAAACGATCCTGTCAAAATCCCGCCGCCGCGGCTTCCACCGAAAAACACCGTTTTTCGGTGGAAGCAGGATTTACTTTTGTATCCAAACCCCATATAATGCAGCCATGACGACAATATTGCTGCTTATCATTTATCTGATCTTTATCAGCCTCGGTCTGCCGGACTCGCTGCTTGGCGCGGCGTGGCCGGTCGCGCACGTCGACCTCGGCGTGCCCGTGTCGCTGGCCGGGCTGACGAGCGTGTTTATCACCGTCGGCACGGTGGCGTCCAGCCTGGTCGCCGTTATGGTGGTGCGGCGCTTTGGCGTAGGCATGGTGAGCGCCGTCAGCGTGCTGCTGACGGCTACGGCGCTGCTTTGCATTTCGTATGCGCAGAGCTATTTTGTCATCTGCCTGCTCTCCGTCCCGCTCGGGCTTGGGGCGGGCAGCATCGACGCCGCGCTGAACAACTATGTCGCCAATCATTATAAAAGCGTACAGATGAACCTGCTGCACGCGTTCTGGGGCGTGGGCGCGACCTGCGGGCCGCTGGTCATGTCGGCCTTTTTGATGCAAAACGGCAACTGGCACGGCGGCTACCGTGCGACCGCCGTCATTCAGCTTTGCATCGCCGCGGCGGCGTTTTCCATGCTTCCGATCTGGAAGCGCGCGGAGCGGGAGGACAACGGGGCGCTTGACGGCGCGCGGGCGCAGATTGCCGGCAACCGCGAGGCACTGCGCACGCCGGGCGTTTTGATGAGCATGCTGGCGTTCTTTTTTTACTGCGCGGCGGAGATGGGCACCGGGCTCTGGGCCGCGACCTATTATGTTGCGGTCAAGCACGTTGCGCCGGAGACGGCGGCGGGCTACGGGTCGCTGTTCTTTGCGGGCGTGATGCTTGGGCGCGTGGCGGCCGGGTGCGTCTCGGCCAGGGTCGGCGAGGCGCAGCTCATCGGCGCGGGCATTCTGCTGGCGCTGCTCGGCACGCTGTGCATGTTGCTGCTGCCCATGCCCGCGGCCGTGGCGGGCCTGCTGATGATTGGCCTGGGCTGCGCGCCGATCTTCCCCAACATGCTGCAATTGACGCCGCGGCGCTTTGGCGCGCGCGTTTCGCAGGCGGCCGTCAGCCTGCAGATGGCCGCGGCTTATCTGGGCAGCACGCTGACGCCGCCGCTGTTCGGCTTTCTTGGCGGGCGGCTTGGGTTCGGTCTGCTGCCGTATTTCCTGCTGGGCTGCCTGCTGGCGGTTGCGTTTCTCAGCCTCCGGCTCAACCGGCGCGCCGCCGCGAACGCGCAGACCGCGGCAGAAAGCGAGGCGTGCGCATGAACGTGCAGACGCTGGGACAGGTGACGCTTGCGTTTGAACTCATCGGCACGGTCGCGTTCGCGCTCTCCGGCGTGATGACCGGCGTGAAAAAGGAGCTGGACTTGCTCGGCGTGCTGGTTGTGGGCGTGGTGACGGCCGTTGGCGGCGGCGCGCTGCGCGACGTGCTGCTGGGAAGGCTTCCGCCGGCGATGTTCCTCCACCCCGTCTACGCGCTGGTGGCCGCGGGCGTATGCCTGCTTGCGTTTTTGCTGCTGTATTTGCAGGGGCCGCGTTCAATCGCCTATCTCGAGCGCCTCAACCCGGTCATCAACGTGTTTGACGCCATCGGCCTGGGCGTGTTCGCCATCGTGGGCGTAAGCGCCGCCATCCGCGCCGGCTTTGTTCAAAACGCGTTTCTCGCCGTCTTTGTCGGCGCGGTGACGGGCGTTGGCGGCGGGCTGATGCGCGACCTGCTTGTCGGCGATATCCCGATGGTGCTTAAAAAGCGCGTATACGCGCTGGCGGCCATCGCGGGCTCCGCGCTGTATTATACGCTCCGCAGGCTGAACGCCGGCGAGGGCGTTTCGCAGTTTTGCGGCATGGGCCTGGTCATACTCATCCGCCTGCTTGCCTCGCACTATAAATGGAATTTGCCGCGCATCCGCCTGACCGGCCGCGACGTATCTTGACAAACGCGCCGAATGGGCGTATTTTGAGGTCGGGTAAAAAAGGAGATGAAACAAATGCAGCTGTTCGTCCATATCACCAATCATGTCGACAGCATGACGCCTATTCTGGCGCGGCTGATGGAGGCGGGCGTACATGGAGCGACGGTCGTGGACTGCAAGGGCATGCTCACGGCCATCAATGAATCGAGCGTGGAGCCGCCGCCCATCTTTGGGTCGCTCCGCAGGTTTATTAACCCCGGCCAGGAATCGGGCAAGATGCTGTTTATCGTGCTGCGCGACGAGGATGTGCCGGCGGTCAAACAGATCGTGCACGCCGTGGCGGGCGATCTCAAGATGCCGAATACGGGAATTTTATTCACCGTTCCGATCATGGGCTGGGAAGGAGTTTCGCACAGGTAGTATGCAGACGTTATTTTCCGTTGCGGCCGCAATGATTGCCGGCCTGCTTTTAACGCGCGTTGTAAAACTGATCCGCCTGCCCAATGTGACGGGATATCTCATTGCCGGGCTGCTCATCGGGCCTTATTGCTTGAAACTGCTGCCTGCCGGCGCGGTCGAGTCGCTCGATCTCATCACCGTCGTTGCGCTGGGCTTTATCGCGTTTTCCATCGGCGGCGAGTTCAAGCTTGCGCACATCCGCTCCATTGGCGGCAAGGCGATTGTGATCACGGTGTTTCAGGCGCTCTGCGCGACGATCCTCGTCGACGGGGTCCTGCTGCTCTGCGGGTTTGACGCGCCGCTTGCGCTGGTGCTCGGCGCGATTGCGACCGCGACCGCGCCCGCCGCCACGCTGCTGGTCGTGCGGCAATACCGGGCAAAGGGAGAGGTTACCAACACGCTGCTGCCCGTGGTCGCGATGGACGACGCTATCGGGCTGATGGTTTTTTCGCTCAGCATGGCGGTTGCGCAGGCCATATCCGGCGGCGGCGCGGTGAGCGTCTCCGAAATGGTGTTCAAGCCGCTGCTTGAAATTGCGCTTTCCCTGCTGGCCGGGTGCGCGCTGGGCGCGCTGCTCGCGCTTTCGATGCGGTTTTTCCACTCCAGGGGCAGCCGGCTTTCGCTGTGCATTGCGGCGGTCATCCTCGGGGTGGCCGTTGCAAAGCGGTTTGAACTGTCCGACCTGCTCGTGTGCATGGCCGTCGGCGGCGTGTTTGTCAACCTGCGCAACGACGCAATCGAAACGCTGGATCTGGCCGACGGCTGGACTCCTCCGCTGTTCATGCTGTTTTTTGTGATTTCCGGCGCGGAGCTGGACGTGTCCGCGCTGCCCGCGGTGGGGCTGCTCGGCGTGCTGTATCTCGTGGCCCGTTCCCTGGGAAAGTACTTCGGGGCGTGGCTGGGCGCAACGCTTGTGCACGCGCCGCACAGCATCCGCAAATATCTGGGCGCTATGCTGCTGCCGCAGGCGGGCGTGGCCATCGGCATGGCGCAGCTCGCGCTTACGCAGCTGCCGGAGTATGGCACGCAGATTCAGGCGGTGGCGCTTGCCGCAACGCTGATCTATGAACTGGTCGGCCCGGTGCTGACCAAGCTGGCGCTCGTCAGGGCCGGGGAGATCGTTTTGCCGGAAAAGCCGGATAAGACCAGGCCGCAGCCGCCGCCCGCGACATAAGCCGGAAAGGGGCGCGGGCGTTGCTCCCGCGCTCCCATTTCAGGGGACGCAGTTATGCGTTTTGTGTTAAAGCGGAGGCCGGTCAGGCCGCAAAAAAAGACGGAAAGGGACGTCCCCTTCCGGCCAGGCGGGCGGGAACCGCTTTCAGGAGCCTGTTCACCGCCGCCTTGACGGCCTGCCGCGCTTTTCGTACAATGGATCCATGAATAAAAAACCGTTAGCCCTGCTTCTTGCCGCACTGCTAGCCGTCGCCCCCCTGTTTGGCTGCGGCCGGCTTTTGCCGGTTGCGCCCACCGCCGCGCAGCCGACTCTTGCGCTTACCCTGCTTGAAGACGGCGACGGCGCGCGGCAGGAACCCGAAGCGCCGCAGGCAACGCTTGCCCTGCCCGAAGGCGGCGGGGACGCGCCGGATGCGCCTTGGGAAGCCGAAGCGGCGGAGCCCGGATTCAGGCAAACGCCGGACCCCACCGCCGCGCCGCCGCATACGCACGGGGCAACGGCCGAGGCCATCGACGAGGACGGAAGCTATACCGCGCGCGACGACATCGCGCTGTATCTTTACGTCTACGGACGCCTGCCCAATAACTTCATCACAAAGGGCGAGGCGCGCGCGCTGGGCTGGCACGGCGGCGGGCTGGATGATTACGCCTATGGTAAATGCGTCGGCGGAGACCGTTTCGGCAATTACGAGGGGCTGCTGCCGGAAAAAAACGGGCGGCGCTATACCGAATGCGACGTGGACACCCTGCATAAGCGCAGCCGCGGAGCCAAACGCATCGTCTTTAGCAACGACGGGCTGATCTATTATACGGACGATCATTATGCAAGCTTTACGCTGCTATATGGAGAGGAGTGAGCCGGGGTGCATAAGCGCCGTTTAAACGGGCTGTTCATGACGACAAAGGAAAGGGCGCACCGGCATATCAAGCGGCGGCTGTGCTTGCCGGATTCCTACGGCTGTAACCTCGACGCGCTGTGCGACTGCCTTGGTGAAATCGGTGAGCCGACCGAAATCACCCTGCGCCACGCGGCGTACATGCATCGGCGGCTGGGCGAATACGGCGTGCGGCTGCTTTCGGCGCTGATTGCCTGCTCGGGTGAAAACCCGCGCCTGCACATCCGCGTACGGGAGCGAGTGTAGCCAGCGCGCGAAAAACACCGTTTTTCGCCGGGGACTGCCGCTGCGTGTCGATCGACCGCCTGCGCAGCGCGAGCGCCGCCAAGCAGGAAAACGGCGCATTTCTGCGGCTTTATCCAAGCGCCACGTCAAGAATCATCATGACCAGGAACCCCACCATCACGCTGATCGTGCCGATATGCGAATGTTCGCCGAGATGGGCCTCGGGGATGAGCTCTTCAATCGTGACATACAGCATCGCGCCCGCGGCAAAGCTGAGCAGCCACGGCATCAGCGGCGCAATGCCGCCCGCGATCAGCACCACAAGAATGCCGAAGACCGGCTCGACAATGCCGGACAGGCTGCCGCGCAAAAACGCCCTGCCGGCCGGCATGCCGTCGTGCCGCAATGGCAGCGAAATTGCCGCGCCCTCGGGGAAGTTCTGGATGCCCATGCCCAGCGCCAGCGCCATTGCCGCCATCAGGCCGCCCTCGCCCCGCGCGGCAAGCGCGAACGAAAGCCCGACGGCCATCCCCTCGGGGATATTGTGCAGCGTGACGGCCAACGTCAGCAGCGTCGAGCGTTTCCAGGAGGTTTTAACGCCTTCGGGCTGCGCCGCGTCGAGATGCAGGTGCGGCAGGAGCATATCCAGCGCCATTAAAAATAGCATGCCCAGCACGATACCGCCCGCCGCAGGAATCCAACCCACGCCACCGGCCGCTTCGGCCTGCTCGATGGCGGGGATAATCAGGCTCCAGATCGAGGCGGCGATCATCACGCCGGCGGCAAAGCCCAGAAACACGCGCTGGATGGCGGGCTTCATCTCGCCCCGGAAAAAAAACACCACCGCCGCGCCCAGCGACGTCATCAAAAACGTAAATCCCGTGCCCAACGCGGCATAGACCAACGCATTACCCATATTTAACCTCTCCTCCTCGTCGCCGGGGACGCGCCCGCACGGCTGCAGCCCTTTCCAATGCCACAAGCCCGCCCTTTGGAAGCGGGCTTACCGGAAGACGGGGTTCCCTCAGCCGTGGGTTCCATGCGCCCGCTCCTGCACCCGTTCCTTTTTGTCGCAGTATTTTCGGATGATGTCCGAGCACCAGCCGCGGCCGCTGCGCAGCGAGAAATAGCCCGCCAGCGACGCGGCCAGCGCGCCGAGCGTATCCACGATGATATCCTTCATCGTATCCGTCAAAGCCGCGTGTCCGGAAAGCACCGTGCCGTCGGCCGTGCGGAACTTCTGCATATTCAGCCCCAACAGGCCGTCGAACGTGAACTCGTAGATTTCCCACAGCGATCCCAGCGTGGCGGCAAAGCAGAAGGCAAACAACGCCACGAATCCGGGCGAAAGGCTGATGGCGATGCGCTCGTTGCGGTTGAGCATGGCCACCACCGTAAAGCCGAACACGCCCGCCATCACGCTGCTCATCGCATGCAGAATCGTGTCCCACTGCGGCACCTGGTAATAGTAATCCCGCACCTCGCCAAGAAAGATTGCGCAGTACAAAAACAGGATATACATCAGGTACAGCGCGGCGGGCAGTTCAAAGCGGAAACGCTTTTCCAGCAGCGACGGCAGATGGATGACCACAATGCCCAGCATGCATTCGACGAGCATGAGCACATAGTCGGACTTGACCCGGATGTCCGGACTGTTTTGCGGCGCGCCGACCGGCGCCTGCACAATGCGGTAAAGAATGAAGCCAATCGGCAGGATAAAGCTGACGAGCGTGAACACATACGCGATGCGCGCAATCCGTTCCGCTCTTGTTCTTTTAGATTTTTGTTCCACAAGGCCCCCAGTCGTGTAAAAAATCGGTTATTGGCGCACGGGATTAATCCAGCAGCTTTTTGTCCGGATACAGTCCCGCGTCGGTCATGTTGGCAAGCGCCTCGGTCACCACCGGCTTATCCTCGCGGTACGTTACGCCATACCAGCGGTCGGGCGAACCGAGCACCTTCATATGCGCCTTGCCCTCGCGCACCAGACGGCCCGCTTCGTTGGGGATTAAATATTCGCCCTTGAGCGGGTTGTCCCGCATGGAGCGCTCCAAAAAGCGCGGGAATTCGGCGGTCAGTTCGTCAAACAGACTCGGCGTGAAGCCGAAAAAGTTCATGCTTACGAGCGTATCGCCCGAAAAATGCACAAACGTCTTCCCTTCGTCCTCGGTATAGGCCGGGCCCTCGGGCGTCTGATAGATGCGCAGCCGCTCGATGATGTTGACCAGCTCGCCGCTGTCGTTAACCTCGCACAGGCCGCGCGCAACGTGGCCGTTTTCCGTCAGGGTATTTCTGGCAAGGTAGCCGACCATGGAGTAGTCGTACTTCCCGCCGTCGCGCGCGTCCTTCAGGTAATCATACAGCGCCGAGAACGCGTGCTTACCATAGTAATCGTCGGCGTTGATGGCGGCAAACGGCTCGCGCACCACGTCGCGGCAGCACAGGATGGCGTGCGCCGTACCCCAGGGCTTCACGCGCTCCTGCGGAACGGCAAAGCCCCCGGGGAGCATGCTGTCGAGGCTCTGGAACACATAGTGCACATCCAGATGCTTCTCGGCCCGGCGGCCAACCACCTCGTAAAAATCCTGCTCGATGCGGCGGTTGATGATGAACACCACCTTTTCAAAGCCCGCCTCGACGGCGTCGTAGAGCGAATAGTCCATGATGATCTCGCCGTGCCTGCCAACCGGGTCGATCTGCTTGAGTCCGCCGTAGCGGCTGCCCATGCCCGCCGCCATAATGACAAGTGTCGGTTTCGCCATTTTTCAAATCCCCCTGCCTGAATTCGTGATATGGTTTGAATGTTGCAAAAGTCCGGGCATGCCGGAGAGGGCACATTGCCCGCATACGCCCGCAAAAGGCTGCAGTGAAGAAGGTTCTCCCGTTAAGTGAGGCGACGCGCGTACGCCGCCGTTTACGGCTGTCAAACGGCCTGTACGGAGGCCGCGCGGACGTAGACGGGGCGCCCGGTACGTCCGCAGGCGCGCCTATTCGCCGTAGCCGTCTGGATTTTTGCTCTGCCAGTTCCAGCTGTCGGCGCACATTTGCCCGATGTCGTACCGGGCGCGCCAGTTTAGCTCGTTGGCCGCCCTGGACGGGTCGGCATAGCACATGGCGATATCGCCCGCACGGCGCGGTGTAACGACATAAGGCAGCGTCCTGCCGCAGGCGCGCTCAAACGCGTGCAGCACGTCGAGCACCGAATAGCCCACGCCCGTGCCGAGGTTGTAGGTGTAAACGCCCGGTCCCTCCTCAAGCTTCTTAAGCGCGGCGACATGCCCGCAGGCCAGGTCCACCACATGGATGTAATCGCGCACGCCCGTGCCGTCCGGGGTCGGATAGTCGTCGCCGAACACGCGCAGCGCATCCCGCTTGCCCACGGCCACCTGCGCAATGTACGGCACGAGGTTGTTGGGGATGCCGCTCGGATCCTCTCCGATATCGCCGGAGGGATGCGCGCCAACGGGGTTGAAGTAGCGCAGCAGGCAGATGCGCAGGTCGTTTTGCGCACGGCCGATATCGCGGAGCATGTCCTCGATCATCAGCTTGGTGCGGCCGTAGGGATTGGTCGCCGAAAGCGGGAAATCCTCGCGGATGGGCACGCTGGCCGGGTCGCCGTACACCGTTGCGCTGGAGCTGAACACAAATTGCTCCACACCGTGCCTGCGCATGGCGTGGAGCAGGTTGAGGGTACTGACGAGGTTGTTGGAATAGTACGCGAGCGGCTTTTCTACCGATTCCCCCACGGCCTTCAGCCCGGCAAAATGGATGACCGCGCCGATATCAAAGGCGCTGAAAAGCGCGTCCGTGCGCGCGACGTCCGTAAAATCACACTCGAAAAAATCAAAGGGAGCGCAGGCCAGCTTTTTCAGCCGGCCAAGGACGGCGGGCTTGCTGTTTACAAAATTATCCGCGATCACGACCTGATAGCCGGCCTCCAGCAGCTGCAAAACGGTATGGCTGCCGATATACCCCGCACCGCCGGTAACAAGAATCCGCATGGCAAAATCCTCCTGTGCGTTTGTGATGCTTTCATTATAAGCAACACACGGCGGCATGTCAAAGCAAAGCGGAGGGAGCAGGGGCTAACGACGGAGGGGAGGCCGCTGAGGGTGCTGAGGGTGCTGGGAAAACTGCTGCGGGCCCTGCCCCATGCGGCGCACGCGGGCGGCGG
>CAYUTA010000012.1:52518-59099 GCA_964447605.1 uncultured Oscillospiraceae bacterium | reverse complement strand
CGCACGTCGAGCACGTCGATGGTGCCCGTGACGCTCGTGCCGTTGAACGTGGCCGGAACGAGCGTGATCTCCACGACGCTCTCCGCCTCCACCTCGGGCCCCACGCCCGTATAATCGATGATGCCGCTTGCCAGCCGCGCGCCGGTAAACGCATAGATATCGCGCCCGTGGAACGTATAGCTATCGCCTGAGCCGGGCAGGCGGTTTTTGCTTTCGTCAATGACGCGCGCGGCCACGATCCCGCACATGTGCTTGATGTGCGTGAGCGTGCCGTTGTCGGGCGTGATGACATACTGTCCTCCGGCCGTTTCCACGGCAATGCTGCGGCGCGTGCTGCCCACGCCGGGGTCCACGACCGAGACGAACACCGTTCCCCTCGGCCAGTAACTGACCGTCTGAATCAGCCGGTAGCTGGCCTCCCAGATATCGTATTGTGGAATCTCGTGCGTCAGATCGGAGATTTTGAGCTCCTCACACACGGAATACGCCACGCCGTACATGGCGCTGACCGCACCGTCCGCGCGGCCGAAGTCCGATTGAAAAACCAGTGGCTTGAGCAAAGTTCCTGTTCGGGATTCCATACTTTTACGCCTCCGTTCCCCGTTGAATCAGCACCCTCATTATAGCAGAAAACAGGCCGCGCGCAACCACCGTCTTATGGAGGCGCGCCTCCGAAATAACAATTGGGGGGGATTGTGATAGGGGCAGCGCGTCCTTAACCGGCCATTCCGGCTCCGGTGATTCATTCGTCGGAACGGATTGCCCAATTTGGACGGTTTCCCCGTGCACGCCGCCCCGCCGAAAAACGTTGCTTTTTGACGGCATAAACGTCGCTATTGCAGCGGCTCCAGCACATAAACCGGCGCAAACCGCCAGATATCCCCATTGAAGTCGGTCAGATACGCGGCCGTCTCATAGCCCGGCAACGGCTCGTGTGAAATCACAATCGGCCTGTTCTGTGCAATATAGGCCGACGTCGCATCCATCTGCTCCGGGTAGCCGAAATCGCGCGGGTCGTTGTCAAAGGGCCGCAGGTGCGGATTCTCACTGGTAAACACGGAGAACAGCGCGTTGGGCGTGAGGTTGACAATATTTTTTTCCGGATACCGCGCCTGCAGCCGTGCCAGCGCGCCGAACAGTCCGTCGTAAAAGCGCGTTTCGCGCGCGGAAAGGTACAGGCCGTTGAGATACCCGTAATCGTCGTTGTGGTAGCGGATGACCGTGTCCGGCTCCGCCGCTTCGATTGTGTAAAACACCGCGCCGTTGCCGCCGCCCGTCAGGCGCGATTTTCCGATGCGCGCCCGCGCAAGCAGGTTCCCCGCGCACAGCGCCGGCAGCAGCGCGCAGACAAGCGCCGTGCACAGCGCGCGCCGTTTACCCGTCACAGCGCGCGCCGCTGCCGCCGCATCCATGGATCTTTCGCCCCATCCGGCTGCGCCACAGCCCGCGGTAAGCAGGCCCGCCGCCTGATACAGAGCAACGCCAAGCACGCCGAACATCGGGTAGTCCGACCAGAATACGTGGCGGTAGCACAGCGTTGGGAAATACTGCGGCCAGTTGAACAGCGCGAACACCGCAAACGCAATGCACCCGAGCAGCGCCGTATCCGGCCGCTCCCGCCGCCTGCCGCGCACGGAGCGCGCAATTGCCACGCCAAGCAACAGCAGCAAATACAGCAGCGAGCCATAGGTGAGCACACGCCAGACAAAGTCATAGCGCGGGTTGTCGTTGAGCCCGACAAAGATGATTTTCCAAAGGCTTTCCGGGCGTGCGGCGGCCGTCTCCGCCGTAGGCTCGGCGGCAAAGGCAAGCGCGTTTTTCATCGCCTGAATCCACCAGTCGCCCACCGCGCCCTGTGCGGCAAGCACGCCGAGCAACGCCGCATGCACGGCAAGATTGCCGAGAATAAAAACCAGCAGGCTTTTCAAAACGCCCCGGCCCGTGTCAAACCCCACGGCATACAGGCCGGTCAGGATAAATACGCCCGCAAGCGCGCTCAGCCCCTGCGGCTGGCGGCACCAGAACATGGCCGCCGTGGCCGCGCCGCAAGCAGCGAGCCATGCGTTATTGCGCGATTCAAGAAACAGGATCATGCATTCCGTAGCCGCGAGCGAAAAAAGCAGCGCAAACACAGAGGGCCAGGGATGAAAATTCCAGAAATAGAACGCCGCCATGCCGATTGCCACAAGCGGGCACAGCGCGGCGACCACCGCGTTGGCATACCGCCGCACGATGCGGTAAAGCAGCATGCCGCAAAGCGCATAGGCAACGCAGGTTACGGCGTTGATTGCCGCGATGCTCTCACCAAACAGCCATATTCCCGGAACCAGCAGGTATACCGCCAGCGAGCCGTATTGCGTGAACGTTTCCCTGTAGAGCGCAAGTCCGCGTGAAACATCCACCGCGGATTTGAGCAGGAAGCCCTGGTGGTGCGGGTCTACGCCGCGCAACGCAAACAGAAAGCTCACGCCGAACGTGACAACGCCCACCAAAATTGCGGTCAGAATATCGGCGCGGCGTGTTACGGATGCTTTCATGCGGGCGCTCCTTTTTTTGCAGGTTTTTTGTTGGATTACGGTTCGATTGTAGCGAATTCGCCCCGATAAGTCAACGCGGGCGTTTTTTGCCGCGGCGGCGTATTGACACGGGCGGCACATGTGGTGTAACATGATTTGCATCACGGGGGTGTCCGGCGGCTGACCGGGCTGAGAGAGTCCCTTTGAACCTGTTGGGTCATACCATCGTAGGAAAGTGATACCGTTTGATAAATCGTATAAATCTGTCAATCGGCTTCCTACTGATGAAAGGAGGCTGATTTTTTATGACCGACCAAACCAGAACCAAGTCCCTTGTCTATGGCGCGCTGTGTATCGCGCTGGCGTTCGCGCTGTCGTACGTCAAGCTGTTCTCCATGCCGATGGGCGGCTCGGTAACGCTGTGCTCCATGCTGCCGCTGATGTTTTACAGCTACCGCTTCGGCCTGGGCAGGGGCCTGCTCGCGGGGCTTGCCTACGGTCTGCTCCAACTGCTGCAAAAGCCGGAGGTCGTGCACTGGGCGCAGCTTGTGCTCGACTACCCGCTGGCGTTTGCGCTCATTGGGCTTTCCGGCGTCACCGCGGCAAAGGATGGCCGGCTTTCCGGCGCGGCGTGGCGGCTCCCGCTCGGCGTACTGATCGGCGGCGCGGCGCGGATGGCCTGCCACGTGGTCAGCGGCGCGGTCTTCTTTGGCGCTTACGCGCCCGAGGGCATGAACGCATGGTGGTACTCGTTCCTCTACAACGGCGGCTATCTCGGCGTGGATACGCTCCTGTGCATGTTGGTTGCGGCCCTGCCGCCGGTGCGCAAAACCCTGCTCAAGCTCTAGTCCCCGTCATTTTTCCCGGTTTTTGACAGGTACGCATACGCCTTCCTCGCCACAACCAGTTCCTCGTTGGTTGCGATCACATAGATTTTTACAGGGCTGCCGGATTGTGAAATTTCGCTGTCGCACCGGCAGTCTTTGTTTTTGTGAGCATCCGGCCGTATGCCGAGAAATTCCAGCCCGTCAAGGCATTTCCCCCGCACGGATGCGCTGTTTTCCCCAATGCCGCCGGAAAACGCGACCGCGTCGAGCCCGCCCATTGCGGCCGAATATGCGCCGATCCGCTTTTTAACGGCATAGCAGTATGCTTTGATTGCGTTGGCAGCATCGGCGTTGCCCGCTTGTGCCGCGCGCTCGATATCGCGCAGGTCGTTGGATATGCCGGACATCCCGAGCATGCCGCTCCGGCGATTGAGCATGGTTTTGACCTCGTCGAGCGAGTAGCCCGCCTCCTCCATGAGATAGATGAGGATGTAGGGATCAAGGTCGCCGCAGCGGTTGTTGTGCGGCAGGCCGCATTGGAGCGAAAAACCAAGATCGGTATCCACCGAGCGTCCGTTGGCCACCGCGCAAAGCGAGCCGCTGCCGCCAAGATGGCAGGTGATGATCCGGCAGTCGCGCGTGCCAAGATACTCCATGACCTTGCCGGACACATATTCGTGCGACGCGCCGTGGAACCCGTAACGGCGGATACCGCAGCTCCGCGCAATCTCCACGGGAATGGCGTACAGATACGCTTCCGGCGGCAGCGTCTGATGGAACCCCGTTTCAAAGGCGCCCACAAGCGGCACGCCGGGCAGCAGCTTTTCAAACTGCGATATCGCGGCAAGGTAGGGCGGGTTGTGGCTCGGCGCAACGCAGTTGAACGCCTCCATTGCAGAAAGCACGCGGCCGTTGAGCCGTTGTACGCCGGAAACGCCCTTTGCATGCACAACCTTGAAGCCCACGCACTCCAGCTCGGCAAGCGCGCCAAGCGCGCCGCAGCCGCTCAGGTGCGCAAGCATCCTTTCGATGCCCTCGGCATAGCCCGCGACAGGCAATTCACAGCGTTCGTCCCGCCCGTTCGCCGCGCCGCAGCTATACGTGCCCATCGGCGCGCCCACGCGTTCAAACCGGCCCCAGGCGAGCTCCTCTTCCCCCTGTCCCAACTCGAACAGGCGGTATTTCAGCGACGTGCTGCCAACGTTACAGATAAGAATTTTCATCGGCGAGGGTTCCGTCCTTTCCTGTCCGGCGGGGCGGCTCCCCCGCCTTCCGGCCGCGTCCCACGGCAATCCCGTGCTTTGGCGCTCCTTCTATACATTTACAAGAATTGCTGCGCTTTGCGCAATGGGCTACGCCGCTTTCCGCCCGCTATACGCCCGGATCGTTATAGCCCGATGTTTTCGGAGGCGAAATAGACGAGGCCGCCCGTTAACCGGGCAGCCTCTAGACCGTCAAAAAACGTTGTTTTTGACGGGGACAATCGCATGTTGCCTCTCGCCCTGCGGGCTACCGGGCGGCAACATGCACAGGAAAGCCGCCCAAGCCAGGAGAGCCGTTCCGCCGGCAAATCAGGCGGAACCGGAACAAACCTCCGGAAGGCTGCGGCCCTCCGAACCCTCCCATGGCTTTTTTGGCGAAAGCGCAAAATGCGCGCAAATTTTATATGCAGCTGCCGCCTCGAACGGCTGCGCCGTTTGTCGGTTTTGCTGTATGCGGCGTGTCGGAAGCACCGCACATGTCGCTAATTTTGACGGATTGCCTGATTAAACTGCATTTGCCGTTTCGGGATTGGCGGAGCAATCCCGCGGGCACCCTTTTTTTGACAGGCCGGCGGCCACGCGTTAACCCGGGCAGCCGCCTGGTCCGTTAAAACCCCCATTTTTTAACGGGAGTACGCACTTCCTCCGGCAAACCCCGGTTTGTCGGAATCGCGTTCGTTTTCGCTCGTCCGGCTCAATAGACCACAACGCCGTTTTCATTGACGGTCGGCGTCGGCGCGCCCGCGTCCGGCGCGTTCGGCGCCGGCGCGGCTGCCGCGGTATCCCCGCCCGCCGCCGGGTCGCCCGCCGCGGGGGGCGTAGGCGTCAGCTTGGAACGGTCGTTGGCTGCGCCGGTGGTGGCGTCCATCGCATCGGCGGCATAGATCTGCTTCAGGGTGGACTGCCCTGCCTGTCCGTCGATGACCAGCCCGTGAAACTGCTGGAACGTGCGCACCGCAGTGACGGTCGATTCGCCGTAACGGCCCGTTGCAGACCCCGGCGCAAGGTAACCGAGCGCGATCAGCCGCTCCTGCAGCTGCTTAACCAGCTCGACCAGCCGCGTGATCTCCTTGGTGCGGTCGTCTCCATCGCCGCGCGCCAGATAGAGCGGCTTGGCCGTTTCCGACATCAGCAGGGTATAGGTTCCCGCACCGAGGATGCCGTCCCAGTCGTTGCTGCTGGTGTAGTTTTTAATCTGGAACAGCCGCACCGCCGTCTTGGTGGCCGGGCCATAACGCGTGGTGTAGCCGCCCTCAGGCGTTTCCATATAGCCCAGTTCCACAAGCCGCTCCTGTACGGTTGGAAGGATGTCATTCTCCTCGCCGATCTTGGCCAGCGTCACGCCTTTGAGCGGATCGGGATCGGGCGAAGGCGTCGGCTCCTCGGTTGGCAGCGGTTCCTCCGTCGGCGCAAGCGAGGGCGTGGGCGTAATATCCGAAAGGGAAAGCTGTCCGTCGCTGCCCATATCCTCGCGGGGTTCTTTGGGCAGCAGCATCACCAGCAGGATGATGCCGACAAGCAGCACCGCCACGCTTCCGCCAAAGATCACAAGCGTCTTTGCCGGCAACTCCGCAATGTATGCCCCAAGCCCGCGCATAAAGCGGGAGAATTTGCTGCGCTTCTTTTTCTTCTTGGGCCGCTGCCTGCGCGCTCCGTATTCATCCTCGTCATCATACGCTTCGGTAAAATCGTCCGCGCCCGCATCCATGCCGCCAGGATAGCCGTCCCGTTGCATGCGCATGCGCGCCGTGTCGCTCATGTAGGGGTCGTCGCCACGCGGCATCTGCACGCGTCCGGTTCCGCCGTATGCATCGCTCCCGCGGCCATAACCGCGGCCGTCCCTATCCGCGTCATAATCGCGGCCGTAGCCCTGCCGTTCGTACCCTTCCCGGCCATAGCCCCCGCGCGCATGGGCGTTCGCGTCGTATCCCTCGCCCCCGCGCGCATAGGCGTTCGCGTCGTATCCCTCGCCCCCG
>CAYUTA010000012.1:0-52418 GCA_964447605.1 uncultured Oscillospiraceae bacterium | reverse complement strand
CCCTCGCCCCCGCGCGCATGGGCGTTCGCGTCGTATCCCTCGCCCCCGCGCGCATGGGAAGTCCTTCCGTCTTCACGGCCATAACCGCTTTGCACATATTCGCGCGAATACGGGCTGCCGCCATACGCGCCCTGGTCATATCCGCTTTCGAACGAAGCGTTGTACGGCGACTGGCCATATGGGGACTGCCCATATGGCGACCGGCCGTACGGAGACTGCTCATAGCCCTGCGCATACCCGTCTCCGCGCGCGGCGGAGCCTTCCGCATAACCGCCGTGATCGCCGTCGGCCTGTCCGCTTTCATAGGGATCGCGGTCGTACGGCCCGCCATTGTGTTCCATATCCTTCACACTCCTTACAGGGTCTGTGCTGTTGCCACAGTGGGGAAGGCGCGTGTAAAACCGCGTACAAGACGCGCCAACGCCCAATAAATCAGTTACAGTGTACCATAAAGTGGGGGGGGGATTTATTGCATGTATTGTGAAAAAACTATGTATAATTTGTTAATCCTGTCGCCGCCGCGGCCGCTTCGCAACCACATTCGTACAAAGATGTGTTTTTGTGCGTAATTTCGGCAAAATCCACAGTTGTTAGAGGAAGCCCCGCGTCCGGCGCAGCCGAACGCCGTTCCTCCGCCGGCAGGTATAAATTGTCGTCAGGCGCGCGGCCGCCGCATATTAGCCCCGCATTGCGGACAGGAAAGCCCCGGCGGCCTTTTTTTGCGGAGCGGGCGGATGGCCTCCGTCTTCCATAACGGGCCGCCGCGGCTTATTTTCGAATCAGGCGAACGCCCGTAAGCAACGTCGCGCCGGCGAGCAGGGCAAGGCGCAGCCAGGCTGTTATGAGCCAGAAATATCCGCCGTAAACCACGCCGGGGCTTGTTCCGGCTTCGTCGGCATATAGGCCCATGTTCCAAAATAGCCGCAGGGAAATCAGCAGCGCAGACAGGCACAGCAGGAACACGGTCATATTGAATGGATTCCGTTTCACAGCAAGTCTCTCCTCTTAAATTTCGTGTGGTTCAACCCGGTTCGGGGTCGTATCGAACGCGCCGGCATGACCGTCCGCACGGCATGATACGGCGGGCGGGCATGGCGGGTTTATTGATTCCACGCCCCGACGCTCCGGCGCAGCCAGTCCGCCCAGGCGTCGAAGCCCTCCCCGGTTTTAGCCGACACAGGGAAAATTTCCACACCGGGGTTGAGCTTTCTGATGCGCGCGCAGGCCGCGTCGAGGTCAAAGTCAAAGTAGGGCGCCACATCCATTTTGTTGATGAGCACCGCGTCGACGATGGTGAACATCAGCGGGTATTTGAGCGGTTTATCATCGCCCTCCGGCACGGAGAGGAGCATGGCGCTCTTCGAAGCGCCCGTATCGAACTCGGCTGGACAGACGAGATTGCCGACGTTTTCAAGCACGACGAGATCGAGTCCCTCGGTACCGAACGCCCTGAGCCCCTGTTCGGTCATGCCGGCGTCAAGATGGCACATGCCGCCGGTGTGCAGCTGGATGGCCTTTACGCCCGCTTTTGCAATGATCTGCGCATCCACCGCGGAATCGATATCCGCCTCCATTACGCCGATACGCATCTCGTCTTTCAGCTTCTCGATGGTGCGCAGCAGCGTGGTGGTCTTACCCGAGCCCGGGGAGCTCATCAGGTTGAGCAGGAAGGTTTTTTCCTTTTTCAGTTCGCCGCGCAGTCGTTCGGCTTCCGCGTCGTTGTTGGCAAATACGCTCTGCTTGATTTCAAAGATTCGAAGTTCGTCCATTTGCTTTCCCTCCATGCGGCGTCGCCGCCTCAGATTCCGGCGGCCGTGCCTTCCCATCCATCATATCACAGCCCCGTTAAAAAACAAATCGGCCCGACGGGTTAAAAAACGGGCGCAGCGGGATTGCCCCGCCAACCCCGTAGCGAAAACATGCAGGATCAGCCAAATCATCCATACGGAAGCGGCGCGGCTATTTGGCACGCTCAACAAAGTACATAAAGAGGAAAGGTTGCGGTCATGGGCAAGGGCGGCATGTACGATAGCCGCCCCCGCTTTACGCATGTTTCCGCCTAAGAGCCCTGGGGAACGAGAGGCAACATGCGATTGTCCCGCTAAAAACAACGTTTTTTGACAGCCTGGAACGCGCCGCCAAGAAAACGCCGAAAAGATGACAAATCGTCATATTTATACTATATTATAGCTGTATTTTATTCTCGAGCACGCGCGTTGCGCGGACAAAAAACGGAGGGGTATCCTGCATGCTGCATTTTGAAAACCTTGCGCCGGCCGGCGCCGCGGTTATCGCCGTGATCCTGATTCTGTTTGCTTTGGCGGCTATTTTGCTGCTGTTCGTTTACGCCCGCTACCGCGCTCTGCAACGCGACATGGCGCGCCGCGGCGGCGCAAGCAGCGCGTTCATCTCGTTTTTGCGCGAGGATTTCCGCGCGGCGTACCGCCAATACGGACAGAACACCAACACGCCCGCCATCATCAACAATGCGGTTTCCGCCAGGCTTGGCGGGCTGCTGTTTTGTGAGCGGTTCATAAATAATGCCGTTTCGCTGTTCGTCACCCTCGGCCTGTTCGGTACGTTTTTGGGCCTTGCGCTCTCGGTTTCGTCGTTGACGGAGCTATTGAGCCTGAGCAGTTCCGAAGAATGGCTGAGCATTCTCGACAGCGTGGGCGGCGGACTGATCTCCGCGCTGTCCGGCATGGGCGTGGCGTTTTATACGTCGCTTGTGGGCGTTGCGTGCTCGATTATTTTCACGCTGCTGCGCTCCGTATTCAACCCGCAGGTGCAGCGCGAAAAGCTGGAAACCACCGCGGAGCTTTGGCTCGACCACACCGTTGCGCCGCAGGAGATTACGGACATGGCGCCGGACGACGAATCGCTTCTGCTGCAACTCAAGGACGAGCTGCGCGCGCACGCCGCCATGGTCGAATCCGCGCTCAACAACTGCACGGCGCAGTTCGAGCGCGTGCTCAGTTCCACCACAAAATCGCTTGGCGAAATGATCGCCTACAGCAAGGAGCCGCTGACGGTCTTTTACAACACGGTCGATACGTTCAATGAAAACGTCCGCGATTTTTCAGAATTCAACTATGACCTGCGCGGCAACATCGAGCGCATGGATGTGGCGTTTCGCGACTTTGCCGCCACGCTCAGGCAGGCGGGGCGCGAAGGCGGCGCAGCGCGCGCGCATACGGCCGGGGGGCGGAAGCAATGAAGCGCGGCAGGGCGGCGTTCCGCTCGGGCAGGCTCGTCAGCACGCCCGAGGGCGAGCAGGGCTTCTGGCCGTCGTATGCGGACATGATGTCCAGCTTCGCGCTGATCCTGTTCTTTCTCATGTTGATTGCCTACCTGCAAAATCTGATTACAGGCAATCAGCTTGTCAGCACGCAGGATGCGCTCAGGGCCACCGAAGATGCGCTGGCTACGACCATTTTGCAGGTTGAGGACGCGAAAAAGGAACTGAACAGCCTCACGCTCAATCTCGACGACGCAAAGCGGGCGCTCCTGGTCCAGCAGAACCAGATGGCGCGGTATGCCGCGACCATCGAGGGCCAGACGGCCGCCATCAAGGACCAGGAAAAGATAATTTCCGAACAAAAGGACTATATTGCGCTCACGACGGAGGAACTGACGCGGCTGCGTGCGCAGATGCAAACCATCGCGCTGCTGCGGCTGAGCATTCTCGAGCAGATCAAGACCGGCATTGCCGGCACGCTGGGCGACGAGAGCAAGGTCAGCATCGGCGACAACGGCAGCATCATCCTCAACGAGGGGCTGTTCTTCGACTATAACTCGGCCGGAATCAAGCCGGAAAGCCATGCGCTGCTCAACGAACTGACCACGGCGTTTTCCACGTTCCTTGCCGACGGGAACAACGCAAAGTACGTCGACAGCATTGTGATCTCCGGCCACACGGACGACCGCGGCACGGCCGAACGCAACCGTGCGCTTTCCACCGAACGCGCCAATGCCGTGCTCAACTACCTGTTGGGAGAAAACGGCCGCAAGCTGGAGCCTTACGCATCCTACTTCTGCGCGGCGGGCTACGGCGCGACCCGGCCCGTAGCCTCCAACGACACCACCGCCGGACGCAGCGCCAACCGCCGTATTGAACTATCCATCATTCTCAAGGACGAATCGGTTCTCGCCATTGTGGACGCGTATCTGCGGCAGGAAATGCCGGACGGGGCAGCAGCGTCCGCCGCCGCTTTGCCGGGTTCCCCCTCGCCCGCGCCCGCAAGCCCGCCCACGCCCGCGGCGTAGCGGGCCGGGCACATGGAGCGATACCCCTTGCGGGCAGCGGCATCCGGCGCGGCCCGCGCGATTCCGTCAAAAAAGGTATGATACGAAACCCGCGCGCGGTGGAGACGCGGGAAGAAACCAAGCAATCTGTCATTTTCAGCGACATGCGCGGTGAAAATGGCTCCGCTCACGCGGGCTTGCCGACAGACGGCGCAGCCGCTCGAGGCGGTTTTCTGTATGCAAACCCGCGCGATTCGCGCGCCCCCATCAAAAAACAACGTGGTTTGACGGCCCGGACCCGGCCTGTTTCTCTACCGCGCGCTTCCGGCACTTGGGGCAAAGCCCCTCGAAAACCGTTCGGTGCCGGTCGATGCGATACCCTGTCTCTGCCGCGATCGTCCGGTCCATATCGGACCGATAGGCCGCCGCCGTGTCGCACACTGCGCCGCAGCCGGTGCAGATCAGGTGGTAATGATGCTCCAGCCTGCGGTCGAATCGATCCGCGCCGGGCACCTTCACATGGGTCAATTCCCCGTTTTCGACCAGAAGGTTCAGATTGCGATACACCGTGCCGCGGCTGATCCTGCCGTCGATTGCCCGCGCGTCCAGATAGATCTGATCGGCGGTGGGATGGTCGCAGCGCGCCCGCGTGGCCTCCAAAACCAGCTGGCGCTGCCTTGTGTTGCGTTGCTGCTTCAAAGGTAGGCGGCTCCTATCCGTTTTTTGTTCCCTACATTGTACTTGAAAGCGTTGCCTGAATCAAGCCGTCGTTGTCCAAGGCGGAAAGCGCCTTTACCCTGTCCATGCAAAGCCCGGCGGCCTTTGCAAAGCGTTCGCCGTATTCCGGGTCGGCCAGATAGCAGTGCGCGGCATGGCGGTATTTGATGTTCCCGGTCACAAAGGCCATATCCCCGGCCGTATTATCGATAAGAATCTGTTTTTTATCCTCGGTCAGCACGCGCCAGAGATCGCCGCCCGCGCGGAAGCAGTCGTCCGTAGGGTCCTGCTTGGGGTCATAGCGCCACATCGCGCCGTCAAGCGCCATCGGCGGCTCCGCGACCTCCGGCTGCGCGGTCCAGTAGCCCTCGCTGTTGGGCGAGTAGGCGGGCGCGCCGCCATAGTTCCCGTCCGTACGCATGGCGCCGTCTCGGTGATACTCGTTGACCTCGGCTTTTGCGCGGTTGACGGGAATATGGTTATGATTTACGCCCAGACGGTACCGCTGCGCGTCGCCATAGGCAAACAGCCTGCCCTGCAGGAACCGATCCGGGCTGAACCCGATGCCGGGAACCACGTGGGCCGGTGTAAAGGCCGCCTGCTCCACCTCTGCAAAGTAGTTTTCCGGATTGCGGTTGAGCTCCAGCACACCCACCTCAATGAGCGGATATTCCGCATGCCGCCAGATTTTTGTGATATCGAAAGGGTTTTCATAATGGTTTTGGGCCTGTTCTTCCGTCATGATCTGGACGTACATCATCCATTTGGGATTGTCGCCGCGCGCAATTGCGTCATACAGGTCCTTGCCGTGGTATTCGCGATCCATGCCGTTGATTCTTTCAGCCTCCGCATTGGACAGGTTCCGGATGCCCTGCTGCGTTTTGAAATGGAATTTACACCAGACGCGTTCGTTTTCTGCATTGTAAAATGAAAAGGTATGCTCCCCGAAAAAGTGCATGTTGCGGAAGGAGGCCGGGATGCCCCGGTCGCTCATAACGACGGTGATCTGGTGAAAGCATTCCGGCAGCAGCGTCCAGAAGTCCCAGTTGTTTTGGGCGGACCTGCGGCCGGTATGCGGGTCGCGCTTGACCGCGCGGTTTAAATCTGAAAAGTTGTGTACGTCACGGATAAAAAACGTCGGGGTGTTGTTGCCCACCAGGTCCCAGTTGCCTTCTTCAGTGTAGAACTTGACCGCCACGCCGCGGATATCGCGTTCACAGTCGGCGGCGCCGCGCTCGCCCGCCACGGTGGAGAAGCGGAGGAACACCTCCGTCTCGGCGCCGGGCTGAAGCACCTTGGCCTTGGTATATCGGGAAATATCATGGGTTACGGTAAACTTGCCGTAAGCGCCCCATCCCTTTGCATGCATGCGGCGCTCTGGAATCACCTCCCGGTTAAAATGGGCCATCTTCTCCATCAGCCACACATCCTGCATTACAACCGGGCCGCGCGGCCCCGCGGTAATGGCGTTTTCGTTGTCGGCTACCGGCGCGCCGACCTCGTTGGTCAATCTTTTGTACTCATTCATCGTTGCGCTCCTCGTATTTATAGAGTAGTAGTTTAGAAAGCCCCTCTCCAAGGGCTGTGCCACACTGTTTGGGATGCTGTGGATTGGTCTTGCGCTCCTGCCAAAAAGATGGTTTTGGAAAGGCTCCAACCACAGCCCTTTGCAGTATTGCGAATCGGTCAAATGCCGCCCGACGGTTTATGTGGAGCGAGGTTACAGGAGCAGAGCGCCCTGTGGGTCCTAACAGCATCAATCCAAACTTCGCGGGGATGCCGGCCTGCTTTGCTATTCCCTCTATCGCCCTCGCCGCCCCTCCTGCCTTTGAGCGCCGTTTGTCAAGGGCGGTGGCGCTCCTCTTGCGCATCCTGTCATTTTTTCCCCTTTACCTCCTGACTTTCAATCGTTAGGCTTGTATGCATACGGATACCGGCGGGTATCGCACCATCCCCGTCTCGGCCGCCGGACCCGCAGGCAGGCGCCCGCAAGCGGCGCCAGGAACAGCTCGCCGATATTAAAAGCCGCCTTCCACTCTGCCAAATACCCGTGTCATTGACCGCGCCCTTCTCTGCCGCGCCCCGGCTCCGCCATATGGAGAATGTGGACGGTTACGGCGGCCCCAACCAACGCCAACAGGCCGACGCACCAAAGCCTGGCCATAAGAAACATCGACAGCAGCAGCATTCCCCAAAGATATCCCAGGCTGATTCCAACGGTCTTTGTGGAAAGGCCCGTCCGGGCCGCATAGTTTTCGATATGCTCCCTGAAAAAAGGAATGCTTTTCAGCTTTGCCTGAAGCTGCGGCATACCGGAGAAACATGCTGCGGAAAGCAGTGCAAACGGCGTTGTCGGCCAGACCGGCAGCAGCAGCCCGATTGCGCCCAAGGCAAGAAAGAGAAATCCGGCTCCGGTAAGCAGGAGGGGTTTCATCCGCATGGTTGACTGCCACCTTTCACAAAATCATTAATAATACTTAATATTAATTATTGCAGACCTTACAGACGCCTGTCAAGCCTCAAATCAAGCCTCAAACATATTTTTTTGATTTTGGGGGCCGAACACAGCCAAGACCGCGAAAAAATAGCGCTGGAGCCAGAAAAGGCCGCAACCTGCAGCCCGCAGACAGTCGACAAAGGATGCTGCGGGTTGCTCCGTCAACCCGCGCGCGGTGGAGACGCGGGAAGAAACCAAGCAATCTGTCATTTTCAGCGACATGCGCGGTGAAAATGGCTCCGCTCACGCGGGCTTGCCGACAGACGGCGCAGCCGCTCGAGGCGGTTTTCTGTATGCAAACCCGCGCGATTCGCGCACACCCATCCAAAAAACAACGTGGTTTGGCGGCGCGGCAGGCGGCGGCGTTGCCGCGGAAACGCGAGCCTCAACCGACGACCAGGCCGATGCCGATGCCAAGCAGCGAACCGATCAGCACCTGAAACGGCGTATGCCCGACCAGCTCCTTCAGCTTTGGATTGGGCAGATCCTGGTTGGTGAGTTTCTCCAGAAAATTTACGATATCATTGATGATTTCGGCCTGTTTCCCGGTTTCCAGCCGCACGCCGCGCGCGTCGTAGAGCACGACGATGGCCAGCACGAACGCCAGCGCAAACTCCACCGAGCCGGGGCCGTAAAACCGCGCGACGGACGTGGCCAGCGCGCACACGGTCGCCGCATGCGAGCTTGGCATGCCCCCGCTTCCGACCAACCGCTCAAACCGCAGCTCCCGGTTGAGCACGGCGTGGAGGATGGTTTTGCCCACCTGCGCGCACAGCCACCCGAGCAGTGCGGCGACCAGCGGCTTGTTTTGCAGCAGTTCCGTAAAAAAATTCATGTTCCGCTTCCTTATGATTCTCTGAATCATCATAACCGATTGGGTGCAAAATTTCAAGAAAAGCCGCGCGGGCGAAAAGCGTTGCCGCAAGGACATATTTGTTTGCTTGACAGCGCCGCATGAATGGCTTACGCTGAAATTGGTATGAGGAAAATTGTCGAACGAACCGGCCGCTTTTTTGCCGCCGTTATCCTTTTCGGCCTGTGCGCGCTTATCGCGACGCGGCCCGCCGCACGCGCCGAGCAGGCGGAGGCGCGGCCGTCTCTGCGTTTTGGCGAGGACGGCACGTTTACCATACTGCTGCTGGCGGATTTACAGGATACGCAGTTTACCTCGTCCTACCTCATCCGCTCGCTGCAGGGGGTAATCGCCGATTATCCCGCCGATCTCATCGTGCTGCTGGGCGACCAGTTCGAGGGCGCAAGCCCCGTGATGCGCCTTGGCAACCGGTATGAAAACGCAAAGCTTGCGCTTGCGCGCATGCTCCGGCCCATTGTGGATTCCGGCATTCCCTTTACATTCGTATTCGGCAATCACGACTATGACGCGCCCGTGTCCATCGCGCGGCAGATGGGACTATACCGCGCCTATGAAAGCTGCATTATGGCCGGACAGGGAGACGGCGCGCCGGGCAACAACGTGTTTTCGCTTCCCATTTTTTCCAGCAGCGGCGATTCGATTGCAATGAACCTGTACTTTTTCGATTCCGGCGCGGACCTGCCCGACGGCGGTTATGGTGCGGTTTCGGCCGGGCAGGTCGAGTGGTACGTGGAACAGAGCGAGGCGCTGCGCGCAGCCAATGCCAACCAGGCCATTCCCTCCGTGGCGTTCATGCACGTCATCGTTCCGGAGGTGTACGACCTGTTTGCGCGCGTTTCCGCCGGCGAACCGGGCGCGGTGCGCGGCGTCGGCGTGGGCGCGGAGCATTATTACCGGCTGGAATCCGATCACATCTTTGCGGGCGAAGTGCGCGAGGCGCCCTGCCCGTCCACGGAAAACAACGGCCTGTTCGATGCGTTCATCCGCCAAAACGATGTGTTTTTAAGCGTTTCCGGCCATGACCACATCAACTCCTTTATTGCCGCGCATAAGGGCGTGGACCTGCTCAGTGCGCCCGGCAGCACCTTTACAAGCTATCACGACCGCGCGGCGCGCGGCGCGCGGTTGCTGCGCTTCACCGAGCACACAGTTAAGGATTACGAAACCGTGCATGTGCGCTATTCCGACTACGACGCAGCCGACGGCCTGGGCGCGGCGGCCTACTACCTGACGACCACCACGCGTATCCCCAATGCCGTTAAGGTCGGCGTAATTCTCCTTGTCCTGCTGACGTTGACCGTTCTGCTGGCCGTATCCGTCTTCCGGCGCGAACGCAGCGGGCCGCTGCCCGACATGCCAGAGGAGGCCGACGCGCCGCCCGAGGATCCCTATCTATAGCGCATCCGCATGCCCCCGGTTTTTTAACGGGCGCGCGCGGCAAGCGCGTTTTTTTCCTGCGGCAGAACGCCTCGAACGGCAGCGCCGTGACAACCGCCGCCCCCCGGTTTATCCGGGGGAGGCTTGTTGTGGCAGGGTAACGCTAAAAGGCCTGCCGCAGTTTTTTGCAGGCAAACCTCCAAATCGCCGCGTGTGCCGGATTGGACAAAAATACAGGATTTCCCGCATGCTCCGCTCCAGAATTGACAAGATAAGCTTTTTTTAACCCGCCGCGCGCCTGCGCATCCCTTCCATCCGAGCGCTGTTCCGCGCACGCACCCCGCCATCCCGCTCCCATTTCCCCAAAGCTGCGCGGACCGCGTCATGGCCCGCCGGTAAACCGCGGTTTGCCGGCGGGAACCGCTGTGGCGGGATTTTTGCATGCGGCGCCAACCTCGGACGATTGCATCGTCTGTCGGCCCGGCCGCATGCGCGGCGTCATTTGCACCGCGCATGTCGCTGCAAATGACGGATCGGAAAACATGCTTTCATCGTGGGCAAGGACCACACGCGCGTCCGCCGCCCACACCTTTGGCAGTTCGCCGCCCGGGAGCCCGCGGGGCGAGAGGCGGACTGCCGCCGGCAAACCTGCGCCACAGCGCATTCCCGTCATAAAACAACGTTTTTTGACGGCCTGGGACGGCTTAAAGGCCGCCCTAACGCGTCAAGGCCGTAACGCCGCCGCACGGGTTTTGGGCGCGGCGCATGAAAAGCCACGTGCTTGCCGGCCAATTCCGTCAGAATATACGATTTTTTACGCCCGGCTACAGTCCTGTATTCAATTATGAAAACCGGATGCAAAAATCACACAATTTTGCAGAAATGAAAATAATGTTTGAAAAATATGGTGTTTGACTATAATATAACATAGTAACAAAACGTTTCGCGGAAGTGGGGTGAATGCGCTGCATTGGTCGATTGTGATCGAATATATTGCCTGTGCCTACCTGTTTATCCTTTTAATCGGCGCTGCAGACGATCGGTGCGGGCGTACGCGGCCGGATTACATATTCTGTTTTAGCCTGATTGTTTCACTGCTTGCCGTTGTCTTCGGAATTATGTCGGCCTATGTGCTTAAATTCAGCCCGCGGATGCCGCGCGAGTCCGCGCTGTGGATCCACACGGTCGATCATCTGCTGCTGGCGCTGACCATAACCGCCATTTCCGGCGACGCGAACGCGCTGTTGTTTGAAGACCGCACGCAGGTTCCGCGCTATAAACGGTTGCGCCGGCTGTTGTGCGTACTGTATCTGATTGCCGCCGCAGCCGTGCTGCTCAACCTGAAATCCGGCTGGCTGTTTGCCGTTGGCGCGGATAACCGTTATCTGCAGGGCCCATTTGCATGGTCAAAATATTGGTTCATGGCGGTCAACATGATCGTGATCCTGATCGCATTTTTGCTGGAACGTAAGCACGCGCGCCCGGCGTTTACCCGCGTGGCGCTGCTGCTGCCGCTTTTGATCATTGTGGTGACGGTGCTGCAGCGCCTGTGCCCGGAGGTCCGGCTGGAAGGCACGCTTGCCGCGATGACGCTGACGGTGCTGTTCATTTACGGCCAGCAGCAGAAGCTTTACATCGACCACCTGACCACGCTGGTCAGCCGGGAGATGTTTTACAAAACGCTGGAGCGGTTCGCCGAACGCAAAACGCTGTTCCATGTCATGATCATCAGCCTGCGCAATTATAAGTCGGTCAACATACGCTTTGGCCAGCGCGTGGGCGACGGTTTTCTGCGGCTGGTCGGACTCTGGATGAGCGGGCTGGAAAAAAGTGCCGTGACCTGCCGGTTTTCCGGCGTTGAGTTCGCGCTGATCGTGCAGAATGTTCATGTCGGCGACAGCGATTATGGAGCGCTGATTGCAAGGATTTGCGAGCGGTTTGCACAGCCGTGGGAATATGAATCGCATTGCGCGACGCTGCACGCGTCCATTGTGGACATCGCCTATCCCGAGCATGCGTCTACGGTCAACGAACTGATCTCCTCACTCGAATACGCGGTGCGGCTGGCAAAAGACGCCGAGAGCGGCAATGTGGTGCGGTTTGATAAGCACCTGCGCAACCGGGCGGGCCGGCGCGGCTATGTCATGGCGCAGCTTGAGCACGCGCTGTACGAGGATCGGTACTTCATCCATTTTCAGCCGATTTACGATTGCCATAAAAAGCGTACCGTGGGCGCGGAGGTGCTCTGCCGCATGCGCGACGCGTCCGGCGCGATCATGCCCGGGGAGTTCATTCCTCTGGCGGAGGAGACGGAGTTCGTCCGCCAGATCGACCGTCGGGTGCTCGTGTTGGCGTGCGGCTTTTTCGGTGAAAACCGCGGTTGCGGGCTGGAATGGCTGTCCGTGAATATCTCCGGCATGGAATACCACAATCCGCAGACGCAGCAGTGGCTGTACGATCTGCTGGAGCGGCAGCGTTTGCCCGGCGGGAGCATCCGGCTTGAGATCACCGAGCGGATGCTCATCGAGGACATGGACCGCGCAGTCGCCGCAGTCGCGCAGCTGCGCGCGCACGGCGTTGGGGTCAGTATGGACGATTTCGGCGTCGGTTACAGCAATTTGTTCAACGTCACGCGCATGCCGCTGGACTGTGTAAAAATTGACAAAAGCCTCGTTGGCCACATTGCCACAAGCGACCGCGCGCGGGATATGCTGCGGCTTGTGGTCGACGGCCTCAGCAAGCTGGGCGCGCACGTCCTCGTCGAGGGGGTGGAAACCGCCGAACAGCTGCAAATCGTGGCGCAGATGGGCGTCGATTTTGTGCAGGGCTACCATCACGCATATCCCATGAGCGGAGAGAACCTGCTCGGCTTCCTCGCCGCCGAGCGCCGGAAGAACGACATATGCGGCGCAAAAGAAAACGACGTGTAATTGTTTTGTAAAATCTCCAAAAGCTCTTTCCATCAACAAAAAAATACAATATACTGTGTTGTAAGAGATTAATTGGTACAACATTATCCATGCGTATCCGGCAGGGATGACGCTTGTGCACGGGGAGGAACCGACTTATGGCAAGAAGACGGCGCAGACAGGGCCTGCGGATCACGCCGCTTGGCTACATTGTGCTTGGCCTCATCGTCGCAGTGATGCTCATCGGCGTCTACTTTATCATTTGGTCGCTTGGCGGCAATCGGCAGGAGGGGCAGGGGAACCTCTCGTCCGGCGCGGTATCGATCACGCCCACACCGTCGCTTGCGCCGGTGGACGGCATGACCCCCACGCCGTCGCTCCCGCCGACGCAGGCGCCCACCCAGGCGCCCACCGGCGCGCCGGAGACGCCGTCTCCCACGCTCAAGCCGGACGATACGCCCGTCCCGGATGTAAAGACCCCCTCTCCCTCGCAGGTGCAGACCGCGGTGAACGGCGAACTGACGACCAGCGGCGTCGTGCTGCGCAAGGGGCCGAGCGGCAACTATGACATTCTCGGCAAATACAGTTCCGGCACGCAGCTGAAGGTGTACGCCGTGGAGGAGGACTATTACTTTGTCCTGATCGTCAAGGAAAACAAATACGGTTACATGGCAAAGAAATTCATTGAGAAAAGCGGCCTGCTGCCGGGTGAAACGGCGACGCCCGCACCCAACCTGCCGGACGGCGCGGTTGCGGGAACGGTTTCTTCCAGCGTGGTCGCCCTGCGCAATGTGCCGAGCACGGAAAACAACACGCCTTTTGGCCAGATTGAGCGCGGCGTCAACGTATACGTCTATTATGAGACGGACGGCTTCTACTACATCGAGGTGACGGCCACCGGCACCAAGGGCTATGCCAAGGCGGACTTTATCAGCGTGGAGGATAAGGGCAGCGTGCCCAGGAGAACGCCCGCGCCGTAACGTCAAAAGGGCGCGTCGCCTTGTAGGCGGGCCGCAAGAAAGTTTGCAGACCCCGATTGATCCTCTTCATTCACAGGACCGGTGGTATTGGCCGGTCTTTTCATCACCGAAAAACTGCGGTTTGGCGGCGTCCGGCGCGGGCCGGAAGGAGGATTGCCGGTGAAACTGGAGGTCAATGGCGTTCAGCTTTATTACGAATGCTCCGGCAGCGGCCCCCCGCTGTTGCTAATGCATGGCAACGGGGAGGATCATACGATTTTCGACCGCGCCGTTCCGATTCTGAGCCGGCGGTTCACCGTTTATGCGCTCGATACCAGAGGACATGGGCAAAGCGCCCGCCCCAAAGAATACCATTACCGCGATCTGGCGGAGGACGTTTTTTGCTTCATTACGCAATTGAGGCTGGATAGACCGGCCCTGTACGGCTTCAGCGACGGCGGGATTGTCGGGCTCTTGCTGGCGGCGGAGCACCCGGCGCTTTTGTCCCGGCTGATCGTCAGCGGGGCAAACACATCGCCCGCGGGAATCAAGGACGGCTGGCTGCGCTTTTTCCGCCTGCTCAACCGATTTGTGAAGGATGAAAAAATCGCCATGATGCTCCGCGAGCCGGCGCTGACCAAAGCGTTGCTTTCGCAGATTCGGATTCCGGTGCTGGTACTGGCCGGGAGCCGGGATATGGTCAAACGGTCGGACACGGATTTCATCGCCGCGTCGATTCCGCACGCCGGCAAACGCATCCTCAGGGGCGAAGGGCACGGCAGCTATATCGTACACAAAGAACGGATTGCAGAATTGATTTTACAGGAGTTGGAAACAGGAAGATGACGGTGCTCCACGGACGTGCGCGCCGTCGCTTTTGACGGATTCCACAGCCTTTCCCGCATCGTTCTTCCATAAACGCATGAAACGGCGGTTTGCGGTTGTCCCGGCAATTACGGCCTCCGCCCCCTTGTGCATAAGCGAAAATCAGTGTATAATAATGCGTTTGTAAAGAAAAGCAAGGGAAGTAAACGGTATGGACATTCGTAACATTGCCATCATTGCGCACGTCGACCACGGCAAGACCACGCTGGTCGACCAGCTTTTGCGCGACGCGGGCGTACTGCGCCGCAGCGAGCAGGGCGTGGAGCGCATCATGGATTCCAATGATTTAGAGCGCGAGCGCGGCATTACAATTCTATCCAAAAACACGGCCGTCATTTATGGCGACACGCGCATCAATATCGTCGATACGCCGGGCCACGCGGACTTTGGCGGCGAGGTGGAGCGCATTCTCCAGATGGTGGACGGCGTGCTGCTGCTTGTCGACGCATTTGAGGGTTGCATGCCGCAGACGCGGTTTGTGCTGCGCAAGGCGCTTGAGCTCAACAAGGTGCCGGTCGTGGTCGTCAACAAGATCGACCGCCCGGACGCGCGGCCTGCGGAGGTTGTTGACGAAACGCTCGACCTGTTCATCGAGCTCGGCGCAAACGACGACCAGCTCGAGTTCCCGGTGGTGTATGCCAGCGCGCGCGAGGGGCGTTCCGGCCTTGCGCCGGACAGGCTGAAAAACGATATGCGGCCGCTGTTCGATACGATCCTTTCGGCCATTCCGGCGCCGGAGCAACGGCTGGACGAGCCGCTGCAAATCCTGTTTTCCACGATTGATTACGACGAATATGTCGGGCGCATCGGCGTTGGCCGCATCGAGCGCGGCGCCGTGAAAAAGGGGATGCCGATCGTGGTCTGCGGCGGCGAGCAGGACCGCCGGTATGAAACCAAAATCACGCGGCTGTACCGATATGAGGGCTTAACGCGCAGGGAGGTGGACGAAGCGCCCTGCGGGGACATCGTGTGCGTGGCCGGGATTGAAAACCTCAGCGTCGGCGAAACCGCGTGCGCTCCCGCCAACGTGGATCCCATGCCGTTTGTGCATATCGACGAGCCCACCGTGGCGATGCTGTTCATGCTCAACGACAGCCCGTTTGCGGGCCGCGAAGGCAAGTATGTCACCGGCCGCAACCTGCGCGACCGGCTGTTCAACGAGGTCAGGACCAATATCTCCATGCGCGTGGAGGAGACGGGCAGCACGGACGCGTTCCGCGTTTCGGGCCGCGGCGAGCTGCACTTGTCCATCCTGATTGAGCAGATGCGGCGGCAGGGCTACGAGTTTGCCGTTTCGCGCCCGCGCGTCATCCTGCGCAAAAACGAGGCGGGCGAAACGACCGAGCCCATTGAGGAACTGACCGTGGACGTACCGGGCGAATATGTCGGCGCGGTGATGGAAAAGCTCGGCGCGCGCAAGGCGGAGCTTGTCGATATGCTCCCGCAGAGCGATACGAGCATGCGTTTGAAGTTTTTAATCCCCGCGCGCGGGCTGATGGGTTACCGGACGGAGCTTTTGACCGATACGCGCGGCAACGGCGTGATGAACCATATTTTCCACGGCTACGAACCCTTCAAGGGCCCGATCGAGGAACGGAAAACAGGCTCCATCGTGGCGCATGAAACGGGCGACACATCAAGCTACGGCCTGTTCAACACGCAGGAACGCGGGCGGCTGTTCACAGGCCCCGGCGTCGCGGTCTACGAGGGGCAGATCGTCGGCGAAAACGCGCGCTCGGGCGATATCGTATGCAACGTTTGTAAAAAAAAGCATGTCACCAACATGCGCGCGTCCGGCAGCGACGAAGCGCTGCGCCTGACCCCTCCAATCCTGCTCACGCTCGAGCAATGTCTGGAGTTCATTGCCGACGACGAGTTGGTAGAGATCACTCCGCAATCCATCCGCATGCGCAAGCGCCTGCTGAAAAAGGAGCAGCGTGTCAAGCAGGCCAACCGGCAATAGCGGGGCGCAATCTGTGGGGCGGTCATTGACCGTCGGAGCAACTGTGTTTTTCGGCGGCAAGCCCGGCCATCCGATTCCCGGGCTTGTTTTTTTGTGTCCATTGTCGAGTTTGCTTTCAGGTCGGTCGGTCCTGTATACGCCCGTCTTTGAGGGCGATCATCCTTAGCTCACCCCGAACAGCCGCCGCTTAAGCGGCATGGGTCGGCCGTCGGCCCGCGCAGAAACACGGAAACCGTCGCATCCGCATGGCGCGCGACCCGGGAATGGCTCGTTCCGCATTGTGATGTTTTGCGGCCGCCCATTCAGGCAATGCCCCTGAAACACGTTTTCGGCCGCCCAAAAGCGCCGGCGGGAAAAGGCCCTCCGCCTTCCCAAGCCGGGAAATGTTTTTGACACGCCGCAAAGCGTCACTTGGTCATGCGCTGAATTTTTGCGCCGATGGCCTGCAGTTTTTTGTCGAGATACTCGTATCCGCGGTCGATGAAATGAATGTTGTGCACGTTGGTCGTGCCATTGGCCGAAAGCCCCGCCACGATCAACGACGCGCCCGCGCGCAGATCGCTCGCGTGGATATCCGCGCCCTTGAGCGCGGGAATGCCTTTCACCTTGGCGACATTGTCCCGCGCGCTGATGGAAGCGCCCATCCTGCGCAGTTCTCGCACATGGTTGAAGCGGTTTTCAAAGATGGTTTCGTTGATGCTGGAAACGCCGCCGGCCGCGCACAGATACGCCATCATGGGCTGCTGCAAATCCGTTGGAAAGCCGGGGTACGGCAGGGTTTTGACGTTGATGCCGCGCGGACGGTCCTCCATGACGACGCGGATATAGAAATCCCGGCCGTCGTCGCCGTCAATGACGCGCGCGCCGCTCTCCATCAGCTTGGCGGAAACCGCCTCCATATGCGTGGGAATGATATTTTTGATGACCACGTCCCCGCGGGTGGCGGCGGCGGCGATCATGAACGTGCCGGCCTCGATCTGATCGGGAATGACGGCATAGCCGCAGCCGTGCAGCTTCTCGCGGCCGCTGATGCGGATGACATCCGTGCCCGCGCCCTTTACGCTTGCCCCCATCATGTTGAGAAAGTTGGCCACGTCCACGACGTGCGGCTCCTTGGCCACGTTGGAAAGCACCGTCTGCCCCTCCGCGCGGCAGGCGGCGAGCATGACGTTGATGGTTGCGCCCACGCTGGTCACGTCAAAAAAAATCTCCGCGCCCCGCAGCTTTTTTGCGCGGGCACGGATCACGTTCCGCTCCTCGTCGAGCGTGACCTCCGCGCCAAGCGCGCGCATGCCCTTGATGTGCTGGTCGATGGGCCGCTGGCCGATGACGCAGCCGCCCGGCAGGGCAACCTCCGCCTCGCCGTAGCGGCCCAGCATCGCGCCAAGCAGATAATAGCTTGCGCGCATGCTGCTTACGGCCCGCCCGGCGGCGCAGGTGGTTTTAAGCGTGCTCGGATCAATGCGCATGCAGTCGCCCGTGGTAAAATCCACGGTTATGCCAAGCTGCTCGAGTATGATTTTGAGGCTCATCACGTCCTCGATGAACGGCAGGTTCTCGAGGATGCAACTTTCCCCCGCCAGAATGGCCGCGGGGATGATGGCAACCGACGCATTTTTTGCGCCGCTGATGGTGACGGTGCCCTCCAGGCGCCGGCCGCCAATGATTTGATACCATTCCTTCTGCATATTGTATTCAGTGTAGCCCAAAACCCATCACCAAGTCAATCGTTCGTCCGCAGAAGTTACAAACTTTCTTGCACGCATGCGCCCCGCGCGGTTGCCCGCCCCCTCCGGCGCGCGCTTAAAGCCCGCTTCAAAAACGCCGGCCTGGTTGCGCGGCCCCGCATGTCCATGGTTGTCCTTTCGAAAAACGGCGTTTTCGATGGTTTCAGCCGCGTAGCCCATTATGTATGGTAAATTGACTTTGCGGGGGGTTTCCTGTTATGATAGGTCTGATTTGTATGAGTGGAAATTTGCGCCCGTCCGGCGCAGATTTCGTGCTGTGAATGGAGGATGGTGCCATATATGACGACAAAGCGCTCGCTCGCACCGTTGCTGGCGCTGCTGCTTCTACTGGCGGCACTGTTTCCACAATCCGCGCTGGCCGAAGACGAGGCGGTCGTTCTCGCCGTCGAAACGGTAGACGGCGCGTCCGGCGACGAGGTGGACGTGCAAATCGAAATGGAACGCTGCGAGGCCGTGGATTCCCTTCAGTTCAACCTGAATTACGATGCGGACGCGCTCAAGGCCGTGCGCGTCACGCCGGGCACGGCGTTCCCGGCGGAATACTGCGTGACCAATATCCAGGAGGCCGGCCGCGTGCGCGCGGCATGCGTTTCCGCGTTGGGCCTTTCCGCAGAGGACGGCGGCGTGATGATGACCGTCACGTTCCGGCTGCTCAACGCCACGGGCAGCGCGGTCACATTTTCCGATGTGATTGCCACCCGGGTGGATGTCGAATATAACCAGTCGCAGGCGTATGTCCAGGTGGAAAACGGCGGCGTTACGGCCGGCCGCGCCGCACTCCCGGCACCCGTAACAACGCCATGGATTGCGCAGACGCCCGCGCAGACGCCCTCGCCCACGCCGGAAGCGACACAGGCGCCCACGCCGGCCGTCTTTGCCGACAAAACGCCCTCGCCCACGCCGGAGGCGCAGGACAGCACGGCCGGCCGCGCCATGTTGCCCTACATCATAGTCGGCGTATTCGCCGTGCTTGCCGCGGCCGCGATTGGGATCGTGCTCATCAGCAGCGGCAAAAGCAGCCGGCGCAGAAAAAAGCGACGTAAGAAGAAAAAATCCGGCGCACGCCGCGGCTGACGCCGCCGGCAGGATGGGTTTGGATTGATCTGTAAGCCAACGCGCGTTTCGATTGACGCACACACGCCATGCGCCTGTGTTAAGCGGAAAAAGGAGGCCTGTTTTCATGAATAAGAGGAGCGTAACCGCCGTTTTGGCGGCAATCGTATTGTGCTGCCTGCTGCCCTGCCTGCTTGCGTGCACGCCGCGGCAAGCGATGGGAAACGCGGACGCGCGCGACGGGACGCCCGCGCCGTCGCCGACAAGCGCCCCGACCCCGACGCCCGTGCCAACCCCCACGCCCACGCCGGAGCCGAAGAACCGCTCCCAGGCGAGCGGACGGGTCGTCCCGGAGGGCACGCCGAGCAGGCCGGTTATCGTCTCCATTGAAAACTCCGAGGGCGCGCGCCCGCAAACGGGCCTGATGAGCGCGGACATCGTATATGAATTCATTGTGGAAAGCATGATTACGCGCTTTCAGGCGCTGTTTCATGATACGTACCCCCTCTACGCCGGACCGCTGCGCAGCGCGCGTTATTATTTCGTCGACCTTGCGCAGGAATGGAGCGCCATGTACCTGCACGAGGGGTACGGCCCGCCCAGAGGCAGCAAGTACTATTACAGCCCCAAGCAGATTGAAGGCAAGGTCGGCGTATACCCCCGCAAGGGCGTGCGCCGGTTCAACGGCTATGCGTCGGCGTTTTCGCTGAAAAAGGGCGCTTACACCGACTATGAGGCCAAGAACGGATACCGCTTCCGCAGTCGCGACCGCGCCGCGCCGCACAACCTCTATGTGCTCATTGACAAGATGGCGCACCGGTATTACGGCGAGCATACGGCCGCGGTGCGCGAGCGCTTCCGTTTCATGGAGGGCGTTTCGTATGAAAGCGGCGAGACGTTCCGGACCGTCTCCCTGCCCTATCAGAACACATACTGTCCCGAATGGGTCCAGTTCCGGTACAACGCAGACGACAACGCGCTCTATCGCTATCAGGACGACGCGCAGTTTATGGTGCGCACGCCGTCCGCCGACGGGGTAACCTACGACCTCGAGCAAATGCGCGTGCAGAACCTGATCGTGCAATACGTCCGGTATGGGCGCATGGAAAAGGACGACAAGGGCCGCCGTACCTGCGAGCTGACCGGCAACGGCAGGTGCGATTACTTCATCAACGGCCAGCACGTAACCGGCACATGGTCGCGGCCCACGCTTGAGGACTTTACCATCTATCAGCTCGACGACGGCAGCGTCGTCATCCTGGAGCCGGGCAGCACCTGGATTGCCATGCACCCGGACGACGCCCCCGTCACAATCGACTGACCAAACTAAATGAGCAGGTTCAGAAGCGGCGCGCCGCGCCTATACAAAAAAATATTGAACGGATTGGCGGCATTGCTTGCGGCAGCCTGCCTGGCGGCTTGCGGCGGCCCGGACGGCGGCGCGCCGGAAGCGGAGGCCGTGCAGCGGGCAACCACGGTGCCGGTGGTGGTCATCGACGCCACGGCGACGCCTCCGGACGGCGCGCGGGATGCAGATTCGGCTGAGGCAGACCGCGCCGCGGATGCCGCGGAGGGCGGCGCGCCGGAACAAACGCCGGAGGACACGCCCGCCCCCACGCCGATCATCTCCGTCACCACCGGGCGCACGCTCCCGTCCGACAAGCGGTTCCAGCCCGTGCTGGCCGTCATTGGCAATGCGCCGCAGACGCGGCCGCAGACCGGACTGATGCGCGCGGACATCATCTATGAACTCTCAATGGACCGCACGGATCATTCCACGCGGTTGATCGCGCTGTTTTCAGACAATGTCCCCGCGCGCGTCGGGCCGATTCAGGATGCGCGATTCTACTTTTTCGACTTGCGGCGCGAGTGGGATGCCATGCTCGTTTACGACGGCTACCCCAAAGAGGAGGGCTATCCGGTCTACGATCCCGGCACGATCGATTTCCCCGCGGCCTATTCCGACGCCACGGCGCAGTATTTCGTACAGGACAGGACCGTCGGCAGCGAGCCGGAAAACACGCTGTTTTGCAAGCTGTCTGAAATGCAGCGCGCGATTTACGGCACGTCGGGCATCCCGGCAAGCAGCGCGCGCTTTCAGTTCCAGCCGGGGGTCTTGCACAACAACGCCAAGCCCATTGTCAAGGTGGGCGTTCCGTTTACCAGCTCCGACTACGCCAGGGTGGAGTTTGTCTACAACCCGGAGGACAACATGCTCTACCGGTATGAACGCAATTCCAAGGGCACGCTGGTCGCAACTAAAACCCTTACGCCCGCCGCCGACGGCGCCTCTGTGGCCAGCGAGCCGCTGCGTGTGCAGAACCTGATCGTGCAGTATGTCAAATACGAAGATATGTTCAGCCCTTACCGCAGCGCGTCGCTGATCAGCAACGGCAATTGCGATTATTTCGTCAACGGCCGCCATTCGGCGGGCAGATGGTCGCGCGCTTCGCTTGGCGAGCCGACCGTTTACCAGATGCGCGACGGCAGCCCGCTTGTGCTCGAACCCGGCACAACCTGGATCGTGTTCCATACGCTCCAGCGCGACCTGAAGATTCAGTACGGCCAGCAATAGCCGGCCCGGGTCTTTGCGTCCGTCCCGTTCCCCTCCGCCCGCTTTTTTTCACGCGTTCCCGGCACGCGGAATACACGCGCGTTGATTATGGAAAAAGCGACCGTGCCCGTTCGCTTTTAGTCTGCGGTGGGAAGCGCTGCTTTTTTATGTCCGTTTCCATGGAGCCCGTTCAATTCCGGCTCTGTCTGATCCTTGGAAATCAATCCCGCCTTAAATGTGAACAAACATGTACGCCTTGCAAATTCCGTTGAATCGTTGCTTATTTTGTGATAACATACGAAATCGAACCACTGCCGGCGCATGAACGTTGGTTCGGCCGGCGCGGCGAATCGCCCGAATATCCCCGGGCCGCCGGACGGCATGCGGACGCTCCGCCAACGGCAATGTCTGAAAAGCCCGGTTCCCGGATGGCGGTCCGGCGTTTTTTGATGCATGGATGCATGCTTGTAACGTTTAGAAAGGATTTTCCTGCATGAGCAAAATAATGAAAGTGATCCTGGTGATCATACTGGTGATCGTGCTGGCGTGCGGCGGATTTGCGTGGTATACCATTTCGCAGCTGCAAAAGGGCGCCGTGCAGACCGTGGCCGCGCCGGAGGGCTGGCTGTCCGGCGACGAGGAGGTCGACCTTGAAAGCCTGCCGGAGCTTACGCCGTCCCCTTCGCCGGGCCCCGCCGATATCGTAACGATGGAAGCCTCCGACAACACGCCGGTTCCCATCTACGAAACCGATGAAAACGCCAGCGACGTTGTCAACGTCCTGCTCGTTGGTACGGATTCCAGGGACGCGTCTTCGGACGTCGAGGGCCGCTCGGATACCATGATGGTCGCCTCGTATAACAAAAAAACAAACAAGATTATCCTGACCTCATTCATGCGCGACGCTTATGTGACCCGCGTCGGTGAAAGAAGCAAGTTCAAGGGCAAGCTCAACGCGGCCTATTCCAACGGCGGCGTGGGCGAGCTGATCAATACGCTCAACTATAACTTCGGCCTTGATATTCAGGATTATGTCTCCGTCGGCTTCTCCGGCTTCTGGGTGCTGATCGACGGGTTCGGCGGCGTAACGGTCAACCTCAATGCAGACGAGGCTTACCGCGTCAACTGGCGCTGCGCGAACCTGCTCAAGGACGACAACAAGCGCAACTACAAAAAGATTCTCAAACAGATCGACCGCTGGACGCTCGACGACGGCCGCGATGAAAACGGAAACGGCGAAGGCTATGCGGGCGTGAAGGCGCAAACTTTGCACGGCGACCAGGCGCTTTGGTATTGCCGCGACCGTTACAGCGACTTCCACGCCGAGGATGGAACCGTTATCGGCGGCGGCGACGCGGCGCGTATCGCACGCCAGCAGTACGTCATCAAAACGCTGTATCAAACCATTGTCTCGGCGGACATGTCGTTTGGCGAGCTATGGTCGATCTATCAATACGCCAGCAACTGGATGTCGACCAACATGAGCCTCGATACCATCATGAGCCTCGGCGCTTCAATTGTCAGCAGCGACCCGGAGATCGTTCATGTGCGCATCCCGGAAAACTACAAAATCGAGAAGGAAACCGATGAGGAAACGGGCGTTGTGGCCGAAAAAATGACGTTTGACATCAAGACGGCAAAAAATGATCTCCTGACCGCGATTTACGGCGCGGTGCCGACCCCCACGCCGGATGCGGAGTAGCCGGTAAAAAAAACCATGTTTCTGCGGGGCAACCGCATATTGCCCGCGCCTTATGCGGCGCGGGAGATTCCTGTGGCCGCAGCCCCGAACGGCTGCGCTGTTACCGCCGCAAAAACGACGTCACAGCGGTTCGCCTCCCCCGCGCTCCCGGGCGGCGAATTGCCATTGGTAGGGCGGCGGGTCCGGATTTGTCCGGCGTGCCGGATCCTGCTTTTTCGTTCCGGGATTGGCGCGGCAAATCCCAATGCATTCTTTATTTCATCAGCCGTGAAAGCGCATCGCGGTCGCTCTGTCTTTTCATAAAATTTGTGCTTGCGTTTGCCCTGGCGATTCAGGCCGGAACGGAGCGCTGTTTCAGCGCGTCCGGCAGCCGCCGCGCACGGGGACTTCTGGTTGGCGGCGTCTGTGGCGCCGCTGTTGCAGGATCGTTTACCGGGGTATCGGAATGGATGGCAGACTGCCGAGATTGTTCCCCTCCCGGTCGTCCGGGAGCGCCTTGAGGTATTCCGTTCCCTTTCGCACGCCGATGCCGACGCCCGCGATCTCGCCGCGCTTGGCCAGCGCCACGCCGTCCTCCTTGGACACCACCGTGTCGTCGGAAAGCCGGTAGCCGACAATCCGGCCGCGGAACTTGACCAGCGCCGTAATATGCCTTGCATCCTGCCGCGCGTGCGGAACCGCCTGATAGGTATTCAATATCGCCTGTGCCATGGGACTCGTCTGCTGTTTCATCTTCATCTTTTCAGCGAACGCCGCCGCACCTCGGGCCGGCGCCGTCCGATTTATTTGCCTCCTGCTGAATTTTATGTTAGTATGTGTGTTTTTCAATGGATTTTGTCATGGAAATCGATATCCAAAATATAACTGCGGCGCGGACCAAACATAAAAAAACGCCGATGTGAATCCGTGCCTCAAATGTCCCCAAAATCGACAGGACGCCCCTTCTCAGAGCGTCCTTTTTGTGTGACACAGCCCGAAAAAAATTACGATTATGCCTGTGCCCGCCGGGCCGGTCCCACCATCTGAAACGGATTATAGCAGCATTTTGTTAAGGTATCATTAACACATCGTGACAAACCTGCAAGCGTTTTTGAATTCTTTGCAGCAAACCGTTTTGCGCCGGCGTCACGCCCGTTCCATCCCCGACGCATTCGCTCTTATCCGGCGGGCTTTGCCTCCACATACAGCGATTCGTCCGCGCGTTCCGAGAGGTTGATGCCGTCCGGCTCCGGAATGACGGTTTGCCCCGCGGGCAGCGCCCGGATATCCGTAAACCCGCTGCCGGAAAGCAGCGCAAGCACGGACGGCACGTCGTACATCCAGCGATGCCCGCGATAGCCGAAAAACAGCGTGCGCAGCCGCGCGGAAAAGGCGCTTCCCGTTTCGTCGGCCAGCAGCGTGCGCGCGACGAACCGGTCGCAGTCGTGGCTGGAAAGATACGCCTCCACCAGCAGACGCATATCCGGCAGTACCAGCCGCAGCGTGCCGCCGGGCTTGAGCACACGCCGCGCCTCGGCAAGGAACCGCGCCGTCTGAGCGCGGGTAAGGTGCTCCATCATATGCGAAGCATAGAGCACGTCCGCGCAGCCGTCCGGCAGCTCCATGCGCGTGCAATCCATATACACGATTCCATGCGCGCGCGAAAATTCCGCGCATGCGATATTTTCCTGCGAAAGCAGCCGCAGCGTTTTCAGCAGCCAGAGCAACGGCCTGTGATACGCCAGGTATACGGAAAAGGAATTGTCGACGTTCAGCGCGCCCTCAATGGGCGTCATGCCGCAGCCTACGTTGATGATCACAGTGCGTTCTCCTTATAATGCGTTCTTTCATTTTCAGTATACGGGAGCATTTCCGCCCATGTCAAGGCGCGCGTCCGGGTTTAAAAAAAGCGGGCGGCCGCGCACATTGCAAACGGCGCGGCGATTGGCTATAATGAATCATATTATTGATCACGGCAACGAAAGGAGCCGACGCAAGATGCAGCATATGCTTTCCCCCGGTCCCCTGCTCGATGAAGCGGGCCGCCTGTGCGAGGCCGGCTACGCCACAAGCCTGGTAAAACGCTATGACCGCGCCGCAATCCGGGCCGGCGGCCTGCGCATAAAGGAATGGGATTACTATCTGGTGTACAACGACCGCTTCGGCGTGGCGCTGACCATTGACGACAATTCGTATATGGGCCTTGTCAGCGCGTCGTTCCTCGATTTTGAGCGCGGAACGGAACGGACGGTTTCGCCGATGTTCTGGTTCCCGATGGGAAAGACCGGCTTTCCCGCAAGCTCCGCGGCGGGCGACGTGCAAAAGTCGCTTTCCGGCGCGTCGTTCTCGTTCTCATGCGAGGGCAGGAACCGGCGCCTGAAAGCGCATCTGGACAAATTTTATAACGGCGCGCCCTTCGACTGCGATCTTTTGCTCTGCGAGGAGCCGCGTGACAGCATGGTTATCGCAACGCCGTTTGCGGGAAAGCCGGCCGCGTTTTACTACAATCAGAAAATCGTCGGCATGCGCGCAAGCGGCACGGTCAGCTGTCTGGGCAAAACGCACGCGTTCGACTCGGCTGAATCGTTCGGCCTGCTCGACTGGGGCCGCGGGGTCTGGACCTATCAAAACACTTGGTACTGGGGCGCGGGTCACGGGCTGGTAGACGGCCATGTGGCGGGCTTTAACATCGGTTACGGCTTTGGCGATACCTCCGCGGCTTCGGAGAACATGGCGTTTTACGACGGGATTGCGCATAAGCTTGCGGACGTGACGTTCCATATCCCGCAGCGCGGCGGCAGCGACGAGTTCCTCGCGCCGTGGACGTTCACCTCCTCCGACGGACGCTTTGAAACGCGCTTTACCCCGGTGCTCGACCGCGCGGCCAAGACGGACGCGGGCGTCGTCTGCTCCGACCAGCACCAGGTGTTCGGCTGGATGGACGGTACGATGACGCTTGACGACGGCACGGTCGTCCGGCTCGATCACTTCATGGCAATGGCCGAAAAGGTGCGCAACAAATGGTGAATTGCAAACTTACGCCGGCCGCGCCGAAAACGGAGCTCGTCATCTGGGACTGGAACGGCACGCTGCTCGACGACACGCTGCTTTGCTACGGGATCGCCAACGAGATGCGCGCAGCGCGCGGCATGCCCCCGCTGCCGGATGTGGACGTTTACCGCGGCCTGTTCCGCTTTCCGGTGATCGAATACTACCGGCAGATGGGATACACGTTTGAAACCGAGTCCTACGAGGATATCAGCATGGAATTCGTCGGCCTGTATGCCGGACGCGTGCATACCTGCCCGCTGCAGCCGCACGCGGAGGAAACGCTTGCCGAAATTGCCCGGCGCGGCGTGCCGCAGGTGCTGCTCTCCGCCACGGGCGCGGACCGGCTGCATCAGCAGGCGGCGTTGTTCGGCCTGCCGAAGTATTTTGCTCGGGTGATCGGCTGTGAAAACAATCTCGCCCACGGCAAGGCGGACAAGGCGCGCAGGCTGCTCTCCGAAAGCGGCGTGGCGCCGGAGCGCGCGGTGTTCATTGGCGATACCGATCACGATTGCGAGATCGCCGCGTCGATCGGCTGCCGCTGCCTGCTGCTTGCCAGCGGGCACCAGCTGCCCGCGTATTTGAAAACGCTCGGCTCGCCCGTCATCGATTCCCTGGCAGACGTTTGGGAGGAACTGCATGTATGACGAGCCTGACCATCCGAAATGTGACCGCGGCCGACCGGGGCGCCTATCTGCTGCTTGCCAAGGAGTTTTACGCCTCCGGCGCGGCGCTGTTTTCCGTGCCGGACGAAAACCTTGCGCGTACGTTCGACGAGGTTATGCGCTCCAACGCGTATGCCGAGGCGCTTTTGATCGAATGCGACGGTCAGAAGGCCGGTTTTGCGCTGCTGGCCAAAACATTTTCGCAGGAGGCCGGCGGCATGGTGCTCTGGCTCGAGGAGCTGTACGTCCGCCCGGCGTTCCGCGGGCTGGGGCTGGGCAGCAAGGTGTTTTCGTTTTTGCGCGAGCGCTACGGCGGGACGTTTGCCCGCATTCGTCTTGAAATCGAAACCGAAAACGAGAACGCCCGCAGGCTCTATTACCGCTGGGGATTCGAGGACTATCCCTATGAGCAGATGCGGCTTGAACTGCTGCAGGAGGCGAAGTAGCGCGCAATCCCAAGACGGCCGCGGCCCCGTATATGCAAAAGCGCGGCGCCCGGTCTTGTATAACTTGGCAATGTGCACAAAAATGCCTGCGCGCGCGTTCACGCCGCCGTGCCATCGTCTGCCGTAAAGGCAGAAATGCGCATTTACAGGCGCTGTAACAGCCGGCCCTTTTCGGTTTTCACCTATGGGCCGCTTGTCATACAACGGGCTCCCCGCTTTGCCCGCGCGGCAGGTTTCCTGGGATGGGCAAAGGCGGAACGCGCTTTCGCCTTTGCCGTCCCGGCCGGCCGCGGACAGGATGGGCGGTCTTGACAACGGCGGCGCGGCAATTTATTTTATCTTTGGCGGGCGCGTCTGTGCCGGTTGCTCTCCGGTCACGCTATTGGTTCATTTTGTTTGATGCATTTCCTCTATAAACCGTTGGATTGTCCATGCCATCTCTTCACTTTTATAGTAATGAAGATCGTGTCCGCAATCAAAAACAATCCGGTCTGCACGGTGTTCCTCCGGGTATTTTTCCTGTGACTGAATCCAGGAATCTCCTGTTTCCGTACCATCCGAAGAAAACATTATGATCGGACAGGAAACATCATCCCCCGCTTTTACAACCTGCGCATTTTCGTATACGGCTTGTCCTTCCAGGATGTAGTCGAGGTTCCCTGCGTTTTTGTACAGCAACCATTTTTGTTGGTATATTTCTTCGTCTGTCAGACCATTTTCGTTAAGGGGATATAGGCCCGGTATTCTGAGGAGCCCAAGCTTTACCGCCGTTTTGCCCAAATCAATCATTTGATTCATTCTGTTAAAGTCCATGTCATCATAGCTATAAGCGACCGCCCTATCCAAACCAACGATTCCCGCCACTTCATCAGGACGGTTCTGGGCCCAGTATATCGCCTCCAATCCCGACATGGAATGCGGAATCAGGATAAATTGGGCGCTTATGCCCGCGCCGGCAAGCGCATTTCTAACCTCATTTATCATCGTATCAACATTACGGTTTACCTTAATAATATCCGAATATCCGGCTTTTTCGACGACCGCAATCGTATATTCGTCTGAAAGCAACCTGTATAACGGCTTGAAGTCATAGACCGGAGCCACGGTTGCCGAACCTGACAAAAACACAAGATCCGGGTCCTCGCTGTTTTCTCCCTCAGCGTAAACGTGTAGGTTATATCCTCCCCACGTCAATAAGCCGACCATTTGGAACAATCCTGTCTGCTTCCGCTTTCAGCGCAATCTGGTTATAGCTAACAGGCGCTGTGATTATGAAAGCCAAAACTCCGAACTAACGCGCCGATTCTTTTGATAAGCTTTTGATTGCCTTTCTGATTCATTTCCTTCCCATCCCGTTCTATAAATTCGCCGGCGGTGATTGCTTGCCGGAGCCGTTTCTGCGCCGGTTTATTTTACCACATGCCCCGAAATGCTTTTATGTTGGATTGCCGGTCCCATTTGCAAATTTGGCCGATTGGCCGGGAAGCTGGTCAAGCGGCTTTGACACAAAGGAACCCTTTCCCATGCTTGCTTCGGCTCTTTGGAACACTTTAGAACGGGAATGGAACGAAAGCGATTTCCACAACGGCATTTTACAGCGTATCTTTGGCGCCGAAACGGCGCCCGGCTCTGCAAAATAGTTCTGCAGGAAGATAGAAACGGATATGTCGGATCCATCGGGGGGCTTTTCTCTGTCCGCTCTCCGGGGATTGGTTCCGTTTGACGGCGGCGGATTTTTCCCTTACAGCAGCCCCGCTGCTTTTTTGCCATGCGGCGTCAGATAATCGGCGTCAGAAAACCGCCGCCCGGCAGCTGTTTGGCAGCGGCGGCAAGATAGGCGTTGTCCGCATACTCCGAATCGTATTGGAGCGAAAAGCCGGCGGATTGCACGTTGGCAAACGATGCGTCCGCATTGACAAGGCCGCCCACGGCGGTGTCCTCCGTCAGCGTCCAGGTGCTGTCCGCATCCAGTGAAACGTATACGTCCTGCACGGAGCTGCTGTGCACCGCGCCGGTGAACGCCGCGCCATTTTTCAGGATCAGCCGCACGGAGGCGCCTTCCGCAACCTCGATGTTGTGCGCAAACGCGCGCCGATCCACGGTGATTTCCACACAGCCGCCCGTGATCGCCACGTCCGCGCCGGAAGCGTCCGCGCGCGCGTTGCTGTCAACATGCGTGTATGCGATCCCGCCCTCGCCCTCCTCCGGCGAAGTGGCCTGCCCGGCGTTCGTCTGCCCCGCTTCCATCTTCACGACGGCCGCCTCCGGCGTCTGCCGAGCGGGGGCGGACTCCGTTGCGGCGCGGCCGCAGCCCATCAGCACCGCGGCTGCGCACAGGACGAGGATCCATTTTATTTTCTGCATGGATATCAGCTCCTTTGTAATTTAAATGGGGCCGGGCGGGAAACCGGCGCGCCCTGTCCCGGCATATTCCGGCGCGGCTCCCCTATAACGAAAGTTTTATGATATCAGTATACCCGTTAAAGCGCGCCGCGAGAAGCGTTTGCGGCCAATTTTAACAAGAGTTCCACATTTGCCGCAAAAAGGCGTGCGCTTTTGCCCTCCGTTTTCCCGGATCGTTTACGGATATTGCATATTTATACAATAACAAAGGCATACGCCTGCATATCGTAAATAATCGTCCTCAAATCGACAAGCTTCCCTGTTTTGGGCCTTTGTATGGGTGTATACAAGCGTGCAGTCCTCTCTTTGCCGACAAAAATAAAAAATATTTCGCAAAAAGTACTTGAATTATGCAGCATGCGTCGGTATAATTATACATGTAATATGTTCTGAGGCGCGATCTAACCGCACGCATCTCCTGCGCCACCCAAATTTCACAGGATGGAGGTCATTTATATGCAGCTACTTGAAACCGGCGTCGCCGGCACGATGGAGTCCGGCGATATTTATGTGGAAATCGACCCCGCGGGCAACGGCGTCTCCATCGATCTTGACAGCACGGTAGGCAACCAGTTCGGCACACAGATTCGTCAGGTCATCACCGGGGCGCTCCTTGCCTGCGGCATAGAACACGCAAGCGTACGCGCCGTGGACAAGGGCGCGCTCGACTGCACCATCCGCGCACGGGTCACGGCCGCCGCGCTGCGCGGCGCAAAATCGGACGCTTACGACTGGAGGTAACGCGTATGGGCAGACTCAGAAGAACCATGCTGTTTGTTCCGGGGAATAACCCCGGCATGATGCGCGACGCGCATATCTACGGTTCGGACTCGCTGATGTTCGACCTGGAGGATTCCGTCTCGCTGCGCGAAAAGGACGCGGCGCGCCTGCTTGTCTACAATGCGCTCAAGACCATTGATTACGGTGATTGCGAGCTGGTTGTGCGCGTCAATCCGCTCTCCACGCCGTATGGCCGGCAGGACATCGAGGCGATGGTACGCGCGGGCGCGCACGTCATCCGCCTGCCGAAAACCGAGACCGCACAGGATATTCTCGATACCGAGGCCGAGATCGAGCGCGTGGAGCGGGAAGCGGGCATCCCGGTCGGCACAACGGGGATGATGGCCGCCATCGAGGGCGCGCTCGGCGTGGTTAACGCCTACGCCATCGCTAAGGCGAGCAAGCGGCTCATCGGCATTGCGCTCGGCGCGGAGGATTACTGCGCCAACCTCAAGACCAACCGCTCCATCGAGGGCACGGAGCTGTTTTTAGCCCGCGCGACCATCGTGGTCGCGGCGCGCGCCGCGGGCATCGACGCGCTGGACACCGTGTACGGCGACGTAAACAATGAAGAGCAGCTCATTCGCGAGACAGAGCTGATCAAGCAGCTCGGCTTCGACGGCAAATCCATCATCAACCCGCGCCAGATCAAGCCCGTCCACAGGGTCTTCGCCCCCACGCAGAAGGAAATTGAAAAAGCCCTTAAAATCCGGGCCGCCATGCGGGAGGCCGAGGCCAGGGGCAGCGGCGTCGTCAGCCTCAACGGCAAGATGGTCGACCGTCCGGTCGTGCTGCGCGCACAGCGCTGCCTTGAAATGGCGCACGCGTCCAAGATTGAATTCGACGAGGAGGAGTGACCGAGTATGGAAAAACAGTTTGAAGCAATCGTCGAGCAAATGGGGTATCCGGTCTTTGTTCCCGGCAAAAATCCGCGTCTGCACGTCAAGGACGGAGTGTCGCTCTACCAGCGCCAGCTCGACTCGGATAAGCTTGTGGCGTCGCTTGAGGAGGCAATCGAAAAGTCCGGCCTGCGCGACGGCATGACCATATCGTTCCACCACCATTTTCGCGCGGGCGACTACATCGTCAACATGGTGCTTGAAACCATCGCCAGAATGGGCGTCAAAAACCTGCGGGTAGCCGCTTCCAGCCTGACCAGCTGCCATGCGCCCCTGATCGAGCACATCAAAAACGGCGTGGTTACATCCATCGAAACCTCCGGCTGCCGCGGCGAACTGGCCAACGCCATCAGCCACGGACTGATGGAGCGGCCGATGGTGTTCCGCACGCACGGCGGCCGGGCGGCCGCGATTGAAACCGGCGAGCTGCACATCGACGTGGCGTTCTTAGGCGCGCCAAGCTGCGACGCGTTCGGCAACGCCAACGGCTATACCCGCGGCGCGGAGGGCAAGTCCATGTGCGGTTCGCTCGGCTATGCGCGCCCGGACGCGCAGTATGCCGACAAGGTCGTAATCATCACCGACAACCTCGTGCCCTATCCCAACACGCCGTTTGCCATTAGCCAGAGGTTTGTGGACTATGTCGTGGTGGTCGACGCCATCGGTGATCCGCAGAAGATCATGTCCGGCGCGACCCGATTCACCAAGAACCCGCGCGACCTGCTTATCGCCGAGCGCGCCGCGGAGGTCATTGTGCACAGCGGCTATTTTTACGACGGCTTCTCCATGCAGACGGGCACCGGCGGCGCGTCGCTTGCGGTCACGCGCTTTCTGCGCGATTACATGCTGGAAAAGAACGTGAAGGCCAGTTTCGCGCTCGGCGGCATCACCGGCGCGATGGTGGGCCTGCACGAGGACGGACTGATCGGCCGGCTGCTCGACGTACAGAGCTTCGACCTGGTCGCGGCCAATTCGCTCAAGGACAACCGCTTCCACCGCCAGATCGACGCGAACTACTATGCAAATCCCTATCGCCGCGGCTCGGTCGTCAACGCGCTCGACGTGGTGGTGCTCAGCGCGCTGGAAATCGACGTGGATTTTAACGTCAATGTGCTCACCGGCTCCGACGGCATCATTCGCGGCGCCATCGGCGGCCATCCCGATACCGCTGCGGGCGCGGCGCTGACGGTGATCGTCTGCCCGCTGCTGCGCGGCCGGATGCCCTGCGTGCTTGACCGCGTAGGCACGCTCGTCACCCCCGGCAGCACCGTAGACGTGCTCGTCACCGACCAGGGGATTGCGGTCAACCCGGCCCGGCCCGAAGTGCGCGCGCGTTTGGAGGCCGCGCATATCCCCGTCACGGATATCCACGCGCTCAGGGAGGCCGCAGAGGCGCTCACCGGCAGACCCGACCCGATCCGCTTCACCGACCGGGTCGTGGGACTGGTCACGTACCGCGACGGCAGCATGCTCGACGTCATCCGCCGGATTGCGGACTGATGTTTGGTAAAAAGACAGCGGGTGGACGTTCAGGACGCGCCGCGCACCCCGTCCCCCGGTCAATGGGCGTATGCGCTTTTGACCCCTTTGGGATTTTCCGATATGCAGAGCACCCCCTGTACACCGAAGGTACTCAAAATGAACACATAGAAGGAGGCTTTTCATGATTCAATACCATGACCACGGCGTAAAGCTTGCGGGCGGCAGGCCGGTCGAAGCCGCGCCGGATGCGGCGGGCCGCGAAAAAACCATTGCCTACCGGATCCTGCGCGCACACAACGTCGGCAAAGACCCGGAGCAAATGCAGATCAGGTTCGACGCGCTCGTGTCCCACGACATCACCTATGTCGGCATTATCCAGACGGCGCGCGCCTCCGGCCTGACCGAGTTCCCGATTCCCTATGCCATGACCAACTGCCACAACAGCCTCTGCGCGGTCGGCGGAACGATCAATGAGGACGACCATGTGTTCGGCCTGTCCGCGGCCAAAAAGTACGGCGGCATCTACGTGCCCGCCAACCAGAGCGTCATCCACAGCTATGCGCGCGAAGCGCTGACCGGCTGCGGCAGCATGATTCTCGGCTCCGACAGCCACACCCGCTACGGCGCGCTCGGCACGATGGGCGTGGGCGAGGGTGGCCCGGAGCTGGTCAAGCAACTGCTCAAAAACACCTATGACATCAAGGCCCCCGAGGTCGTGCTCTGCTATGTAACCGGCAAGCCCAGGCACGGCGTGGGCCCGCACGATGTGGCGCTCGCGCTGGTCAAGGCCACGTTTGCCGGCGGCTATGTCAAAAACAAGGTGCTCGAGTTCGTCGGTCCCGGCGTGGAACATCTCCCGGTCGATTTCCGCAACGGCATCGACGTCATGACAACTGAAACCACCTGCCTGAGCTCCATCTGGGAGACGGACGACACGGTGAAGCGCTATTATCACGCGCATGGCCGGCCCGCGGCGTACAAAAAGCTCGAACCCGGCGAGGGCGCGTATTATGACGGCCTCGTGACCATCGAGCTCGACAGGGTGGAGTGCATGATCGCACTGCCGTTCCACCCGAGCAACGCCTATACCATTCACGAGTTCAACGAGCGCGCCGAAGAACTGCTTGCAGACGTGGAAAAAGAGGCTGCGGAGAAGTTCAAAAAAGCCAAACTCAGCCTGCGCGGCAAGATTACAAAGGACGGCGTACTGGCCGACCAGGGCATCATCGCGGGCTGCTCGGGCGGGCTGTTTGACAACATCGTCGAGGCGGCCGATATCCTCAAGGACGGCAGCACAGGCAACGGCTATTTCTCGCTGTCCATCTATCCCACGAGCATCCCCGTCAGCCTGGAGCTGACCCGTGTGGGCGTGAGCGAGGAACTGCTCGAGACGGGCGCGGTGCTCAAGCCGTCGTTCTGCGGGCCTTGCTTTGGCGCGGGCGACGTGCCGGGCAACAACGGCCTGTCGCTGAGGCACACCACGCGCAACTTCCCCAACCGCGAGGGCAGCAAGCCCGGCGAGGGGCAGATTGCCGCCGTGGCGCTCATGGACGCGCGCAGTATCGCGGCGACCGCGAAAAACGGCGGCGTCATCACCGCGGCAAGCGATGTGGCGTATAAGGAGCGTCCGCTCGACTATCACTTTGACGAGCATGTATATGAAAAACGCTGCTACTACGGCTTTGGCAAGGCCGAGCCGGAAACGGAGCTCATCCTCGGACCCAATATCACCGACTGGCCCACGATGTATCCGCTTGCCGACAACCTGCTTGTCGAGCTTGCGGCCGTGATCCGCGACCCGGTGACCACCACGGACGAATTGATTCCCTCCGGTGAAACAAGCTCCTACCGCAGCAATCCGCTGCGCCTGTCCGAGTTCGCGCTTTCACGCCGCGTGCCGGAGTACGTAGGCCGCAGCAAGGCCGTCGCCGCGGATGAAGCGCGGCGCATCGCGGGTGAAAAGCCGGAGAAGCTCCTAAGCGCGCTCAGCGCGGTCGGCAACGCAGACGAGCTGATGCAAAACACCCAGTTCGGCAGCTGCGTGTTCGCGAACAAGCCCGGCGACGGCAGCGCGCGCGAGCAGGCGGCCAGCTGCCAGAAGGTGCTCGGCGGATTTGCCAACATCTGCTATGAATACGCCACCAAGCGTTACCGCAGCAACTGCATCAACTGGGGCATCGTTCCGTTCACGCTTGCCGGCGGCGCGCCGTTTGACTGTGAGGCGGGCGATTTCGTGTTCATACCGGACGTACGCGCAGGCATTCAGGCCGGCAGGGAGGAGTTCCCCGCAACCATCATCCGCGCCGGCGGCAAAACCGAGCCCGTCACCCTCTATGTCAGGGGCCTGACGAGCGACGAAAAGACCATCATCCTCGAAGGCTGCCTGATGAACTACTACGCCGCGCTGGCACGCAAGTAACGACGACGCAACGCGGGGCGCCGCCCCGCATCCCGCCAGGGGGACCCTCCCTTTGGAATCCCATATGGGGTTCTTAGGGGAAACCTCCCCTGAATGGGGGTGCGGGGGCAAAGCGCCCCGCCCGTCCCCTTGTACTTTAACATGCAGAAAGGAATCGTACTATGGCAAAAATCGGAATGACGACCCCGATCGTGGAGATCGACGGCGACGAAATGACACGCATCCTCTGGCAGTGGATCAAGGACGAGTTGATCCTGCCCTTCGTGGACCTCAGGACCGAATACTACGACCTGGGGTTGAAAAAGCGGGACGAAACCCGCGATCAGATCACCGTCGATTCGGCCAACGCCATCAAGAAATACGGCGTGGGCGTCAAGTGCGCGACCATCACCCCCAACGCGCAGCGCATGGACGAATACCAGCTCCATGAAATGTGGAAAAGCCCCAACGGCACCATCCGTTCCGTGCTCGACGGCACGGTGTTCCGCGCGCCCATCCTCATCGACAGCATCAAGCCGGTGGTCAAGAACTGGAAAAAGCCCATCACCATCGCCCGTCACGCGTATGGCGACGTATACAAGGGCACGGAGTACCGCGTGCCCGGCCCGGGCAGGGCGGAACTGTTGTTTACAGGCAACGACGGCACGGTGTTCCGGCAGACGGTGTACGATTTCGAGTGCCCCGGCGTGCTCCAGTCCACGTTCAACAAGGATACGTCCATCCGTTCCTTTGCGCACAGCTGCTTTAAGTACGCCCTCAGCACAGGGCAGGACCTGTGGTTCTCCACCAAGGATACCATTAGCAAGAAGTACGACCATACGTTTAAGGATATCTTTGAAGAGGTGTTCGAAGCCGAGTACAAGGCGAGCTTTGAAGCGCAGGGCCTGACCTATTTCTATACGCTCATCGACGACGCGGTCGCGCGCGTCATCCGCAGCGAGGGCGGATATATCTGGGCCTGCAAGAACTACGACGGCGACGTGATGAGCGACATGGTCTCCACGGCGTTTGGGTCGCTGGCCATGATGACCAGCGTGCTGGTCTCGCCCGACGGCAAATATGAGTTCGAGGCCGCGCACGGCACTGTCACCCGCCACTACTACAAATATCTCGACGGCGAGGAGACCTCCACCAACCCGATGGCCACGATCTTTGCGTGGAGCGGCGCACTCAAAAAGCGCGGTGAGATGGACAATCTGCCCGCGCTGGTCTCCTTTGGCGCAAAGCTCGAGCAGGCGTCCATCCAGACGCTCAACGACGGCGTCATGACCAAGGACCTCGTCGGCCTCGTTGAGGGCGGTAGGCCCAGGGCTGTCACGAGCATGGGCTTCATCACGGCTATCCGCGATCGGCTCGAAAAGCTGCTGTAAAGCCCGGTGCATCCAATTTTGAAACCCGGGATTTTCCAGACCCGCGGCCGGCAGGAAGCGTTGCGGCCGGTTTGCCCCGTCAGGTCCGCAGCAAAATGATGCGGGCAGAACCAACTAATTCGTCAAAATCCACGACATGCGCGTGGATTTTGACGTCCTGCATGCGGCAGGGCGGACATATATTGCAGGCATTCGGGGCAGCTCATCGCATGGAAAGCCCGCGCCGCCGCCATCGAAAAACAGCGTTTATCGCCCGCGGAGAACCGCCCCGGCATTCTGAACACCAATCTCCCATCCCAACTGAAACGGCTCCGAAGGGCGCGGCGTTTCGCCCCCGCTTCGCTTGCCCGGCCGCATCCGCGCAATTGCTATACTTTGGAAATTCGAATAAAATGGGCCTGAATTGTGAACAATCCATTCGCACATTCGCATATCGTGTGTTATAATTTGTATGAATTTGCAGAATTGGAGCGAAAGACGGCATGAAAATCACCAGGCATTCTTTTGGGACCGCGCGCGGCGGTCAGCCCGTGACGCTTTTCCGCATGGAGAACCGCGGCGGCGCCGTGGTCGAAGCGCTCGATTACGGCTGCGTCATCCGTTCCATCCTTGTGCCGGATCGCAGCGGACGCCTGGTGGATGTGGTGCTTGGCTATGACACGCTCGCCGAATACGAGGCCAACGACGGCTATTTGGGCGCGGTGATCGGCAGGTATGCCAACCGCCTTGGAAACGCCGCGTTTGAACTCAATCATAAAACGTATCCTGTTGCCCAAAATGACGGTCCGAATCATCTGCACGGCGGCGTTGCCGGGTTTGACAAGCAGGTCTGGGACGCGCGCCCCGGCTGCGAGGGCGTAACGTTTACACGCTGCTCCCCGGATGGGGAGGAGGGTTATCCCGGCGCGCTGTATGTGCGCGTAGGGTACGCCTTTTCGGACGATAACACGCTGACCATTTCCTATGAGGCCACGTCGGATGCGGATACCATTGTCAACCTGACCAACCACGCCTACTTCAACCTCGCCGGCGGCGGAAGCGTGCTGGACGAGGAGCTGACCATCCACGCGGGCGCGTTTACCCAGACGCAGTTTGGCTGCCTGCCGACGGGGCGCATCCTGTCCGTTTCGGGTACGCCGCTGGATTTTCGCAGCCCCAAGCCGATTGGCCGCGACCTGTTCTGCGGCGACGGCCAGCTTTCCTGTGTGGGCGGATATGACCACAACTTTGTGCTTGACCAGGCGGCGGACGCGCCCATGCCCGCAGCGGAGCTGTACGCGCCTTCAACCGGCATCGGCATGATCTGTAGAACCACCCTGCCCGGGTTGCAGCTATACACGTCCAATTTCCTCTCTTCGCGCGCAGGCAAGGAGGGCGCGGTCTACGGGCCGCACGCGGCCGTCTGCCTGGAGACGCAGTTCTATCCGGACGCGCCCGCGCATATCGATTTTCCGTCGCCTGTTTTACGCAGGGGAGCAATTTACCGGCAGCAAACCCAGTATGCCTTTGTTGTAAGATAGCCCGTATAAGCGAGGGGCGGCGGTCCGTTGGGCGCGGCCCGTTCGACGGGGTACGCGCGGCGAAACGATCCTGCTTGGCGGGGGGCGGCGGCCCTGTGCCTTCGGCGCTCTTTTGCAGCGCGGCTTTGGGGCCGGCCTGTAAAAACAATGTCAAATTCCAATTAAATATATGGTTAACCCTTGCGTATGCGTCACCGGCGTGCTATACTGCACAAAATTTGAGAAAGCGTAACGAATTGCGCATCGCCGCAAAAAAGAGGGGCGGCGAGAATAGGAGAAATTTATGCTGAGATTACGGGACAAAAAGGGGTTCCTTTGCGACATGGACGGCGTGATCTATCACGGCGACCGGCTACTGCCCGGGGTAAAGGAATTTGTGGAATGGCTGTATGCCGAGAAAAAAAAGTTCCTGTTTCTGACCAATGCCAGCGGCCGCGCGCCCAGGGAGCTGCAGCAAAAGCTGGCGCGCATGGGGCTCGAGGTGGACGAAAGCCACTTTTATACCAGCGCGCTTGCCACGGCGGAGTTCGTCAAGTCGCAGGCGCCCGGGTGCAGCGCGTATATCATCGGCGCGCCCGGCCTGTTCAACGCGCTCTATGACGCGGGCATCACCACCAACACGGTCGACCCCGATTACGTCATCGTGGGCGAGACCACCAGCTATAACTTTGAAAACATCAACCGCGCCGTTCAGTTTGTCAACAGCGGCGCAAAGCTTATCGCCACCAATCCGGACATGACCGGGCCGACCGAAACGGGAATCGCCCCGGCCTGCCGCGCGCTGGTCGCGCCCATTGAGCTTGCCACGGGCAAATCGGCCTATTTTGTCGGCAAGCCCAATCCGCTGATGATGCGCACGGGCCTCAAGATGCTCGGCGTGCACAGCGAGGATGCGGCCATCATCGGCGACCGCATGGATACGGATATCATTGCGGGCATTGAATCGGGCCTCGACACGGCGCTGGTGCTTTCCGGCGTGACGGACGAACTGGAGATGCTGCGCTTCCCCTACCGCCCGCGGCTGGTGCTTTCCGGCGTGGGCGACATTCCCGATAACGGCAAAAAGGGAAAAAAATGAAACGCGGCGGTTCGTCCGCCCCCAAAATGGCCGGATCGCCCCAAGCCTCTCATCCTCCGGGGCGATTCGTGTATTTTGCGCGCTCTATGCCCAGCCGGCACTCGCTGCATTCCCCGTCGTGCAAGGAGACGACGCCTCCGCACGCTATACACGTATACGCCCTCTTCTGCCGCTCCAGAAAGGCGGTCACGCCGTGTTCCCTGACAAACAGGCCGTTGGCGATCAGGCTTGCCTGATAACGCGTGCGATAACTTTTATCAAGACTGCGTATGCGGCCGCAAGGATATTCCCTGCAGGCATGGCAATAGGAAAGCCCCTTTTCCCGCACACAATTCTTTATCCGGCAGGCACGGCAATGCGACGGCATCCCGGCGCCGCCTTTCAAGCAGCCTTCACAGGGCTTTTTAGGCTGGCAATGCCGGTAACAAACCATACAATTCATCCCGCAGGGAGCAAACAATATCGGATCAATTGCATCAAGCGGCATCCTCATGCCGGCATCGCCCCCCCCCTTTTTCCATGGCATAAACGCCCTGCGTGCGGCTGTGCCGGGCGTTCCCGGCGCCAGGGTATACGCGCGCGGCGCACCGGAGGCCCTTCCGCCAGGATGATGCGGGTCCGCTTTTTTCGCGCCGCGCTACATGCCGCGGCCGCAGCGCGGGCAGTTGGGGAACCCCAGCGGCATGCGCTTTCCGCAGTCCGGGCAGGTCTGGCGTTCGGCGGGTACGCTGCCCGGGTCCTGCGTGGGGATGCGGCCCGTGCCGCCCTGTACGATGATGCGCCCCGTCTGCCACATGGCCTGATCCGTCTGCGGGCGCGGCGTGCGCGACGTATACTGCCGCCCGTCGTCGTAACCCGTCTGCGGGCGCGGCGTGCGCGACGTGTACTGCCGCCCGTCGTCGTAATCCGTCTGCGGGCGCGGCGTGCGCGACGTATACTGCCGCCCGTCGTCGTAATTCGTCTGCGGGCGCGGCGTGCGCGACGTGTACTGCCGCCCGTCGTCGTATGCGTCCTCGCCGTCAAGCTGCAGCGAGAACGGTTTCTCCTCGCGCGCGCGCTTTCTCGGCTTGCGCGGCGGTTCCTCACGCTGCTGCCGCACGGGGGTGACCAGCGGATACGACGCACGTAGCTTGAGCGCCTTCTGCAGCGTGCCCACGCCAAAAAGCGTCAGGCCCAGCCGGAACAGCAGCTCCGGCACAAGCCGCCACAGCGTATAGCTTGCGCGCAATACTACGGCGATGATGAGGATGGAGATGATGGAGAACCCGATGCCGCCGATGCCCAGGAACAGCAGGATGTTGTCGTCCGGCGGAAGCCTGTTGAGATCGGCAAGCACCAGCATGGCGATAGGCGCGATCACGCAAACGCCAACGGCAAGACAGTCCAAAATCAGGATGAACTCGGGATATATAAAAATCTCGATGGTCGTATCGATAAAGAAGATCGTGGCCCACAGGATCAGCATCAGCCCGGAAAGCAGGTACAGGCGCGTGCGGCCCAGGCGCAGCGTTCCGCTTTGATGGCGGCCAAGCAGCACGCACACGGCGGCCAGCAGGCCGATCATGAGCGTCCGCCAGATGATCCCCCCAACGGTGAAATCCTCCGGCGGCGCCTGTCCCGCGGCGCTGCGCGCACCCGCATCCTCCAGCAGCTGGACGAACCGCAGCGTCTGCGAGCCGAGGAACATCAGCGACCCTAAAAATACCGTTCGGCTTTTGTAAAAGCTGGCGGAATAGGTCTTTCTCCTTGGTTGATATGCCTCTTCCATATACGATAGAGTACCACAATGCGCTATTGCCATGCAAGGCAATATGACGATATAATGTAAGCAACCGGGACGTTTATGCCGTGCATGCGCCCTGGAGGGCGCGCGCAAACGGGCGCATCCCCATTTGAGCGCCCGAGCGTTGTCTGATTCTTATCGCGCTTTAAGGGCGGATTGGGAATGGACCGGCACAGGGTACGGCGGCAGGCGCAGAACGGCAAACGCAATGGACAATGGAGGTATGGTTGGTATGGATGTTCGGCAGCAATATGAAGTCTGGTTGCATTCCCCGGCAGTGGACGCGCAAACCCGCGAGGAGCTTGCCGCCATCCGCGGGAACGCGCGCGAGATTGAAGAGCGCTTCTATCGTGAACTGGAATTTGGCACGGCCGGCTTGCGGGGCGTGCTCGGCGCGGGCACCAACCGCATGAACGTATACGTTGTGCGGCGCGCTACGCAGGGACTGGCGGACTACCTTGCCACGGTGGACGGCGCAAAGGCGCGCGGCGTATGCATTGCCTATGATTCGCGCCACTATTCCGCGGAGTTCGCGCGCCAGACGGCCATGACGCTCGCGGCAAGCGGCGTGCGGGCGTACCTGTTTGAAAGCCTTCGTTCTGTGCCGCAGCTGTCCTTTACGCTGCGCCGGCTCAACTGTATGGCGGGCGTGGTGATCACCGCAAGCCATAACCCTAAGCAGTACAACGGCTATAAGGTCTACTGGGAGCACGGCGGCCAGGCCGCGCCCGATCAGGCCGCGGCCATCTATGAGCGCATGCAGGCGGTCCCCATGTTTGAAGCGCGCACGATGGACCTCGGGCGGGCCGTGACCGACGGGCTTGTGACCATCATCGGCGCGGAGGCCGACGAGGCGTACTATGAGGCGACTGCCGAGCTGCGGCTTTGCAGGCAGACGCTCTTCGACCACGGCGCGGAACTCCGGCTCGTCTACACGCCCCTGCACGGCACCGGTTACGTGCCCATAACCACCTTGCTCAACCGCATCGGCGTGACCAATGTTTCCGTTGTGCCCGAGCAGGCGCAGCCGGACGGCGATTTTCCAACCGTGACCGCTCCAAACCCCGAAGACCCCAACGCGTTCCGGCTGGCCATTGCGCTGGCCGGGCAAACCGGGGCGACGGTTTGTCTGGCGACCGACCCGGACGCCGACCGGCTGGGCGTTGCCGTCAGGACGCGCGCGGGCGACTGGGTGACGCTGAGCGGCAACCAGATCGGCGCAATCCTCATCGAGCACATCCTCTCCGCGCTCAAGGAGCAAAGCCGCCTGCCAAATAACGGCGTGGTCATCAAGTCCATCGTTTCCACACGCCTTGCCGACGCGATCTGCGCGGCTTACGGCGTGGAGATCGAGGATGTGATGACGGGCTTCCGCTTCATCGGTGAAAAAATCGCCAGGTATGCCAAAACCGGCGAGAAACAGTTCTTATTCGGGTTTGAGGAAAGCTTCGGCTTCCTGTCCGGCGGGCTCGCGCGCGATAAGGACGCCATCTGCGCGGCGATGCTGGTCGCGGAAACCTGTGTGGTCTGCCAGAACAGGGGCCTGACGCTCTACGACATGCTTGCCGATATCTACGCCCGCTACGGCTATTATAAGGAAAAAGTCAAGTCCTACACGCTCGATGGAAGGGCCGGCATGGAAAAGATCGCCGCCTGCATGCGCGCGCTGTGCGCGGCCCCGCCCAAACAGGTCGCGGGCGTGCCGGTGGAAGCCGTTGAAGATTACCTGTCCCGCACGCACACCGCCAGCAACGGCTCTGTTTCCCCCCTGTCGCTGCCCCGCGGAAACATGATCCGGCTGCTGTTGAACAACGGCGCGTGGATTGTGGTGCGTCCCAGCGGGACCGAGCCCAAGCTCAAGCTCTATATCGGCGCCAACGAACGAGACGAACCCGCGGTGGACGCGGCGCTCGACCGCTTGTATGCCGATATCGACGCGCAGGTGTCGCGGCTTTTGCAATGAACGCGCTGATTGCCTGCCTCCTGTTCCTGCTGATCCTGTGTGCGCCCGGCATGCTGATTTGCGCATGTTCAGACCGGCGCGCCGAAACGTTGCTGCCGCTTTCTGCCTGCGGCTGCATTGTCATGTTATATCTAATGGGACTCGCGGGGCTTCTGCGCTTTGGTGCGGCCGCTATGCTCCTCCTTGCCGCGGGCTGCTATCTCGGCGCGGCCGCTTGCGTCATGCGCAAACGCGTCGCTTTGCGTACGCTCCGCTCGCGCGTATGTACGCCCGCAATGGCGCTGTTTGTGCTGTTGTTCTGCATGGCGGTTGTTTGCAATTACGGCCGCATGCCGTACCACGGCGATGAATTCTCGCACTGGGCATATGCGGTCAAGGCCATGACGCACCTGAACGATTTTGCCGCAAGCCCGGCCGCCGGCGCGCTATACGGCTCCTATCCGCCCGGCGTGCAGCTACTGCAATACGTTGTGCAAAAGCTCTACGGCCTGTTCGCGGGCGCGGGGGCGTACTGCGACTGGCTGTTGTTCGTCCCCTATCAGATGTTGGCGTTCGCGCTGCCGGTTCCTTTTCTAAGCCGATATACATGGCGGCAGGCGCACATTATGCTTGCCGGGGGCATAAGCGTGTTTGCGCTGCCCATGACGGCGTTTCCGTTAATTTATGAATCCACGTTCGTCGACCCCATAATCGCGTTGCTGGCGGCCTATTGTCTTGCCACGGCATGGCGCGCGCGGCGGTATGACGCGGTCACGGCCGCCGCATTGCTGCTTGCGCTGGTGGTCCTGACGCTTTCCAAGGATACGGGGTTTGCGCTGGCCTGTATTTGCGCTCTGGCACTGATGGCGTCCGTTTAGGGTTGCAGCGCTGTGCGCTGCAACCACGCAGGTACCTGCGTGGGCCTGGCCGCGGCCATTGCCGCGGCCAGGTTCAGCTGGAGCGCCGTACTTGCCGCATACGGCACGCCGGCGCGGTTTTCGCTGCCCATCGACCCGGCCGACGTGCTCAGGCTGCTTTCCGGCGCGGATACCGGGTACCGCCGCCAAACGCTGCAAAGGCTCCTTTCGGAGTTCTTCGGCGCAAACTGCCCGCTTGGCACAACGAATCTGACCCTGTTTGGCCATACCGTGCCCGCACCCGGCGCTACGGTGAGCTATTTTGCACTGTTTTGCGCGCTGTTGGCGCTCCTGTTCTTTGCCGCCTACCGCGGCAGACGCAGCCCCGCGCCCGAAGATGCGGAGGCGGGCGGCGGTGCTTCACCGCATATTCCGCCTACAGGGCCGGGGTTCGGCAAAAAAGGTTCGCAGAGCCAGGATTGCACCCTGCGTGCGCGCCGTATCCGATTGGCATGGGTTGTGTTTGCCGGCGTCCTGCTCTACCTCGCTGGGCTTGCGGGACTGTATCTGTTCAAGTTTTATTCGTTTGAGGCGCTCGAGCTTTGGTGCTTTGACCGCTATATCGGCGTGCCGTTGCTGCTGCTTGGCGCGTTCATGATCATGCTGTTCCTTTCCTCCGTGCAAAAGCGGCTGTGGTTTGTAAAAACCGCGGTGCTCGCCCTGTGCATGGCCGCGCTCTGTCCGCTGCAAAACGCCAAAACCTACCTGACCCGCGCCTCTGCAAAGGGATCGGCGGAAATGCTTGCGCCGGACGTTGCGCTGGCCGCGCGCATCACGGATCTGGCCGGGGATGCGCGCAGGGTGTTCCTCATTTCACAGGGCGGCGACGGCGAGGGCATTGCATTAAACTACCTGCTGTATCCACGGAAAATCGACGGCGCCAGCATCGGCCCGAAATGGTATATCGACGATCCCTTCGCACGGGATATTACGGCGGACCAATGGCGTGTGCTGCTGGTGCGCGGCGGCTATCAATACGTGGTGCTCGACCGCCTGAACGACCACTTTTTCAACGTTTGCGCCTCCGCCTTCGCCGAGCCGGAGACCATCGCCAGCGGCGCAATCTACCGCGTGGATACGCAGACCGGCATGCTGACCCGCGTGCCGTAGCGCGCAAATTCCCCCGTTACGGGATTGGCGGCGCAATCCCGATGGCCCCCCTGTTTTGACACGCCGTAAAAGCCAGAGGGGCCTTTCCCTGCGGGGATCGCCGTCCGGAACTTTTGCAGATGATTTCAGGCAAACCGCGTCGTTTTTGTGCAAACGCGTGAAAATGCAGCTTTCATTGCGGTTGCCCCGGGAAATTGCGCAAAACCGCTTGCATTTTGCAAGCACTTGTTGTATAGTATGTAGGCGTTCGGCGATACATCCTGTACGATTGCCGTCACAGGGCCGCATGGGGATATAGCTCAGTTGGTAGAGCGCTGCGTTCGCAATGCAGAAGTCAGGGGTTCGAGTCCCCTTATCTCCACCACACCCAGTCCGAAAACTCCCTGAATCAGGGGGTTTTCGGCGTTTGAAGGGCTTGATATTGGACCGGGATTGGTCGGGATTTTACCCATTGGGAAAACAAAAAGGCGGAGCGTCGATACCGTGGTTGCCATCTTCATGATTTCTTGCATACCGCCTGTTTTTGCATCTTTGCACGAAAATGCGCAATCATTCCTGGCGCGCCCTCCAATTGGATGGCCCTGCGCATGTGGTAGCGCAAAGTGGCCGCCCTTATCCACCGCCGCCTGCGCATTGTAATACCAATGAAACCCGTCCTTGCTTTGCATGAACCGTGCCTCCGGGTCCGTCGTCAGCTGTTGCGTTTCACCCGTTTCTTCCAACCCTTTTTGATGGGACTCGTATTTTTCTTTCCTGTCTTTCAGCTCCCGGAGCTTTGCCTGTAATTCCTCTCGCATATATTCCGGCTCGTTCGTTTCCTCTAAAAATGTGGTATACTATCAAAATATGGAACAGATTTCCGCAATCAAGCGCCTCCTTGCCGGGGCGGAGCATACGCCCAACCGTGCGCTTGGGCAGAACTTCCTTGCCGACGGGACGGTGATTGCGCGCATCCTTGACGCGGCGGAAATCGACGGCGCGCTTGCTGTGGAAATCGGCCCGGGACTCGGCGCGCTGACCGTTCCCCTGCTCGGCCGTGCGGCGCGCGTAATTGCGGTGGAAAAGGACGCGCGGCTTGCCGCCGCGCTCATGCGCCTGCTGCCGGACGAAAGGCTGACGGTCGTAACGGGAGATTTTCTCAAGGCGGATATGACCGCCCTGACCGGCGGGGACGCATGGCACGCGGTGGGCAACCTGCCGTATTATGTGACCACGCCCATTGTGGAAAAGCTGCTTTCCAGCGCTCCGGATTCCATGACGCTCATGGTGCAGGCCGAGGCGGCGGAACGATTTTTTGCAAGGCCCGGCGCGCGCGTGTATGGTCCGGTCGCGGTGATGAGCCAATATTATTACGAGCCGCAGCCCGTGTGCGATGTGCCGCGCAGCTGCTTCTATCCACGGCCGGAGGTGGATTCCGCAGTGGTGCGCCTATGCCGGGCGCAGGGCCGGACGCTCGACCCGGTGGAATTTCTCCGCTTTCTCAAGCGTGCGTTTGCCATGCGCAGAAAAACGCTGCGCAACAACCTCGCGCCTCGGGGCGGGTTTAACGCGGCAATTGAGCGGCTGGGGCTGCCCGCCGAAGTGCGCGCGGAGTCCATTCCGCCGGAACTGCTGGCAAGCCTGTGCCTGATGGAATGCGGGGCGTCGGGGCGGGGCGTCGGCATGGATGCAAAGTAAAACGCCGCAGAGCCCGGGTTTGCCGCGCGCCGCAGCTATGCGCGGTCTGAACGCGCGTTTTTGCGGCCGGCGCCCATTTTGCGCCGCGGAGCCATTCCGCCGGGAACAAACGGCGGGGCAAGACGGCTTTCGCGCGTCAATTATACCAACAAAGGAGTGACCAGACAGGATGAAGGAGCTATTGTATTTTTATTTGCCGGGCTGTCCACACTGCAAGCTTGCAACATCTTATCTTGAGCAGCTGCAGGCGGAGTCCCCCGAATACGCGCAGATCGCCGTAAAGCGCATTGACGAGCTTCGGGAAAAGGCGTTGGCCGGGCGCTATGATTACTGGTATGTGCCGTCGTTTTGGTATGACGGGCAAAAGCTGCACGAGGGACACGCCGAGCTTGCGGACGTGCGGCGCGCGCTGGACCGTGCGCTCGAATAGCCGGACCGGTCCCGGCGGGGTTTTGACCGCGTATCCCACCGGACGCGGACGAGCCGGCCGTGCGGGCGCGCGCAGGCATATTCGCCGGAAAATAGCCCTTTTCACGGCCGGAATCTGTGGTATACTGGTGGAAAATGAACGGACAGGAAGTTGACTGCAATGTTGAGATTGGCGCAAATTCAAAAAGATCCCGCGGCGTATGCGGGAGAAATCACCGTATGCGGCTGGGTGCGCACCGTGCGCGCGGGCAAGGCGTTCGGCTTCATCGAGCTGACGGACGGCACCTGCTTCAAGCCTGTGCAGATCGTGTTTGCGCGCGATGAACGCGGGATGGGCAAGGACCTTTCTACCGGCTGCGCCATCGTGGTGCATGGCGAACTGAAGCTGACGCCGGACGCGCCGCAGCCCTTTGAAATCCACGCGGATGAGATCGTGCTCGAGGGCGCGTGCCCAACGGATTACCCGCTGCAAAAAAAGCGCCATACGCTTGAATATCTGCGCACCCTGCAGTTTCTGCGCCCACGGACCAACACGTTTCAGGCGACGTTTCGCGTGAGCTCGGTCATGGCGGCGGCCATCCATGAATTCTTTCAGCAGCGGGGCTTTGTGTATGTACATACGCCCATCCTCACCGGTTCGGACTGTGAGGGCGCGGGCGAGATGTTTCAGGTCACAACGCTGCCGGTCGGCGATCCGCCGAAAACCGAACGGGGCGAGATCGACTACTCCAGGGACTTTTTCGGCAAGCCCGTAAACCTGACGGTATCCGGCCAGCTTTACGGCGAGGCGTTCGCGCTGGCGTTCCGGGACATCTATACGTTTGGGCCGACATTCCGCGCGGAATACAGCTTTACGGCGCGTCATGCGGCCGAATTCTGGATGATCGAGCCGGAGATGGCGTTTTGCGACCTCGAGGGCGATCTGGAGGTGGCCGAGGCGATGGTGAAATACATCGTCAACGCCGTGCTCGAGCGCTGTCCGGCGGAGATGGAATTCTTCAACAAGTTCATTGACAAGGGCCTGCTGGCCCGGCTGGACAACGTGGTCGGCAGCGATTTCGTGCGGCTAAGCTACACCGATGCGGTGGAGCGGCTGAAAAAAAGCGGCGCGGCGTTCCGGTACCCCGTGGAGTGGGGGCTGGAGCTGCAAACCGAGCACGAGCGTTACCTGACCGAGCAGATTTACAAGGGGCCGGTTTTCGTCACGGACTATCCCAAGGACGTCAAGGCATTCTACATGCGCGTCAACGACGACGGCAGGACCGTTGCGGCCGCAGACCTGCTGGTGCCGGGCGTGGGTGAAATCATGGGCGGCAGCCAGCGCGAGGAGCGGCTCGACGTGCTCGAGCGCCGGATTGCCGGGCGCGGCATGGACATGGGCCAGTACGGCTGGTACCTGGACCTGCGGCGTTACGGCGGCGTGAAGCACGCGGGCTACGGTCTTGGATTTGAGCGTATGCTGATGTATGTCACCGGGATGCAGAACATCCGCGACCTGCTGCCGTTCCCCCGAACCGCTGCGAATATGGAGATGTGAGCCGGGCTTCTGTGCCAAGGGGCCGCTTTGCCGGAAGCCGCCAAACAGAACTGAACGGGAGAGACGAACCGTATGCGACTGGATAAATACCTCAAGGTTTCACGCATTATCAAGCGGCGTACCGTGGCCAACGAGGCGGCGGGCGCGGGCCGCGTGAGCGTCAACGGCAAGCCGGCCAAGCCCGGAACGGATGTGAAGGCGGGCGATACGCTCGATCTTCTCATGGGCGGGCGGCATATTCGGTTCCGCATCGAAAGCGTGCAGGAAACGGTGCGGAAGAACGACGCGGCCGCCATGTATACCGTTTTATCAGAGGAGGCGTAGCCAGCATGAAAATCATTGGAATTTTGCTGTGCGCAGGCACGGCCAACCGCATGGGGTTTGACAAAATCACCACGCCGCTCTGCGGAAAAACGCCCGTATTGCGCAGCGCGGAGGCGCTCATTGCCGGCGGCGTAACGGAGCTGGTTCTCACGGCCAACCCGCACACGCACGGCGTTCTGGAAGCGCTGGAGCTTGCCGTGCCGTATCAGGTGGTGCTGGGCGGCGACACGCGTCAGGAGTCCGTGCGCAATGCGCTGCAATCTGCCGACGGCGACATTGCGGTTATCCATGACGCGGCACGCGCAATGGTTCCGCCGAATATTGTGCGCCGGTGCGTGGAAAGCGCGCTCAACCACGGCAGCGGCATTGCCGCGGCGAAGGCGACCGATACCGTCATGCACGTAACCGGCGACGGCATTTCGGCGGTGCCCCGCAGCGAAGTCTATCTGATGCAGACGCCGCAGTGCTTCCGCTATGAAACCATCCGCGAGGCATATCTTTCGCAGGCCATTTTCGCCACGGACGACTGCTCGGTCTATACCGCCGCAGGGCATACGCCCATATTTGTGGAATCGCCGCCGGATAATTTCAAGCTCACCACGCCGCGCGACTGGGCCCGCGCGGAACGCATGCTCACCCGTTATGGAATGGGCTTTGACACGCACCAACTGGTCGAGGGCCGCCCGCTGATGCTCGGCGGTGTGGAAATTCCGTTTCAGCGCGGTCTGCTCGGCCATTCCGACGCGGACGTGCTGCTGCATGCGGTGATGGACGCGCTGCTTGGCGCGGCCTCGATGGGCGATATCGGCAAGCTGTTCCCCGATACCGACGCGCAGTTTCAGGGCGCCGACAGCCGCAAGCTGCTGGCCGAGGTCAGCGCGCGTATCCGTAAGAAGGGCTATCTTCCCGTTCACATCGATGCGACCGTGATTGCGCAATCACCCAAGCTCGCCCCGTACATCGATACCATGCGCGCGGCAATCGCCTCCGTGCTGTGCATACCCATTGACGCGGTGTCGGTGAAAGCGACCACTACGGAGGGCATGAACGATGAGGGAAAGGGCCTGTGCATCTCGGCCTCCGCGATCGCTTCGGTGCGGTGATCCGGCCGCGCCGCATGATTTCCGGCAGCCCGCAGCGGCTGCTTCCACAAGATTGCGCGGGCGCGCCGTTCCCATCCCCCATTCCGCCATGGCCTGAGGATACGGCGGGGCAAGCCTGTGGATTGGCCGAGCACGCCCTGTCCATCCATACTGTACAAGGCCCTTCCTCCGCGATTGGAAGCGTCCGCTTTCCCAACATCGCTTCCCCCCGTTCCACCCCCCGTTCCACGGTCTATACGGGCGTTTTTTACACCGTATCCGTTCGGGCGGACAGCGAAAAATCACAGCGGAATTCGACAATAAATCACTTGACAGCAAACCGGCCGTTGCCTATAATAGTACAGTGCGAGTGCCAATGTAGCTCAGCTGGTAGAGCAGCTGATTCGTAATCAGCAGGTCACAGGTTCGAATCCTGCCATTGGCTCCACCACGGGGTGTAGCGCAGTTTGGTAGCGCGTTTGGTTCGGGACCAAAAGGTCGCTGGTTCAAATCCAGTCACCCCGACCACGAGAAACCGCCTAACTTAGGCGGTTTTCTTATGTTAATTAATACAATGCGCGCATTCGTTCGTATTGTTGACAGCCATTTTGACAGCCATAAATAATATATAATCACAAAAAGCACCACCATCGGAGTGCCTTTTGTGCGTGATGCATGGGTGATGCGACGGTCAATGCACGACCTTCAAGTCCGGCCGCTTGCAAGGAGTGATTTCTTGCTGCACATCATCGTCATCTTCAACACACGCCGCAACCATGCCGACGTTCTCCGGCTGCTTATATCTGGTGCATGATTTGGTCGCGCTGTTGTAAGCGGAGACAATCGACTGCGCGTTGCGAATCTGTTCGTCCGTGAACTGGTCAATCTTCTTGGCTTCCATTGGGTTCATGACCTCCTGCTAGAATATTTTCTATATCCGTATAGTAAACTTGATTATTATCTGTGTCAAGAGAAAAATGAGAGTTGAATCAATTTTTATTTGTAAATAAACACGCTGAACCCAAACAGCCAAACAGAAGTGACTAAAGGTGTGCAGGAACTTACAGAGATATCGGTATATCAGCGCAAGCCAACAGAATAGCCCCCGCAAAAGCAGGGGCGTTACGGTGTGATCGTATTATCGTAATGTGTTATGCTTTGCTTAGTTTGTACACGGCATATTGGTTGAGGCTTACGCCGTTTTCCTTTGCCTCTTGTATAAGCTCGCGGTGAAGATCACGGGGAATGCGGAGCATCAGTTTCCCGCTGTATTCGCGCTGTGCCCTGTATTCGTCCAGCGTGATGGAATCATTGGGGTCTTCTTTTGCCGCTGCCTCTATGGCGCGTAGATCGTCGGCTGTCGGCTCTTCAGGTTCTCTTGCGTTGATAATTGCCATGCGCCTTTCGATTTCTTCCATGGTTAATTCCTTTCTCATGTTCTCACCTCCCTAATACTTTATGTTGGTTCGCGTGTTGATCTTGAATACAATAATCGTGATTTCGCCGCGAACCCATGTAAACAAAATTCTGTACTGCTCGATCTTATAGCGGTAATGGTTTGGCTGTCCTTTTAGCTGTTTTATATCTCCCTCAAACCGTGCAAGCTTATCAAGCGCTTTGTATAGCTTCTTGCTTGTCTTTGTGTCGACGCTATCCAAATACTTTTTCGCTTGCTTCTTCAAAACAATCTGCATTGCCCCGCCTCCTTGCTTGCATTTATGATATCATATACGCAATCATTATGTCAATCTATGTAAACAAACCGTGAACAAACACAATAATCCGACGATGACCGTAATCTATCTCAATCAATCTCAATCTATAACCCGCTATAATCAGGTGTCTTGGACAGATTGACTCACTGGATTGACATGGTACAATATAATTGACGGGAACCGTATAAGATACGGGCTTACCCAGTAAGGACCGGAGGACAAGAAAGCCCCCGGTCTTCTTCTATTTACCCCAGTAATTACCAGTGATTTACCAGTAGTGGTGAGCAAAACGGACCATGAAAGCAGGATAAGGAAAAACGAGCAAGCGGA
>CAYUTA010000011.1:0-59980 GCA_964447605.1 uncultured Oscillospiraceae bacterium | reverse complement strand
TGGGACGGCATGACGGCCCGGCAGCAGCTGGCGCTGATACAGAAGACCGGCCTGAGCCGGGAGGAGCAGCGGCGGTTTCTCAACGCGCCCGCGCGGATCGGCACGCTGGCCAGGGTCCGGGATTTGCAGGACAATCAGGAGGCGTACGGGCTGACGCACGCCGAGCTCAACCATGCCGCGGACCAGCCGATGGAGCTTGCCGGCCGGCGCATCGCGGCGCGGCGGCGGGAGATTCCGTTCGGCTCGGACAGGCAGCGGAACCTGTTTTTGCGCATGCTCAGCGAGCGCGAGGCCCAGGCGCTCGACGGAGCCGGGTTCGGGCAGGCCGCGGCGCGCGCTTACGGTTGATCCTATCGATATCGCGCCCCCTCCGCCCGCAGGCGCATACCCGCAAAACGTTGGCAGCGCAGCGGAGAGGTAAGGGCGCGGGCGGAGGTTTTTTTCTTGTATGGGAAAACGGAGCCGGGCGGACTTTGTTCCGACGAGGAACGCGCAAACGCGCGGCTTTCCGGCCGGCAAGCACGTCCCCCTCTCAAAGACCCGCGAAAAAAATGTGAAAAAACCCGTAACTTTCAAGGAAAAACGCATCGATTCCTCCCTTTTTCTGCTATGATGTAGCATATGTATACGATGTATCATCACTCCAGATTGCTGCAGTACCGTTCCCCGCAGGGCGCGGTGGCGTGCAACACATGCGTCAGGCTAGCCGCGGAGGCCGCCGGCGACGACGTGGCGCAGGTCTTTTTGCGCCTGTGGCGCGAGGATGTGGGCGAGCAACTTGTTGAGATGCGCCGCGAAGGCGGGCGCGTCGTAGCCGACGTAACCATGCCGGAGCGCCCCTGTCTGGTGTGGTATTTCTTTGTCATCCACACGTCTGAGGGTCAGACATATTATTATGGTACGGAAAGCGGAGAGGGCATGTTTGTCATGCACGAGCCGCAGGCGTACCAGATCACGGTGTACGACGGCGCGTTTACCACCCCGCAGCACATTCGCGAGGGCATTGCATACCAGATTTTCCCGGACCGTTTCAAGCGCAGCAGCTGGGAGGATTTTCGCGGCCGCGCCCAGTACCACGCGCGCCTGGGCCGTTTTTTGCGTATCCACGACCGCTGGTCGGAGGAGATCTGCATCGACCCCTCTCCCGGGCAGCGGTATTATTCGCCGGACGATTTCTATGGCGGCGACCTCAATGGAATCCGTGAAAAGCTTCCGTATCTGGCCGGGCTCGGCATCACGATGCTCTATCTCAACCCGGTGTTTGAGTCGCCGTCCAACCACCGCTACGACACGGCGGACTATAACCGCATCGATCCCATTTTAGGCAGCGGGGAGGAGTTTTGCCAGCTGTGCCGCGAGGCGCGCGGACATGGAATCCGCATCATGCTCGACGGCGTGTTTTCGCACACGGGCGCGGACAGCCGTTACTTTGACAAATACAGCCGCTATGACGAACTGGGCGCCTACGAAAGCCCTGATTCGCCGTATTCGGGCTGGTATACGTTTTTTAAATTTCCCGATGAATACGCCTGCTGGTGGAACTTTCCCGCGCTGCCGAACGTCAACGAGCTCAACCCTGCCTACAGCGCGTTCATCACCGGTGAAACCGGCGTGCTGTCCCACTGGGCCGGGTGTGGGGCGACAAGCTGGCGGCTGGACGTGGCCGACGAACTACCGGATGAATTCATCCGCAGCATCCGCGCGCGCATCAAGCAAAACGACCCGGAAGGCGTGCTCATGGGCGAGGTCTGGGAGGATTGCAGCAATAAGTACGGCCCGGGGGGAAGGCGCGGCTATGTCAACGGCGACGAACTCGACTGCGTGATGAATTATCCGTTCACCGACGCGACCATTGCCTTTTTAACCGGGCGTATCGACGCGCACGGCTATAATCACAGGCTGCAAACGCTGCGGGAGCATTATCCGCGCCCGCTGTACGAGGCGTGCTTGAACCTGCTGGGCTCACACGACATCGTCCGGCCTGCAACCGCGCTTGCCGGCGCGCCGGACCGCAACGCGCTCAACCGTGCGCAGCAGCGCGTGTATACGCCTTCGGCGGCGGATGCGGCGCGCGGAAAACGGCGGCTGGTGCTGGGTACGGCGCTGCAATGCGCACTGCCGGGCGTGCCGTGCATCTACTATGGCGACGAGGCGGGCATGACGGGCATGGCAGACCCGTTCAACCGCGGCACGTACCCATGGGGCAGTGAGGACAGGGACCTGCTCGGTGCGTTTACAAGGCTGCTCAACGCGCGCAGGGACACGCCCGCGCTGCGTAGCGGCCTGTGCCGCATGGGCGCGCTCTCGCCGGAGGTGTTCGCAGTGGTGCGCTATACGGCCGACGGGCAAAGCGCCGCCGTGCTGCTGATTAACCGCAGCGAGCATGCGCAAACGGTCACGCTGGACCCGGACAGCCTCAACGAGGGCCCGGACGCCTGCGTGCACGCCGCGCTCCCGGCCGCGCTTTCCGATGTGCTCACGGGCGAAACGGCCGCCGCCGAGGGAAAGTTGAGCGTCACTTTGCCGCCGGTCACGGCGAGATTATATTTATAAGAGGGACGAAGCCGCTATGTTTCAAAAACCGAACAATATGCTCGACGAACTCAGCCGTACGCTGCTGATGACGGGCCTGATCTGCGCCATCCTCAACATGTTCTTTTTCCGGGCGGGCACGGTGGCGGGCACGGTTCTCTCCGTCTTGGCGGCGGCCGCGCTGATCTTTGCCGTGATCCGCCTGTTTGGCGGACATCCGGAAAAGCGTTATGCCGAAAACCTGAAGTTTTTAACGATGATCACATCCGTCAAGGACTGGGTTAAGCGCACGTTCGGCAGCGGCGGAGCGCGGAAGGGCGAAAAAACGCACCGCGCGCACAAGGCGCGCAAGAATCCGACCTGGTCGGAGATCAAACAGTATAAATACTTCATGTGCCCCCAGTGCGCGCAGCGGCTCCGCGTACCGCGCGGCAAGGGCAAGCTGCGCGTGACCTGCACGCACTGCGGCAATGTGTTTGAAACCAAGAGCTGACCGCGGCAAGCGCATGAAACCGCAGGCTTCATGCGTTTGCCCTGCCGCCGCGTGCCTTTTGTATTGCGCGGCGGCGCTTTTTTTGATACGATAACGACTGCATTTCGTGCCGGGCGCGCCGTTTTCCCAAACCGTGCCTGCGGAATGCGTCCTCCGCGGTATTATGCGGATTTTTGCGAAAACAGTTGCTTTTGGCGAACGGGGACAAGCCCTGCGCAGCATGGCGGAGAAAGGCTGCGGCCGTGCCGCGTGAGCGGATGACCGGCGCCGCCGCCGGACTGTGCATAAGGAAAGGAAGAAGCGATGGAAAAAAACTTTGGCTTTGAAACGCTGCAACTGCACGCGGGTTGGCGCAGCGATCCGGCGACGGGCGCGCACGCGGTTCCGCTGTACCAGACGAGCGCATACCTGTTTGAAAGCGCCGAGGACGCGGCCATGCAGTTTTCCGGCGAACGGCCCGGCAGCATCTACACACGCATTGCAAATCCCACGGTCGGCGTGCTCGAGGAGCGGCTTTGCGCGCTGGAAAACGGATATCGCACCACCTGCTTTGCCTCCGGCATGTCGGCGCTGCTGGCGGTTGCGCTTACGCTGTGCGAGCCGGGCAGCGAGCTGATTGCGCTCTCTAGCCTCTATGGAGGCAGCTATGCGCTGCTGTTTGGCCAAATGGAGCGCCGATACGGCGTAAAGGCGCGCTGCATCGAGCCGGAGGATCTTGCCGGGCTTGCCAGCGCGGTCAACGACAACACACGTATGATCTACTTTGAGTCGGTAGCCAATCCGCGGGCGAGCATTCCGGATATCGAAGCCATTGTGGCCGTTGCGCATGAAAACGGCGTGCCCGTTGTTTGCGATAATACCTTTGCCACGCCGTACCTGTTTGACGCGGGTGCAAACGGCGTGGATTTTACGTTGCATTCTCTGACAAAATACCTTTGCGGCAACGGCACAAGCCTTGGCGGCGCAATCACCGACCTCGGCACGTTTGACCTTTGCGGATCGCCGCGTTTTCCGGCGTTCAACACGCCGGACGGCGCGCACCACGGGGCTGTATACGCCGAGTTAGGGCGCGCCGCGTTTTCCGTCTGTATGCGCGACCATTATCTGCATGACGCAGGTTTTTCACTCTCGCCGTTCAATGCGTACATGACGCTGCTGGGCATGCAGACGCTTTCGTTGCGCATGCAAAAGCACGTGCATAACGCCGACAGGGTCGCAAGGTTTCTTTCGGGGCATCCGATGGTTGCGCAGGTCAACTACGCACGGCTGCCGGACAGCCCGTACCATGAGCGCGCCATGCGTTATCTGCCGCGCGGCACAGGCGGGATTTTTACGTTCTGCATCAGGGGCGGGCTCGAAGCAGGAAGCCGGTTCATCAACGCGCTCGAGCTGTTTTCGCTCGTGGCCAACGTGGGCGACGTGCGCTCGCTGGTGGTGCACCCGGCAAGCACCACGCATTCGCCGCTATCGCCCGAGGCGCTTGCGGCATGCGGCATATCTCCGGACATGATCCGGCTGTCCGTCGGACTTGAGGACTGCGACGATCTCATTGACGACCTTGACCGCGCGCTCATGGCCGCGGGCCGGGAGGAGCGCTAGACGCAGGTGAAAAAGGGGTGTGGACCGGCGGGATATGGCCGGAAAAGGCGCCGCGCCGTGCTGCGGATGAACCCATAACAAGCCAGGAGAAAGAGGTAGCCATGCCAGTAAAAATCCCGGACGGATTGCCCGCCATTGCGGCGTTGCAGCAGGAAAATATCTTTGTTATGACCCGGAGGCGCGCGGTTACGCAGGACATCCGCCCGCTGCGCATTGCCATCCTGAACCTCATGCCTACCAAGCAGGACACGGAAACGCAGCTGTTGCGGCTGCTGGGCAACACGCCGCTGCAGGTGGAGGTGACGCTGCTGCGCGCCGGCTCGCATGAAAGCAGGAATACCGAGCGCGACTATCTCAACGCGTTCTACCGCACGTTTGAAGAGGTGCAAAACGAGCCGTTCGACGGGTTGGTCGTCACGGGTGCGCCGGTGGAACAGTTTGCGTTCGAGGACGTGGATTACTGGGATGAGCTGGTCAGGGTGATGGACTGGGCGGATGCAAACGTATTTTCCACGCTGTACATCTGCTGGGCGGCACAGGCGGCGCTGTATCATTTTTACGGCATTGAGAAGAGAAAGCTAAATAAAAAGCTGTTCGGCATCTTTGAGCATGCGGTGCTCGACCGCGATCACAGGCTGGTGCGCGGCTTTGACGACGTCTTTTACGCGCCCCACTCGCGGCACACGACCATCTATGTCCCGGATGCGGCGCGCGAGCCGGATCTGGACATCCTGTGCACCTCGCGTGAGGCGGGGCTGTACCTTGCGGCCTCGCACGACGGCGGGCGCGTATTTGCAACGGGCCACAGCGAATATGACGCGGATACGCTGGAACGCGAGTACAGGCGCGACGTTGCCGCAGGCAAGCCCATCGCTTTACCGAAAAACTATTATCCAGGCGACGACGACATGCGGCGGCCGCCGCTGATGTGGCGCGCGCACGGATCGCTGCTGTTTGCCAACTGGCTCAACTATTTCGTGTATCAGGAGACGCCGTACGACGTGAGCGCAATTGTTGAGCAGAGGAAAAAGCGTTGAGGCGGGCGGCCGGCGGGTGGACACGGCGGCGGATGAAATGACGCGGCGGCTCCCAAATGAATTCCTGGCGCGCATGCGAACGCAGCTGGGCGGCGGATATGCCGCCTATTTGCGTGCCATGCACGACGTGCCGCGGCGGGCGCTGCGCGTGAATACGCTGAAGATTGCGCCCGAAGCGTTTGAGCGGCTGGCGGACTTCCCGCTGGTACCCGTTGAAGAAACGCCGGCAGGGTACCTCTTTCCCGACGGGGTGGCTATCGGCCGCCACCCGCTGCATCTGGCGGGGCTGTGCTATGTGCAGGAGCCTTCCGCGCAGCAGCCCGCGCGCCTGCTCGGCGTCGCGCCGGGCAGGACGGTGCTGGACGTGTGCGCCGCGCCGGGCGGCAAGTCCGGCCAGATAGCACAGCTGCTCGGTGGAAAAGGGCTTCTGATCGCCAACGAGCCGGTGGCCGCGCGCGCCAGCGCGCTGCAATTCAACCTCGAGCGTCTTGGCGTAGCCAACGCCGTCGTTACAGGCATGTATCCCGACGGGCTTTGCGCGGCGCTGCGGGGCCGCTGCGACGCGGTACTCGTCGACGCGCCGTGTTCGGGCGAAGGCATGTTCCGCCGCGAGCCGGACGCGGCGGCGGATTGGTCGGTTTCGCATGTGATTGCCTGCGCCGGGCGGCAGGCGCGCATCCTTGAAGCGGCCGCAATTGCGGTGAAGCCCGGGGGCGCGCTGGTGTATTCGACCTGCACCTTTGCGCCCGAAGAAAACGAGGCGGTCGTGGAGGCGTTTGCCGCCAGACACCCGCAGTTTTGCGTGCGGAGTATGCAGCGGCTGTATCCGCACACCTTCCCGGGCGAAGGGCAGTTTATGGCGCTGCTTGTCCGCGCCGGTGAAGCGCCGCCCTGCGCCGGGGCGGAAAACGCCGCCAAACCGAGCGGGGCGCGGCGCGCGGCAAAACAAAAACGCCCCGGCCGGCCGGACGTGGCCGCGGATGCGGAGCGGCTTGCGCCCTGGGAGGCGTTTTGCGCGGAATTTCTGACGCGGAGGATCGCAGAGCGGACGGCTCCGCTGCCGGACGGGCGGCTGTTTTTGCTGCCGGAAGGCGACCCTGGCGGGCTGGCCGGGCTGCGCATCCTCCGCGCGGGCGTGCTTGCGGGCCAGATCAGGAACGGCCGGTTTTTACCCGCGCACGCGCTGTTTCTTGCGCTGCGCGCGGAGGATTTCCGGCAGCGGGCCGCGCTTGCCGGCAAGGAGCTGGACGCGTTTTTAAAGGGGGAGACCGTTCCCTGCGACCCGTGCCTGTCCGGCTGGTGCGCCGTCACATACGCGGACCATTGCATTGGCTTTGGCAAGGCCGTCTCCGGCACGTTGAAAAACCATCTGCCCAAAGGCCTGCGGGCATAAAAAACAACGCCGGATTTTCCCGGCGTTCCTGTCCGCGCCACATAGCCCACCGCCGGCGCGCCGAAAACACGCGTGGCGCAGGAGATGCCCGCAACGGCCTTTTGAACGTTTTGCGGCGCGGCGGAATGAGCGCGGCAAGCCGGGGCGCTTCCGATGCCGGTGTTTTTAAGCGGCGCGGACGCAGGGCTACCGTTCTGCGCGGCGGATCAGCTCAAAGCACAGGTCGAACACCCGTTCGCGGATACTTACCATGACCTCCTCGATATCATCGTCGGTGACATATCCGGTCATGCCCGTGCAGTAGTTGGATATGATGCCGATGGAGGCATAGGTCATGTCAAGATCGCGGCACAGCGGCGCTTCGGGAATGATGGTCATGCCGGTAATCTGCGCGCCGACCATGCGCATCATCCGGATTTCCGCGGCGGTCTCAAACCGGGGACCCTCGGTGCAGGCATAGATGGCGCGGCCGGAATAGGGGACGTCCATCTCGCCGATGAGCTGCTCGAGCGTGTCGTTGAGATTGGCGTCGAACACATCCTCCATGCCCGTATGCAGGTTCTTGCGGTGCTCGCGGTCAAAGCTGAGCACGCGGTTCTTCGTAAAATCGATGAAATCCGTGAGCAGGCACAGCGAGCCGATGCGGTAGGAATAGTCGCACGCGCCGACGCTCGTGATGCCGATGACGTGCGTTACGCCGATTTTATCGAGCGCAAAGACATTCGCGCGGTAGTTGATATGCGGCGGGTCGGAATAGGTCAAAACCCCGTGCCGCGCACGGAAGATCACCTCATGCCCGTCCTCAAGCTTACCGCGGTAGATCACCACGTCGCCGTAGGGCGTGCTGACGGCCTCTTCATGATAGGGGATGGGGGGCGTTTCAATATTGGTGCCGCCGACGATGGCAAAACGCATGATTTGTTCACCTCTTATGTGCTCATGATAATTCACTATACCATATGCGCGTAAAAATGTGTATAATGGTTGCGTGAAAAGTGTGCCCGGACAGGGAAGACGAGCCCGGCGGGAGAGCCGTCTGGCAGGGGGGAGCCCTTTGCCGGGCGCCTTTATAGCCGAAGGGGTTTTTTCAAATGGACGCGGGCGTTTGGGACGTTCCGGCCCCGCGCGGGGGCCGGGAGAAAAGGAAGGGAGCTTGTTGCCGCCATGCATGCCGATTACGGCCTTGCGCCGCTGCTGAAGTATGAGAATATCGCGTGGTTTGAGGATGGCGCCGTTTACGTTCTTGACCGGCGCATATACCCCGCGCGCGAGGAATTCGTCGTGTGCCGCACCCACGGCGAGGTTGCAAAGGCCGTTACGGACATGGTCACGCAAAGTTACGGCCCGTTCCATGCCGCCGCAATGGGCATGGCGCTGGCCGCATACGAGTGCCGCGGAAGGGCCGCTGCGGCGCAAAAAGCGTTTTTGACCGGCGCAGCGGACGTCATTGCCGCCGCGCGCCCGACCACTGCGCGCAAGATGCGCGCCTGGACGGACGACTGCCTGCGCTCGGGCTTTGCGGCCATTGAGGCGGGGAAGGACGCGTGCGAGTGGATTTTCAGCGACGCGGTGCAAAAATTCAACGCGCGCTATGAGCGCATTGCGGAGATCGGCCGCAATCTGGCGGCGCGGATTCCCAAAGGCGGCGCGGTTATGACGCAGTGCTATGCCGACGCGGACCTTGGCATGACGCTGCGCGCGCTGCGCGAAAACGGGAACCCGGCGCGGTTCTTCTGCCCTGAGACGCGCCCGTATCTGCAGGGCGCGCGGCTGACGGCCAGCGTAATTCTCGACATGGGGTTCGACGTGACGCTGATTACGGACAACATGCCCGGCTTTGCGCTCAGGGCCAGGCATATCGACGTATTTACCTCGGCTGCGGACGTCGTCTGCCTGGACGGGCATGTGGTCAATAAGGTCGGCACGTTCCAGATCGCGCTGTGCGCAAAGTATCATGGCGTGCCATACTTTGTCACGGGGTTTCCCGATGAAATGCACCCGACCGTGGATACGGTCAGAATTGAGGAACGGGACGCCGGCGAGGTGCTCTTTGCAATGGGCGTGCGCACCTGTAAGGAGGGAATCAAGGGCTATTATCCCGCGTTTGATATCACCCCGCCGGAGCTTGTCGCGGGCGTGGTGACCGACCGCGGCGTGTTTGAGGCGACGCAGCTGGCGTCGTATTAGGCAAAAGGGAGGGTTACGCTATGGAGGCCGTTTTTCAGCCGAACGCAAAGCGCTTTGACTGGCGGACCGCATGGGTCGCCGTCATTCTGCTCAGCTTCGTATTCCGCGTTTATATACTGCTCGATCCGGCCAGAGAGCCGATCTATCAGATTGTTTACAGCCTGCTGTACGTGGCGGTCGGCACGCGCGTGCTGCAATGTGAACGCTTCCGCGCCGACACGGGGTTCCGGCTGATGCTGCCCTGCTTTTTCTGGGCGGTGTTTTCCTGCGCGCTGCATGTGTATGAGGAGCGCGAGGCGCTGCACCTTTCGGCATACTTGCTGATGATGGTCTTTGCGTTTTTTGTTTGCTATCCGCTGGCGTTCGTGCTGAGCGGGGATCGGATGCGCCGCGCGTTCTCCGCCGTTGCGACGGTCTATCTGGCGCTGATTGCCGGGCTTTGCGGCGTGGGCGTTTACGCCGCGGTCAGCGGTACGGCCATTCCCTCGCTCGCCGGTCCGGGCTATATCGCAGCCTCGATGGACGGCGGGCGGCTCTCGATTTTCTGCTACCCAACCATCTCGGCAACGTTCTGCTGTCTTGGGCTGCTCGTTGGGCTCCACCTGCTGGCGCGGACAAGGCGGATTTGGCCGCGCATGGTATGCGGCCTTGCGATGCTGGTCGTTTTTGTTGCCCTGGCGCTGACCGACAGCCGTACGTCCGGGATATTCTTCTCGGCCTGCTTCGCCGGCTTTTTCTTCCTGCTTGCCGATACGCGGCTGCCCATCCGCAAGCGCCTTTTGCGCGCGGCCGCCGCAGTTGCCGTTGCGGCCGTCGCCATGGCGGCGTGCTATGGCGGCCTCAGGCTCTCGGTCCGGGCGGTCAACGCCGCGGCCTCCGCCGTACAGCAATCCGCCGCGGCCGAGGCTTTGCCGGAAACCATGCCCGCCGTGCAAACAGCCCGGCTTTCGAGCCGCCCTTTGCGCGCCGCGCCCGCCGTTACCCCGGAGCAGCCGAGCGCGCAAGCGGGGTCGGGGCATGCGGACACACCCGCCACTGCGCGGCCGCTGCTTGAAAACCTTTCCACGCTGCAAGGGCGCACCTATGTGTGGGAAGCGGCCGTCCGCGCGCTGAAAAACGAACCCGCGCTGCTGCTGGTCGGCGCCTCGCCCCTGTTCGTAATGGACGCGGTTGAGCCGTATGTCGGACAGCTTTACGGCGGGGTGCCCTTTGCGCATCTGCATTCGATCTTCTTCCAGACGCTCATCGCATTCGGCCTGCCGGGACTTTTGCTGTTTGGCGCGTTGGTGTGCTATATCCTTTACCATGCGTTCCGGCTGTTTTTCTGCGGAGCGGGCAAATGCACGCTGGCCGAACGTACGCTGCCGCTCTTGCTGTTTTTCTGCATTGCGGTGGACACGGTGGAGATATTCCTCTCGTTTACCGACGTCATCAAGCACAGCAACCCGTGGTTCTTCCTTGCGGGCGGTTATGTAGCGTATCTTTCGAACACGCGCATCGCAAAACGCGCGCGCAAGAAGACCGCCGGGCCGGAGCCAACCGCCGCATAGACATCGTGACGGCGGGAACGGGCGTGCGTCAAAACATCATGAATTTGAATTGGAGGCGTGCCGTGCAAGTTGTACGGCGCGCCTTATATTGCTTGCCCGGCGGATCAGAACAGCCTAAGCTGCCCCTCTGGAAACGCGCGCAGATAGGCAAACACCTCGTCCGGCTCATACAGGATGCCGTGGCGTTCACAGGTATCGGCAATCAGGCGCATGAGCGCGTCGCTGTTGCCGCTGTTGCAGACATAGCGGTTGCCAAAAGCGGCCTGATAACGCCTGCGCATGCCGGGGAAATGCCGGTCGAGCTGCTGGTAAAAGTAATCGCGGTTGCCTTCGCGCAGGGTCATGCCGACGCCAAAGCACATGACGCCGCGTACGCCCACCTCCACGCACGCACGCAGCAACGCCTCCACATTTTCGCGCGTATCATTGAGAAAGGGCAGAAACGGGCTGAGCCAGACGACCGTTGGCAGGCCCGCATCGCGCAGGCGGGCCAGCGCGTCAATGCGCGCGGCGGTGGAGGAAACATTTGGTTCAATCAGAGCGCACAGGGCGGGATCCGCAGTGGTCAGCGTCATCTGCACAACGCATTTGGAACGGCGGCGGATAGAAGTAAAGATATCCAGATCATTTAGCAGTGCGGCGGATTTGCTCAGGATGGCCAGGCCAAAGCCGTAGCGGTCGATGAGTTCAATGCAGCGGCGGGTCAGGCGGAGGCCGGCTTCAGGCGGGGTGTACGGGTCGCTCATTGCGCCCGTGCCGATCATGCAGCGCTTGCGCCGGGCGCGCAGCTCACGCTCGAGCAGCTCCGGCGCGTTGACCTTAACGGCCACGTCGGTAAAGGCATGGTCGAACCGATAGCACGCGCTGCGCGAATCACAGTAGATGCAGCCGTGCAAACAGCCCCGGTAGAGGTTTATACCGGGGCTGGATTGTGTACCCAACAGTGTTTTGGCCCGAATCTCATGCATGGCTTATTTTGAGCGCGTTCCCTGACGGAAAAACAGGCCGGGGCCCCCCGGCCGCTGCGTCCGCCGCCGGCTCAGGGCGCTTTCAGCGTGCGCAGATACTCCTTTTGCGCGGCGCTGATGCGGCCGCTCTCGACCGCTTTTTGAATCGTCTTGTTGTGCGTCCACCGATCCAGCCGCTGTTGCTCGATATATGGCAGCGCCGCGTCATACTGCTTGGAAAGCGCCGTTGCAAAATACCAGGCGATCATCATGTTGACGTAGTACTCCGCGGACCTTTTTTTCGCCACAAGCGCCGGATATGCCGGGTCGAAGTGCTCGTCTAAATAAAAGCGCATCAGCATTCCAATGCCGAAGCGGACGGTATAGGGGGGGCTGGAATCCAGCCACCGCCCGATGTCGCCCTGCAGCTGCGGCAGATGCTTTTGAAAGACCTTCGGCGACACCAGATCGCAGGTCGCCCAGTTGTCGACATAAGGCAGAAACGCGTCCAACGCCGCAACCGTTTGATCATAGTCTCCGATTGCCTCGATCAGAAAGCCGTGCAGGTTGTTTTCTTCATAATATCTGTGCGGCAGACGGTTGACAAACCCGGCGGCGTCCGGCTCTTTTGAAAAGGCTTTTGCCAGCTTCCGCAGTTGCGGCGTGCGCACGCCGATGACGGTTTCCGGCGGCACCGTCGGCATGAGCCGGCAGTGAAAATCACGGTATTTTAAATCCTGCAGCGCAAACAACCGCGCTTGAATTCGGCTTTCGATGTTGTCCATGCCGGTTCGCCTTTCCTGCCGCTCCGGGGGTTATTATCCCGCCCCCCATAATTCACCCGCGGCCCGGGCGGGTTTTGAACCGGAGGGGAACCCGTTCCTGCGGGCAGCGGCATGCGTTTGAAGGGGGATGCGCTGTCCCGACAAACCGCCGCAAGATCCCGTCATTTTTTTCGCTTAAAACGGCTGAACACGGAGGGCTTTTCCGGCGGATCCCCCGTCAGTTCGGTTGGCTCGAACGCAAACAGGTCGGGCTGGTCGGGGGATGTTTGCTTGGCTTCTGCGGCCGGTTCCGTTTCAATTGCGGCTTCTTCGGGCGCGGGGGCCGCTGTGGCGGCGGGCTCTGCCTGCTGGGGCGCCGGTATTGCGTCGGAAGGCGGATTGCCGGCGGCCTGCGCTTCGGCGGCCGCGCCGGGCCGCGTTTCCACAGCCGTCTGCCGCGCGCCGGATTCGGCGGTTAAAGCCGGTTCTCCGGCGGACGCCTCTGCGGCAGGATGCTCGCTGCCGCAAACGATGTTGCAGATGCGCTCCACAGCGTTTTCGATGCGGTATTGCTGCTGCGCCTCGCGCATACGCGCGCGCTGCTGTGCGTCCTGGCCAAGCCGGATGGCGTTATCCGCGGCCGAGTCGGCGTTTGGCGCAAGGATGGACATGCCGCGCTCGGCAAAGAACTGCGCGTTGAGCGTTTCACACCCGGGAATGGGCGCGGTATGAATCATTGGGATGCATTTGACGGCCGCCTCGGTGCTGGAGACCCCGCCGGGCTTGGTCAATAGCACGTCGCAGGCGTCCATGTAAAGCGATACCTGCTCGGTAAAAGGAACCGTGACCACGCGCGGGTCGCCTTCGAAGCGGCGGCGCAGCGTTTCGCCAAGCTGCGCGTTCCGGCCGGTCATCACAATGGCGCGGATGTCCACGCCCTTGCAGCGTTCGATGAGCTTGCGGGTAAGCGTCAGGGGGTCGCCGCAGCCCTCGCCGCCGGTCATAATGAGGTAGCAGGGCACGTCGGGCGGCAGGTCGAGCGCATTGCGCGCATCCTGCCGCTTGGCGGAGTAGCGGTATTTTTCGAGCACCGGGACGCCGCTGACAATCAGCGAGTCGGCCGGCACGCCACGGCGGATGAACTGCGGCACAAGGTCTTCGTGCGGCACAAAGATTGCGTCCATATCCGTTTCCTCGAGGAAGGGAATGCATGTGTAATCCGTGGAGACAAAGTATGCGCGCGTGGCAAGCTCGCGCTTGCGGCGCAGGCATGTAAGCGCTTCGGCAGGAAACAGGTGCGGGCAGATGGCCGCGTCGACGGCGTGATCCACCAGGTAGCGGTGCAGATTCTCGGCATACAGCGAGTTTGCATAATAGACCGGAGATTTGCGCCTGTCCGAAGTGATAAATTCGCCCGTCTGATACATAAATCCGAATGCGCGGGGCGTTTTAACGGCAATATTGACGAATATGCCGGCGATGGCCTCGGATGCGCCCTCGCCCAAAAAAGCGAGCGCATCAAGCGTTTCACAAGCCACGCCGCGGGCGGCAAGGGCGTTGTTGATGGCCTGCGCGGCCGCATTATGCCCCTGTCCGGTGTTGCAGGTGAGCAGGACTGCTTTCATATGGCTTCTCCTTCAAGTAACGTGGAAAATGAATACAATAGCATTATAACAAATAACATCGTCGATAATTGTTAAATTATTTGTAACAGCGCGCGCCGCCTGGTGTATAATAAATCCGCTCGGGCGCGGAGGCCCGGCCGGGCCCCCGAACGGAGCGAATCAAAATAAAGCGAGGAGTGTAGGACAATTATGGAGTTGCAGGATTTTTATGCGTTGCTGCCGGAGATATTGCCGCAGGCGGATAAGGGGATTTTTTTGACCGCAGGCGGCGACACGCCAAACCCGATGACCATTGGCTGGGCACAGTTCGGCGTGATATGGGGCGGGCCGACGGCGCTCGTCCTGGTGCGCAAAAGCCGCTATACCTATTGGCTGATGCAAAACACGGAGGTGTTTACCCTGAGCGTGCCCGCGCCCGGTACGATGAGGAAGGCGCTTGCCTATTGCGGCAGCCATTCCGGCCGCGAGGGGGATAAGTATGCCGCCGCGGGCCTTAAAAGAGTACGCGCGCGCTTTGGAGGAGCGGACGGCGTGGACGGCTGCGCGCTGCGTCTGGAGTGCAGAATTGTGCAGCGCACCGACATGCCGCTTGACCGGCTTGACGATGCGCTGCGTACAAGGTTTTACGTGCCCGGTCCGGCCCTGCCGGACGGAGATCCGCACGTACTGTTTTTTGGCGAAGCGCTCGGCGCCTGCCGGGACTGAGGCGCGCGGCCGTTAATGGCTGCTTTCCGCCCGAACCGCGTCGCCCTCAGTGCCGCGCCTGAAGAGGATCGTGATCCCCCAAATGCCGGCAAGCCCTACGATGGTGTAAATAATGCGCGAGACGACGCTTGCGCTGCCGCCAAAGAGGGTGGCTACCAGATCGAACCCAAACAGGCCGACCAAGCCCCAGTTGATTGCGCCGATGACCATCAATATCAACGCCAGTGTATCCATGTTTCATCACTCCTTTTCGGAGTTTAGTGTGGTTCGGCGGCGCGCAGGCTATTCAGAAAACAGCGCGGCGGCTAGCAAGACCCGCGCCCCGTTACCTGGCAAAGAACGCAACCGCGATTGCACCCGGCCCTGCATGCGTGCCGATGGTGCCGCCGATGGAACCGGAAGGCAGCGTTTCGGCATGCCCTTGCCAAAGCTCCCTGCTGTCGGCCACATATTTTTGCAGCATGTTGTCGCTCAGGCCCGTGTAGCCCAATGCGATGGGATAATCAAAATCAATGCCGCCCTTGGCGCGTATGAGCTCCTTGAGCAGGTTATTGCTGTTTTTGGAACCGCGCGCTTTGCCAATGAGAGCCACCTCGCCGTCCCTGAGCGCGATCACGGGCTTGATGTTGAACATTTCGCCTGCAAACGCGACGGTTTTGGAAATCCGCCCGCCCGCCTTGAGATACTCGAGCGTATCGAGCAGGGCAAGCACGCAGACCCGCCGCTTCTGCTCCTCCAGCTTCCCGGCAATCGCCTGCGCGTCCAGTCCGGATTCGGCCAGTTGCAGGGCGTAGCGCACAAGAATCTTCTGCCCGACGGAAACGCTTTGACTGTCCACCACCACAACGCTGTCCCCGTGCCGCTGTGCGGCAAGTACCGCGCTTTGATAGGTTCCGGAGAGCTTTTGCGAGAGGGTGACGGCCACCGCCGTGCCTCCGTTTGCGGTCGCCTCGGCAAATGCCTGCTCGAACTCATACGGCGGAATCAGGCTTGTCGTCGGCAAAGAGTTGCACTCGATCAGTTTTTCGTAAAACATGCTGTGCGATAAGTCCACCCCGTCAAGAAACATATCCTCGCCAAAGGATATTTTCATGGGCAGAATGCGCAGCGCGCCGCCTTGCGTAACCGGCAGGTCGCATGCCGAATCCGAAATGATTTTTACGCTCATAGGCGATGATTCCTCCTTATTTGGCTCATTTTTTTACGCTCAAATCTGCGGCCGCATAGCCCTGCCTTTTTCCGTACGCCATGCCGCCGCTTTTTACGGGATTGTTTGGTTCGCCCGGCATTTTTTCGTCAGGGACTGGCGGAGCCATTCCCGCTCAACCCCTTTTCGACACGCTGCGCGGCCCCCGTTTTGCCGCCGGGCATAAGGGGCGCAGGCAAGTTTTTTAAAAGAATCTGGCAATATGCGTGTTGAACCAGTTATATCCCAGATCGATTTTTGGAATCAGCCCAAGAGACATGCTGATACCGGCTGCCATCCATGCCAAAATGATGCACAGGGTCACCAGCAGCACCACCGCAGCAGCGCCGGAGCGGCCGGCAGACGGCTTATCGTCAAACAATCGATCGGCACTGTTGCGTTGACGCGGCGGTTTACGCCGTGCCGTTGTACGCGGCGGTGGTTCCGCTGTGGAAGGCCTTTTTGCAGCCTGCTCCTGGGCTGCGCGCCGGGCAACGGCCTGCTCCTGGGCTGCGCGCCGGGCAACGGCCTGCTCCTGGGCTGCGCGCCGGGCAACGGCCTGCTCCTGGGCGGAAAACGGGCCCTCCTGCCAGAAGGCAGCGATTGACTCCTGCGCCTGCGCCGGTGCCGGGTCCGGATCGCCTGCGACCAGACGCGCCCGCGGCGCCTGCTCGGCGAACAGTTCGCGGTTCAGCTCGCCTTCCATATATGCCATATCGGAGCGCAGGTTGCTGCATGCCTCGATATTCCGCTTGGCCAGTGCGTTGAGCCAGAGCTCCCAGCCGTCCATATCCGTCTGCTCCTGCAGCGTGGTAACGAGCTGGGCAAAGGTGCGCCGCGTCGCTTCGCGCGCGAGATCCTTGTCCTGTGTCTTTTGATACGCCTTGCGATACACGCCCGCGCCGTATTGGGCAATCAGCCCGCGGAGCGCCTCGCGGTCGCCGCGGCGGATACGTTGAACCAGTTCGGACAATTCCATAACATTCTCCCAAAGAGCAGATTTTATAGTATGACGGCATAATCCGTAGCGGATTATGGTATAAGCATCCGGTGTTTTCGGTTGCCGGGCGCAGAGGGCGAGAAAACGGGCGGCTTCCAATCCTGCGGAGCATAGGATACCCACGCAGTGGGTATTCCAGCATAATTCCGACAGGAATTTGCTGGAATGTGCCATCGTTTTCGGTTGCCGGGCGCAGAGGGCGAGAAAACGGGCGGCTTCTAATCCTGCGGAGCATAGAATACCCACGCAGTGGGTATTCCAGCATAATTCCGACAGGGATTTGCTGGAATGTGCCATCGTTTTCGGTTGCCGGGCGCAGAGGGCGAGAAAACGGGCGGCGTGCAGGGCTGCGGAGCATAGGATACCCACGCAGTGGGTATTATAGCATATCTTGCCTGAAAAGGGAATTTACAATCGGAACGGCGCCGCCTGTGCGCGTGAAATGGAAATTGACAGGGCGGGCCGAAACGGGCTAGAATAGGCACAGACCCATCGAGGAGGATGTTCCTGGCATGTCTATTGGAGTTGTTTTAGGCGGAGCGGTCTGCGTCAGGCGCGCCGGGAAGCTTTTCCTGCGAACGGCGCTGCTTACCGGCTCGCTTTGCGCCGCTGTACTGAGCGGCGGATGTAAGGACGGAAGCGTGCCCGCCGAGGCGGTGGACACGCCGTCGCCGACCGCCGTTTTTACGCCCGCGCCGACGCCTGCCCCAACGCCGACGCCTGCCCCAACGCCCGCGCCCGTGGAGTTGACCGCCTTTGCGCCGGATGCATACGGGCGAAACCTTGTTCGCGTTGCAACAACCATTGCCGAGGATACGCCGCTCGCGCTCCTAGACGAGCTTGTGCGCCTCGGCACGCTGCCGGACATCGACTACGGGCGCACCGTCTATTTTGAAGTGGCCGACAGCTACGTAAAAATCAAAGGCGGTAAACAGGCGCCGCGCGTCGTTGCGCGCCTCGACGTGTCCGACCGCTTTCTGAGCGCGTTGCTTGATATGTCGAAGCGCGAGGAACAGCTTTGCGTGCAGGGGCTTGCCAATACGTTCATCACGCATTACAATGCCGAGACGTTTATGCTGACGGTAAACGGCGTTAAGCTGGTTACCAACGCGCGGGACTATGAAAGCGGCTTGAGCTTTGATCAATACGCCAAAACAGCGCGTGGGGACTGATATGGGTGAGCATCCAAAAAGGCGGGGGCTTTCCCGTGGAAAAACGCGCCCGGCCCGCGGATGCGTCGTGCTGCTATGCGCGGCGTTTTTATGCGGCGGGCTGTGCGCCTGCGCGGTTGCGGCAAACGCACCCGCCCTGCCGCCGCGTGAAGCGTCCGCCGCGGCGGATACGCCTTTTGCGGCCCTTACGCCTACGCCGGAGCCGCTGATTCCCATTACGCAGCCGCAGCTTTTGATCTATATTCGCCGCACGCTGCATGAAAACAGCCGCCGGGCCTTCACGGGCAGTGCGCTTTCGCTCATTCTGCTTGTGGAGCTCGAGGGCGAGGCGGTGGCCGATCTGTCGGAGGTGGCGCTGCCGCCGGCGCTGGAGACGCTGGTGCTCAGGGGCGCCCTGGCAACCGATCTTTCGCCGCTTGCCGGCATAAAGACGCTGTCCGACCTGACGCTTGAGAACAACCCGCTTCTGCGCGCCGAAGCGCGTATAGAGCTTGGCCGGTTAACGCAACTGACGCGCCTGACGCTTGTCCATGCTCCGGTGGAGGACTGCGCCGTGTTTTTGCCGTTGCACGCGCTGGAGACGTTGAACCTGATCGACAGCGCTTCTCCGGAGGATGTCGCTGCGCTGCGAAAGCGGATGCCAAATGTGACGATTCTCGAGAAAGCGGCATGACCTTTGCCGCCGACAAAGGAGCGCGATTGAACTTGCCGCGCCAATCCGGCGACAAAACGATGCGGAAAAGGCCGTGGAATTCGTCCAAATCAGCGCGACTGCCAGGGATGATCAATAAGGCGACAAAGAGAACCGCTTTCAATTCATATAGGCAAGGACGACGTGTGCGATTGCGATAGCCCGCCCACGCCTGTGGCAGTCCGTTGTCTAGGAGCGTGAAGCGCGAGAGGCGAACTGCTGTAGCCCATCGAAAAACATTGTTTATTCGATGGGCTAAGCTCACTCCGTTCTTGCCACGATATCGGTGGGCGATTTGAAGATGTGCCAGCTGCGCACCACGCCGCGCACGCGCGAGAGCGGATAGACCGACGCGTACGGCTCGAGCACCGTGCCGGGACACAGCACGCTGTTGCAGCCGACCTCCACATGGTCGCCGAGGATCGCGCCGAATTTTTTCAGTCCTGTTTCAATCGCTTCCGCACCGCGAACAACGACCAGGGACTTGTCGCTTTTGACATTGCTGCAGATCGACCCCGCGCCCATGTGCGCATAGTGGCCGAGGATGCTGTCGCCGACATAGTTATAATGCGGCACCTGCACGTTGTCGAACAGGATGCAGTTTTTCAGCTCCGTGGAGTTGCCCACCACGCATTTTTTGCCTATGAGCGCGCTGCCGCGGAGGAACGCGCCGGGGCGCACCTCGGTCTCCGGGCCGATGATCGTGGGACCGCCGATGTAGTTGTTGGGGTAGATCGTCGCGCTACTGTGAATCCACACCTGCGGCGAAACCTCATCGTATTCGGCGGAATCAAGCAGCGGGCCGACATCTTCGATGAACTGCCTGATCCTGCCGAGCGCCTCCCAAGGATAGGTGGCGTTGGCGAACAGCGGCCAGGCGATGGTGGAGTCGGGGTTGAGGAACATATTGGTATTTTTCATAGCTTGGACAACTCCTTTATACGTTTGAGGGTTCAATCACATTTCCCGGCCGCACGGACAGGGGCTCTTTAACGGCGCGGACAGCGCACGCGCGGCGCGCCTATTCCCGTTGCAGATTGCGGAAACGCGTGAATTCGCCCTGCCAGGCCAGAAGCACCGTGCCCGTGGGCCCGTGGCGGTGCTTGGCGATGATGATCTGGCTGGTATTATCCGCATCCTCGTCGTATACCGCCGGGCGATAGAGCAAAATGACCATATCCGCATCCTGCTCGATGCTGCCGCTCTCGCGCAGGTCGGAGATCATTGGCGTATGATCCTGCCGCTGTTCAGGGCCGCGGTTCAGCTGGCTGAGCAACAGGATGGGCACGCCCAGTTCGCGCGCAAGCAGCTTGAGTTGCCGCGTCATGTCGGAGATTTCGGCCATGCGGTTGTCGGACTTACGGCCGCCGGCGCTTTGAAGCAGCTGCATGTAGTCGATGACGACCATATCCAGCCCAACGCGCGCCCTCAGCCTGCGGCACTTGCTGCGGATCTCCGGCACGGTCACGCCGCCGGAATCATCGATGTAGAATTTCGCCCGGCTCATGGGGTCCATCACCTCCATCAGCCGCGCCTGATCCGCCTGGCCGATCAGACCCTCCTTGATGCGCTGTGATTCAACCGAAGCCTCGGTACACAGCATGCGCATGACCAGCTGTTCGGCGCTCATCTCAAGGCTGAACACCACCACAATACGGTTGTCGTGCAGCGCGGCATACTGGGCGATGTTGATGGCAAAGCTCGTTTTACCCATCGCCGGACGGCCCGCAACGATGACGAGATCGCTTTTCTGGAAACCGTTGGTTTGCCGGTCCAGCTCCGTAAAGCCGCTGGCAACGCCGGTAATTTTACCCTTGCGGCCGGCCAGTTCGCCGATTTGGTTGAACGCGGCGGGAACGACCTGCTCGATGGGCACGAGCGAATCCTCGGACTTGCGCATGGAGATATCATAGATGCGCCGCTCCGCGTCGTTGAGCGTCTGTTCAAGCTCCTTTTCATCGTTCATGCCGTCTCGGATGATCTCTCCGCCGGCGCGGATGAGCTGGCGCTGGGCGCTTTTTGCCTCCACGATCTCGATGTAGTTTTGCACGTTGGCCGCTGTGGGAACAAATGCGATCAGTTCGGAAAGATACGTCAGTCCGCCCGCGCGCGCAAGCATGCCGTGGCGCTCCAGCTCATTGGCCGTGGTGACCAGATCCACGGCGTTGCCGCCGTTGCGGATGTCGCGCATGGCCGCAAAGATCGTTTCATGCGCCGGAAGATAGAAATCCTCGCTGCGGAGCTGCTCGAGCGCCAGTTCAAGCGCATTGGCCTCGATGAGCATGCTGCCAAGCACCGAACGCTCCGCGTCCGGCGCATGCGGCGGCACCTGTGCCTGCTGGGGCTGTTCCATTAAGCCTCCTGAACGGTTACGGTGATGGTGGCAAAGGTGTTTTCAAACAGGCTGACCTTGGCGGCGTACTCGCCGGTTGCGCGGATGGGCTCCGCCAGCGCAATCTTCTTTTTATCAATGGTCACGCCCTTTTGCGCCTGGAGCGCGGCGGCGACTTCCTTGCCGGTGACCGCGCCGAACAGGCGGCCGTTTTCGCCCACCTTGGCAAAAACGGTTACAACCGTGCCGTCAAGCTGCTTGGCAAGGTCGCGCGCGGCAAGTCCAGCCTGGAATTTCTTGTGCGCGGCCGCGCTTTTGCTGATGTTTGCCGCGTTGACGGCCGCCGAGTCCGCGGGGGAAGCGAGCTTGCGCGGCAGCAGGAAATTTCTCGCATAGCCGTCCGACACGTTGACGATTTCCCCCTTTTTACCAGTACCCTTAACGTCCTGTTCCAACAGCAATTTCATTTTTTTTCGGCCTCCTGTTCATATTGCGCGATGCAGGAGCGGACAATCGCTTCCGCCTCGTCAAGATCGGTTGTATTGAGCTGCGCGCCCGCCATTGTCAGATGTCCGCCTCCGCCCATGCGCTCGCAGATGAGCTGCACGTTCACCCCGCCGAGAGACCGCCCGCTTACGCAGGTTCCGCTGTCGGCAAGGCCCATGACGAACGCCGCCTCCACGCCGCGGATGCCAATGAGATCGTCGGCAGCCTTGGCGGCGATCAGCTTTGCGTTGCTCGCCCCCGCGGCCACGCGGGAAACGGCGATGCCGCTGGCGGTTACGGTTGCCTGGCGCACGGCGTCCGCACAGTCGGAAAACGTGACCATGTCCTCCTGAAACAACTGCTTGACCATGCCGATATCCGCGCCGTTCTTGCGCAGGTATCCCGCCGCCTCGAACGTACGCGAGCCGACGTTGAACGCAAAGTGCTTGGTGTCCACCGTGATGCCCGCAAGCAGCGCGCCGCACACAAACGACGGCGGGCGCAGGTTGTCGTCGAAGTATTGCAGGGTTTCAGTCACCAGCTCGCTTGCCGAGGAAGCGCGCGACTCAAGATAGTGCAGCGTGGGGTTTTCAATGTGATCGGCGCTGCGCCGGTGATGGTCGATCACCACGATGCGGCTGGCCAGGCTCAAAAGGCCGGGCGCGATGGTCGTGTTCGGCCGCTGCGTATCCACCACAACCAACACGCTGGTGGGCTTCATCAGCCGCTCGGCCTGCTCGGGGGTAATCAGCATGCCGGCGTAGGCACGGCTGCTCTGAATCAGGGCGATCACGCTGTCGATGGACACGTTGGATTCATCGAGCACAATGTATGCTTTGGAGCCGATCTGCTTGGCGCAGGTTGCCACGCCGAGCGCCGCGCCGACGCAGTCCATATCCGCGTGCTTGTGCCCCATGATGATGACGTCGCCCGCGTTTTCAAACAGCTGCCGCAGCGCCTTGCTGAACAAGCGCGTCTTAACGCGCGACTGCATGGATTCCATCTGCCGCTTGCCGCCGTAAAAGCGGTAATTCGTGCCGACTTTGACCACCGCCTGATCGCCGCCGCGCCCGAGCGCAAGCTCCATCGCCTGCCGAGCGCTCTCGTCGGACTGCTGGATATGGTCGGCCACGCCCACGGCGATGGAGAGCGATACCGAAACGTTTGTTCCCGTATCGATGGCGCGGGCCGCCTCGAGCAGCGGGAACCGCTCGGCCTCGACCGTCTCGAGCCGCGCGGCCTCAAACACCAGCAGGAAGCGCCCGTTCTCATAGCGGCGGTAGATGCCGCCGAGCTTGCGCATCATGTCCGCAATCAAGCCCTCCACCTCGGCAAGCACCGTGGTGCGGTGGAACTGCACGTCCGAGGAAAGCTCCTCGTAGTTATCGACATATACCAGCGCGACATACGGCATCTGGTCTTCAAACAGGCGCTTATAGTGCGCGGCTTCCGTGCGGTCAAGCCAGTATTGGAAGGTCAGCTTGCGCGAGGTTCCAGGGCGCGACACCGGCATGTTCATGAGCTGGTACGCGCCGCCGGCGTAATCGAGCGGCATGGCGGCAAGCGGCAGACGCGGGTCGTACTGGGGCAGGATTTTGAGGATGTTCTCCTCGTCAAACAGCTTTTCGTACATGGCGTTGCGCCATACGATGCGGCCGGTGTCGTCGAGAATGGCGCAGGCAATGGATACGTCTCGGATGATGCGCGCCGAGGCGCTGTTGTTCTGGCCGAACACCGCGTCCAGCTGCACGAGCAGCTTTTTTTCGCGACGGCGCTCGGCGCCGAAGCAGCACAGCGCGCCCACCAGCACCACAAACAGCCCGCCTGCGGTTACATACGGCAGATAGGCCTGATAGTAGCCGGAAAACAGGATGGCAAGGCAAAGCAGGGTCGACACGATGACCATCGGCACGATGACATGCGTTTTTTTCTCCATATCGAATCCCCCTTTTGCGGGACAGCCCGCACATAGACAGCCATCCGTTCATAGTATGCCGCCTGAAAAAGTCCGGTGCCCGGCGGCGGGTTTATGCCGGGCGGAGCGCGCCTGTCAGGCTGCTTAAAACCCGTCGCGCGGCATGCCGGGCGGCGGCATGGACGCACGCATGCGAAAGCGGAACAGTTGGTCGAAGCAGCCGAGCATCATGAGCAGCGCCTGCGCATACACGAATAAAAGCGCGGCGGCCAGGTAGACCAGCACGCGTTTGGCGACAACATTCTTTCCGGTGCGTACTATTAAAAAATCAACAACGCAAAGCCCCTGCAGCATCAGCGGCATGCCCACGAGCACGTTCACGGTGCCGGAGAATGCGTCCGCATAATCCCAGTCGGTCCACAAAAATATCAGGGAGACGATCAGCAAAAAAAGCATGCCGTACGTTATGCGCTGTGGAATCGCCCAAAGCCGGAACGGGCGCATGGGCGAAACGCTCAAGCCGTTTTTTCTGGCAAACAGGTGGAAGAACAAAAGGTTTACAAGGCTCAGCAGACCCGCCGTTACGCACAGGAAGGGCACAAACAGCGCCGCAGCCATCCGGCTGAACGTATCGAGCAAAGCAAAGTATTCCTGCACGCCCGCGGCGAAGGATTCAGGCAAACCGGAGACGGCCGCCGCCGTTGCCTGCCTGGCCGTGCCGACCATGTCGTCGACCATAGCCTGTATGGGTGCAAACGCGCCCTCGCCGGAGAGGATGCCCGGCAGGCATGCCGCGGCGTACAGGCTGACAAGCGCAATGCCGGAAAGCACAAGCGCGGTGTAGATATTGCTCATTTTCCCCGTCTGCATCCAATACAGCGCAAAGGCCATGCCGGTGCACAGCACGCTCAGGCTGAGGGCCGTCAACGCCGGCAGGATGAGGAAGGACAGCGCGGCGTATACGCCGCCGAACAACGCCAGATAGCCCGGCTTTGTACGGCACATTGCGCAGGCAAACAGCGCGGGCGCAACCAAAAGAACGAGCGGGATGAAAACGGCCGCCGCGCCGGCACAGAAGGCGCCGAGCAGCACGGGCAGAGGTCCGCTATTCACTTTTGGCCGGTTTGGGATATTTGTCTCCATACCATCATTTTAATCAGAAACGGGCAATGCGTCAAGCAAGCGAAACCACGGGTTGCCTGTGGCTGCGATCCGCCATAGCCGAGACGGGTCAATGCGGTCTGAATTCTGGGAATCGGCAAAAAAGGGACCTGCGCTTACCATAACGTCGGCGCGGCGGATATCGCGCTGCAATCCTTCCCGCCTGAAACGGGATGACGGCTCCGTAAGGGGAACGTAAACGTTCCATCCGCCGCCGGCGGCGCGGATGCGGCTATGGAGCGTCTCCCGGCCGTCCGCGCCAAAGATAACGGAGGATTGCCTGTCTTAACCGCAGCGGCTGAAGCCGCACCCGCGGCAGGTGACGCAGCCGCTGCCGTGCTCCACCGGGCCGCCGCAGTCCGGGCAGGCCGTGATCTCGCCCGCAGGCGGCTCCGGCTCCTGGAAATCCGGACTGTCGCGGCGCGGGACGGGCTTGCTCGGCGCGGGTGTGTCAAAGTCGCCGTGCGGCGCGTCGGCCTCGATGAACTCGCTGACCTTTTTGAGCACGCGCGCAATCGCATCCGGGCAGGAGGTACAGTTCACGTCCTTTTGCCGGATGGTCGAGGGACAGCGGATACCCTTGAGCTGGCTGTATACCTCGTCGATGGAGATGCCGCTGCGCAGCGCGATGGAGACGAGTCTGGCCGTGGCCTCGCTCTGGCTGGGGCAGCCGCCCGCCTTGCCGGTGCTGGTGAACACCTCGCAGATGCCGTTTTCATCGTAATTGGTGGTGATATAGAGCGTGCCGCAGCCGATCTTCATCTTTTCGGTGAAGCCGCGCGTAACCGTGGGACGCGGACGCGGCTCAATTTTGCCGTAAACGGGCGGGGCGGGCCTGTCCTTATTGACCGAGCCGATATTGAGCACCTGGCCGGACCTGCTGCCGTCTCTATAGATGGTCACGCCCTTGCAGCCTTCGTGATAGGCCAGAAGATAGACCTCGCGCACGTCGTCGCGCGTGGCGGAGTTGGCAAAATTGACGGTCTTGCTGACGGCGTTGTCCGTATGGCGCTGGAAAGCGGCCTGCATCCTGGTGTGATACACGGGCGGGATATCGTGCGAGCAGGCAAACACGCGGCGTATGTCTTCAGGCAGCTCCTCACAGTGCGCAAGCGTGCCCTCGGCGGCGATTTTCTGGATCAGCGCGTCGCTGTACAGCCCGCGCGCATGCAGCGTGTCGAGCAGCACGGGGTTGATTTCGATCATCTCCGTGCCGTCCATGACGTTGCGGATATAGACGAACGCGAACACAGGCTCCACGCCGCTCGAGCAGCCGGCGATGATGGAGAGCGTGCCCGTGGGGGCGATGGTGGTGACGGTCGCGTTGCGCAGCGGTTCGCCGCCGCTGCGCGTACTGACGGCAAACAGCGGGAAAGCGCCGCGCGTTTTGGCAAGCTTTGCGCTGGCGGCCTGGCCCGTGGCCTGAATGAATGCCATCAGCTTTTCGGCAAACGCCACGCCCTCGTCGGAGTGATAGGGGATGCCAAGCGCCAGCAGCGCGTCGGCAAAGCCCATTACGCCAAGACCGATCTTGCGCGATTGGCGCGTAACCTGGCCGATCACTTCCAGCGGATAGCTGTTGACGTCGATCACGTTGTCGAGGAAATGCACCGCCTGCAAGACGGTTTCCGCCAGCCGGTCGAAGTTAAACGCATAGCCGCCGTCCGTGCAGTCGAGCATCCGATACAGATTGATGGACCCGAGATTGCAGCTTTCGTACGGCAGCAGCGGCTGCTCGCCGCAGGGGTTGGTGCTCTCGATTTCGCCCTGGGTCGGCACGACATTGTCGCGGTTGAGGCGGTCTAAAAAGAGGATGCCCGGCTCGCCGTTTTGCCAGGCGGCGTCCACAATGGCGTCGAACACATCCGGTGCGCGCAGCGTGCCGGCGGCATGTCCGCTTTTGGGGTCGACCAGTTCGTAGTCCCCGCCGTTTTCCACGGCGGCCATGAATTTTTCGGTCAGTCCAACGGAGATGTTGAAGTTATTGATGTCCGACGTGTCGGTCTTGCAGCGGATAAACTCCATGATATCCGGGTGATCCACGCGCAAAACCCCCATGTTGGCGCCGCGCCGCGTGCCGCCCTGTTTGACGGCCTCGGTCGCCACGTTGAACACGCGCATGAAGCTCACCGGCCCGCTGGCCACGCCGCCGGTGGATTTGACGGTCGCGCCCTTCTGCCGCAGCCGGGAGAACGAAAAGCCCGTACCGCCGCCGGATTTGTGGATGAGCGCGGCGTTCTTAACCGCTTCAAAGATGGCGTCCATGCTGTCGTCAACCGGCAGCACAAAGCAGGCGGACAGCTGCCCAAGCGGCCGCCCGGCGTTCATCAGCGTCGGCGAATTGGGTAAAAACCGCAGGCTTGTCATCAGTTCATAGAATGCTTCCGCCGTCCGGTCCACATCCGCAGCCCTTGCGCCGTAATCCGCGTCGGCCTGCGCGACGGCCTTTGCCACGCGCCGAAACATCCCCTCCACATCCTCGGTCACCGCGCCCGATTCGTCCTTGCTCAAATAGCGCTTTTCCAGAACCGTAAGCGCGTTTTTGCCAATATCAGAAATCGCCATACCTGTTCAAACCCATCCTTACATCCATGTCGCGCCGTAGGAAGCGCGCTGCGCCTGCGTACGGCAACATCTTCAGTATACAACCACATCTTGTGTCTTACAAGCCGATTCGCACAAGATATTGAGAATTTACAGATTTGTCATGAATGCGGGCCGGAGGCGGCGGCATGTGGGGGCGGGACGGGCAAGGGCGTTGCCCCCGCAAAAGCGTTCCCCTACTTGTACAGCCATTTTGCCAGTGGCGGACGGCGTTTTTGCATTGCACCGGCAGGGCAAAACTCCTGGCAGCAGAAGCAGCGGATGCAGGCGCCGCGGTCGATAAGCGGGCGTTTTCCCTTCATTGTGACGGCGTGAATGGGGCAGTGCCGCGCGCAAACGCCGCAGCCGGTACAAAGCGTCCCGTCCGCGGCCGGCCGGTCTGCGAGCGCGCGCTCCATCGCGCGCGCCAGCACGGGATTGCCCGTCCCCCAGCTGACGACGCTGCGGATGGGCGTGCAGCAAAAGTCCTTTGCGACAAACGGCAGCCATGCGCCGTGTACGGGAAGCTGTTCGGCGGTTTCGGGCACATATCCGCGCGCAAAGGCGGCTTTTAGCGTGGGAACGTCGGCAACGCCCAACCCCATTAGGCGCGCGCCGAGCAGATCGAGCGCGTGGCCGTTTTCCGCGGCAAGCAGCGCGCCCATATGCCGCGGCGTGCCGACCGACGGGCCGTTGCCCTCCATGACCGTGACCGCATCGGCGATGCAAAGACGCGGACGCATGCGCTCATACAGGTCGATAAGCATTCCGGCGAAGGCTTCGGTTTTGTTGAACTGATAATGCAGCTCGGATTTCTTCATGCCGGGAATCGCGCCGAACATGTTTTTTACCGCGCCGGTATAGGCCATCAAGCCGTGGGTTTTGAGCTTGCAAAAGTCGATGACGGCATCCGCCTCAAGCAGGTACTGCGTGCAGCGGAACGCACGCAGCAGCAGCCCGTCCGGGTTTAACACGTCCGCCTCGGAAAAGTCGTCATTGAGCTGTGCGCCGGCGTCCGTAACCGCGTGCATGCCGCAGGCATGGTAGATGGGCGCGAGAAATGCGCGGGTGAAAAAACCGCCGGGACTGTCTCCCACCACGACGGATGCGCCGCGCGCAACAAGCAGGCGGCATAGCTCCGTCACCGGCGCGGGGTGCGTGGTTGCGGCCTTTTCGGGCTTGTGCGCGCCAAGCAGGTTGACCTTGACCGCCACCCGCATGCCGGGCGCCACCCAGTCCAGCCCGCCAAACGGCGCAAGCGCGGCGATAAGCGCCGCGTTCACCGTATTGCCGCCATAATCCGCGCATGGGACGATGGACGCCTCCGGCGGCATTTTAGGCGGGATGAATTTATCCGGGATATCATGCATAGGCAAATCCTGACTGCGATGAATCGCGTTTCGTTACAGGCTTCATGGTTACAGTCCGTACGCTTGATACAACGCAGGCTGCTGGGCGGGCAGGAGCTTTTGGCGTTGCGGCCGGGCGCATGCGCGTAATCTTTGGCCTGATTGTACCATACGCATTTGCGCCGGGCAAACGGTTTTAAGCGGCCCATTTATTATGATCAGGAAGCGAAATGAAAAAGATTGCGCAAAGCCGTACGCAAAACCGGAAAATTGAGGTATACTAAATGAAAGTACCGGAAAGAGGGGTATGTGTTCATGGCAGTCATTACCATTACGCTGGACAATTTTTCCAAGGAAGTGCTGGAAGCCACAAAGCCTGTGCTGGTGGATTTCTGGGCGCCGTGGTGCGGCCCGTGCCGCATGGTCGGCCCGATTGTGGAGGAGATCGCCGGGGAGGTCGCCGACGTCAGGGTTGGCAAGATCAACATTGACGAGCAGCCCGATCTGGCGGCGCGATACGGCGTGATGAGCATCCCGACACTGATGGTGTTCTCCGGCGGTAAAGTCAAAGAAAAAACCGTTGGGGCGCGGTCCAAAGCGGCGATTCTCAAAATGCTGGGCAAATAAACGTGCCCTGCGCGGGCAGACCGCGGCTTGTCGCAAAAGACCGGCCGTGCGGCAGCCCCGCCAATTCCCCATAGCGCGGGCATGCGTCCGGGAACGGCAAAACGAAGGTTTCCGGAAACACCGCTGCAGATAAACCTGCAACGGCAGGGCGCGCGGCGCGTCCGCAGGGTGTTGAAACAGGCCGGAAAGCCGTGCGGCGGGACAACGAAACATGCGGGCAAGGATGAAAGGCGCGTCCTTGCCCATATTTTATCGTATTTTTTTGTTAAAAAGGCGGGAGCGGGCGGCGGCGCGCGTCAGCGCACGACGTTGACGGGAGAGCCGCCGAGAAATTGCCGCAGATTGTCCACAGCAACGTCCATCAGCCGGCGGCGGCTTTCCCTGGGCGCCCAGCTGATGTGCGGCGTGAGAATGCAGTTGGGGGCCTTCAGCAACGGGTTGTCCGCGCGGATGGGCTCTGCAGAAACCACATCCAGCCCCGCGGCGTACACCTTGCCGCTGCAAAGCGCGTCGGCCAGATCCTGTTCGGCAATCAGCGGACCGCGGCTGTTGTTGAGCAGGATCACGCCGTCTTTCATTTTAGCGATGCTCCGCCTGTTTATCAGCGCGTGTGTTTCGGCCGTGAGCGGGCAGTGCAGCGAAATCACGTCCGATTCGGCCAGCAGCGCGTCCAGCGGCACATATTCGGCCAGCGCGCGCCCGGCTTCGGTTGGGCGGGTGTCACAGGCGAGCACCCGCATGCCCAGCGCGCCCGCAATCCTGCCCGTGGTCCGGCCGATCCGGCCGAACCCGACGATTCCCATCGTTTTGCCCGCAAGCTCAATGAGCGGATAATCCCAAAAACACCAGTCGGGGCAGCTTTCCCAGCGCCCGTCATGCACGGCCTTGTCATGGTGGCCGATGCGATGGCAGATTTCCAGCAGCAGCGCAATGGCGAACTGTCCCACCGCGTCCGTGCCGTAGGTCGGGATGTTTGTAACCGTGATGTTGCGCGCGGCGGCAGCGGCAATATCGACGACGTTGTAGCCCGTTGCCAGAACGCCGATGTAGCGCAGGCTTTTACAGGCGTCCATTGTGTCCGCCGTGATGGGCGCCTTGTTGATGAACACGATATTCGCGTCGCCGATGCGCGCCGGAATGTCCGCCTTGTCCGTGCGGTCGTAAACCGTCAGCGCACCGAGCGCTTCCAGACCCGCCCAGCTCAAATCCCCGGGGTTTTCCGTATAACCATCCAGCACAACAATCTTTTCCATATGCGCGACCCCCTTATTTTTTGAAAGATGAACCAATCCATGGCGGCTATGCGGATTGCCTTCAATGGCCGGGAACGGGTTTGGCCGCCGCAGGCCGCCCCCCAATGGGGCTGTTCGGGTTTGCAGGCCCCGATCGATCCCTGTGTTTGGGCTGCCGCCGAAATGGGACGCGCCGGGTGGACGCGTCAATCCTCCGCGTCGTCATCGGTCGCGTCGTCATCGGATCCGCCGGTTTCCACTGGCGCTCCGGATTCCGACATGCGCCTGATTGCGGCGCGCTCACGGGCGTACTTGCGCTTGCGCGCCTGCCGCGCATCGTCGCGCCAGTGGAAACCGGCGAGCATCAGCGAAGACAGCAGCGCGCATACGGCGAGCAGCATGAACACCCATTTGCTTAACTCACTGGTCATAAACGCCATATTTGTGTTCACGCGGTCAATACAGAAGAACGTCAGCGTCATCAGCGAGAGTACGATTGTAACATGCGGCAGCGCGCGCTTGATCCACTTCATCCGCTCAACCCTCCCCGGTTAAATCCACAGGCTCGCCAATGAGCAGCACGTCGCTTACCCGGCGCGGCTCGGCATCCTGCGGACGATTGACCAGCGTGCCGGAAAACGTCATGGCCACCGTGTCGCCGCCGTCAAGGTTATATGCCAGCGTGCAGCCCAGTTCGTAGAACACCTGCGACAGCTCTGCAAGCGTCAGGCCGATGGAATAGCCCGCCTGCCTGCCGTCGACCAGCACGAAGCAATAATGCCCCGGCTCATAATAGCCAAGCGCCGAACGCGGGTTTTCCGGGCTGACGGAGTTGTTGAACACCGTTTTCGGCTGCCCGTTTTCATCGAGCAGGCTTGGGCCGAAGCTCCAGCACTGATACAGGCCGCGCGCGTAAATCTCGTCCACATATGCCCGCCAGGCCGCTGCGGACCTGGAGGAGAACGTCTCCATTGCCCCATCGTAGAACATCACGCAGATATCGTCGGTATACGGCGATTTCTTCATCCATTCCATGCCGTTGCGGACGACCAGCGCGCCCGCGTTGCGATAGACGAAATTGTCGCCCGATATGGCCACAATCGCATCCGTCAGTTCTGAAAACTGCAAAACCTGCATCACGTTCTTGCGGCCGCTTGCGATGTGCTCCTGGTAATCGAGCGCGACGGCGGTGCGGAAGCAGGAAACGTCCCGCACATAGATATCCGCCACATAGTACGTGGAGGTGTTGTGCTGCCTGGTCTGGATTTCTATGGAAACATTCCCGCTCTTATAGCTTGTCTCGGTAATTTCCGTTTCTCCGCGCGCAAATTTATCGGCAAACTGCAATCCGAACATGCCGCCCGTATCCAGCCCCGCCGCCCCGGCAACAGGGGCGGCGTCCGGAGAATTCGCCGCGTCATCGCCTTGTGAAACGGTTCCGGGCGCACCCGCGTTGGCCGCAACCGCTTCCGAGGCAGGCTGCGCGCTTATGCGCGGCGGCGCGGCAATCGTCGTGGGCGTTACGTCGCGCACGCGCACATGGTGGAAATATGAAAACGTCAGCAGGCACGCGGCAAACACCAGAAAATCGATGGCGATGGCCTTGATCAACCGCTTTTTAAAATCAAATCCCGTTGTGCCGCTCATGCCTCGCCCTCGCTCTCCGGTGGAAACACGAACCTGCGCTGCAGATAAAAGCTCAGCGGATACAGCACCAGCTCGACAATCAGCTTGCCGATGGCGATTGGCATCATGGCGGTGACAACCTCCATCAGCAGGTAATTGGCAACCAGGATACCGGCGGCCAGAATGTAATAGCGCACAATGCTGCTTCTTGAACGGTTTTCAAACACCAGCTTGCAATTGATGAAGTAGTTTGCCAACGAACTGATGACGCGGGCGGTAACCACGCTGATAAACAGCGAACCCGGCAAATCCTTCGTAACCACGCTCAGCGTGAGCACCAGCACATAATCGATGAGCATGGCGACCAGGGATGACGCGACGAACAGCAGAATCATCTTATAAATACGCCAGGCATCGCGAACGGGGTTAAAGTGGGAGGACTTATTATCCTCAATATAGACCGTTTCGATGGGAACCTCCTCAATGGGCAAGCGGTGACGGGTCGCATACAGCAGCACGTTGATCTCGTACTCGTACCGGTCGCCCTTCATCTCAAGCATCATGGGCGTACGGAACACGCCGAAGGCCCTTAAGCCCGTCTGCGTATCAAACACCTTGACGCCGGTGCTCACGGCAAACACAAACCGCGTGATGGCATTGCCCGCGCGGCTTTTGAAGGGAACCTTGCCTGTAAAGCAGCGCGAACCGAGCACCAGACTTTCCGGCGAACGCTCCCATGACCTGGCGACGCGCACGATATCCGCCGGCAGATGCTGTCCGTCGGCATCCACGGTAATAACGCCCTCATTGGCCGGGTAGTTGTCATAGATATACCGCAGAGCCGTCTTGATGGCCGCGCCCTTGCCGCAGTTGACAGGGTGCGTCAGTATTTTGGCAAACGGCGTGAGCGAATCAAACAACTCCGCCTTGTCCGGGCTGCTGCCGTCGTTGACGATGACAATGGGATAGTCCGTTGTGTCTTTTAGCGTACGGACCAGATCATATAGCTTGCTATCCGGCTGATACGCCGGAATAATAACGATCATAGGCCTCTCCTTCTGCGCCGGATTGTTGAGCGCACAGAAATACATTTATAGATTATAACGCATTCAGGTGCAACTGAAAAGTGCGATTTTTAGCGACGGAGTTTGGAACCGAAAAAGTTTGAGAATAATGTAAACGATTTGTAATTTTCTCAAATCGACGGGGAAACACAATTATCTTTGTTATAATAACCAAATAACATACATTGATTTTTTAAGAAATGTGTGCGAAAGGATTGCCTGCAGAATGGATGAACGCAGAAACAGGATGGACGAACCTACCGACGAAGAAATTGCCGAACGGCTGACCAACAGCCTGTTTGGCGAGGCGGATACTGAAGAGGCAGACGAGGCTCCCGCGCCTGAAACGGGCGGGGCTGCGGCAGACGCCTCCGACATGGACGCGGCGTTTGAGCCCGGAGAACATGCCGCGCCTGACCGGCAAGACGCGCCGCAGGCGGGCGACGGCATGATAACGCCTGCGCGGGATGCGTCCGGCTATGACGCGTGGGAAGACGCCGCTGAAATGGATTTTGACGCGGATGACGGCTATGTCCTAGACGCGCCCGACGCATCCTGTGACGGCGGGAAGCGGCCAAAGCAGAACCGCCGGTCCGGCAGGGCGGGCGCTCCGTCGTCGCGCGTGGAGGCGTTTGTACCTACGGAAGCGTTTTACGACGAAACGCCCCGGCGCAAAAAAAAGAAGCATCACCGCACCAGGAGAAGCTATGTGTGGATTGTGCTGGCCCTGCTCGGCGCCGTTTTGTTGGCTGCCGGCGGGGTATACCTATACAATGTGCGGTACAACCCGGGGTCGTTTTTCGGCGCGTCCGCCTCGGGCGTTACGCCCACGCCGTCCGCCGCGGCGGTAACGGAGCAAGCGGATATTTCTGCCGCCGAAACGCCGGGACCTACGCCCGCGCCTACGCTGGACCCGTATGCGGCGCTCGTAGCACAGGCCGATACGTCCATGATGCAGAATATCGTGAATATCCTTGTTGTCGGCGTGGACTATGCCGAGGAGCGCGAGACATGGAACGGCAAGAAGGAGTGGCACTCAGACGTGATGATGCTGCTGGCCGTGAATTTTGACGAAAACCGGGCCGACCTGATCTCCCTGCCGCGCGATACCTATGCCAACATCCCGGGCGTAAAGGGCATCTATAAGCTCAACGCCGCCATCAACTGCGGCGGCGGAATGGACGCGCCGGGCGGCGCGGGCTTCCTGAAGGTCTGCGAGGCGGCGAGCTGGATGCTTGGCGGTATTCCGGTCAACTATTACTATGCCGTGACCATGCCTGCCGTCAAGGGACTCGTCGACGCGGTCGGCGGCGTGGACTATGATCTTGAAATGAGCTATACCATGATGGGCCGTCGCTATCGCAAGGGGCAGCAGCATCTTGACGGCCAGGGCGTGCTCGACTATCTGCGCGTGCGCAAAAACGTTTCCGCCAGCGGCGACGGCAACCGCGTCAACCGGCAGAAAAAGATGATGGTCGCGCTGTTTGAAACCATGCAGCAGCAGAACCTGATCCTTAAAATTCCGGATATTCTAGGATCCTTTGACGGGCAACTGTTTACCAATTGTACCCTGAGTCAGACCGCTGCGCTCGCCTCATTTGCATATAATCTTGACAAGGAGAACATCGGCATGTACTCGATGAGCAGCAAGGGCGGGGGCAACACAAATATCTTCAACTGGAATTTTTGCCTGACCGACCAGGCCAACCGCGTGAAGATCATCAAGACCGTCTATGGCATCGACGTGCCGGAGGAAAGGGCGTATTCGTCCACATACGCCAAATACCGCTGGGCCGAGATGCGCGCCGAGAAATACCTGAACACCTGCAACAAGCTGATCAATTATACGGCTGACTACATTGCCAACGGGCAGCTGTATATCGAGCCTGAAATACCCATGTATCCGGACAGCAACCTTCCGATTGACCCGAACGTGCCGATTGATCCCGCCCCGCCCACGAATCCCACGATGCCGGGCGGCCCGTCGATAACCGACGGCGGCGGAGAGACGGGCGGCATACCGGATGGAGGCGCGGTCGGCTTCAACAATTTCAGCGCCACGCGCTATGGAATCCGGCTTAACGCAGTGCTTTTGCAGCAATATACGCAGGGCGGACTCGATTTGTACAACAGCCTGCGCCGACAGGTCAATGACTTTGAGGAGATTCGCAAAAAGGCGGCTCGCCAGGCTGAAAAATATCTCAACGGCGGGGACAATTCGTTTTCCAGCGCGTCAGGCGCATTCACCAGCGCGCTGGACTCGCTTCAAAACACCGCCACCGAAGTTGCCTCAGCCTTTGGCTATGGGAGCCTGAACTGGTCGGTCCGTTATGAAAAGGATACCGGCTTCAACGAGGTAACCGTGGATTTTAACTGACAAGGAACAGGCGGGAGAGAAACCCATCCGCCCCCGAATTGCGGATACGGATGGCGAGCGGCGTCAGGGCGGCCTTTAAGCCGCCCTCTCAAGCCGTTAAAAATCTGTTTTTTGACGAGCGACCGCTTCCTTCCTTTCGCCCTGCGGGCTATCGTTGGGCAACATGCACAGGGCAATCGCCCAAACCGGGCGTCCGTTCCACCGGCAAATCTCCGGCGGAGCCGGAACGAACCTCCGGAAGGCTGCCTTGGATTTTTTGACAGACTGAACCAAGACCACCCGTGCAATGAACTGAACCCCGTGGAGCGGACAGAGAGAAAAACGACCTCCTGTCGTAGGATAAAAACGACGGGAGGTTATTTGTATGGGAAAACAATTTGGAGAAGAGATTTTATCTAAGGTATTAGAGCTTGAGAAGGAAGGATATTCTCACAGAATGGTAGCCGAGGAACTCGGCTACACAAAAGCTCAGATTAAAGAACTTGTTAGACGAAACCGAAGGAACCAGCGGGAGATACCAATCGTTCCTGCACAAAGAGGCAGACCAAGGATACAGAGAATTCGCAAGTGCCATGAAAAGACGGACAAGACCTATGGCTATCGGCGAGTCGGGTTTTGGCTTGAAAAGCAAGGTTTCCATGTAAACCACAAAAAGGTATACCGGCTCATGGAGAAGTATGGTTTGCTCTCTGAGGTTAGACGTCGACGCAAATACCGACAGATGCAGGAGCAGCTACACCGTTATCCCAACCTGCTGAACCGCAACTTCACGGCAAGCCGACCGAACGAAAAATGGGTCACGGATATTTCTTATGTGATCACACCGCAAGGAACGTTGTATCTGTCGATGATTCGGGCTCTATTCGACAACAGTATTATCGCTTACAAGACCGGCATAGAACAATCGATAAATCTGGCGCTCAAAACCATCCGCGAAGCCATGAGGAAAGAGCCGGTCGCTGCGGAGTTACAGCTCCACGGCGACCAAGGGTTTCAGTACACTTCCCAAGCATAGTTCACCCTGACACGAGAGTATGACATTACGCCCTCCATGTCAAGACGCGGAAATTGCTATGACAATGCTATGGCGGAAAACTTCTTTGGTATTCTTAAGGCCGAATGTCTCCGCAGACACAAGCCAAAATCCATCCATGAAGCGCAAATGGACATTGACAGCTTCATATCCTTCTACAATAATGAACGTATACAGCTCAAAACAAAACTGACGCCGCTTGAGTTGCGTCGTCAGTTTATCTGATCCTTATTCCTTATGACAGGGCGTCTTTTGCTCTGTCCACTCCACGGGGTTCAGTTCAGCAAACGGGTGGTCTTGACTGAAAGGAATATCGTTGCTGTCGATAGGTCGGGATCGCGTTAAGAAACGCCGGCGGCATTGGCGCCCGTTCTGGACGCTTTGGCCGTAGCGCGCCGCTTTTTGAACAGATTTTTGCGCTCATGCATCAAAAACGTAACCGTATCCCGCAGCGTCACGCTGATATCGCGCACCTTATAACCGAGGTCGCGCTTGGCCTTTGCACATGTAAAGCGCGCGTTGCTGGTAAGCACGTCGAGCGAATAGCGGGTAAACAGCGGCGACTCATTGCGGATTTTATAGTACAGTTCTGCAAGCGGCGCGGTCAGCTTGGCGAACCAGATCGGCAGGAAGGTATGGATTTTGCGCCCGCCGGTTATGCGGCTGAGCGTATTGAGCAACTCGGGAACGGCGACATAGCGGTTGCTGAGGATGTAACATTCTCCCTTTTTACCCCGCTCGGTGGCGGCGATGACTCCGTTTGCCACGTCGCGCACGTCCACAAAATCATAGCCTCCGTCCACGCCGGCGGTCAACGTACCGTTGAGATAGTCGATGATCATCTGTGTCAGATGGCCGTTGCCGTAGTCGTTGGGGCCGATGATGCCCGAGGGATGGATAACGGTTGCGTCAAGCCCGTCGTTTACGGCGTCGAGCACAATCTGCGTGGCGGCGGCCTTGGTTTTGGCGTACAGGCCGGTCACGCTGTCCGGGCGGAACTTGCTGACCTCCTGCATGATCGCATGATCGGGCAGTTCCGGCAGGGCGTGCACGCTGCTGATATACACCAGCTTTTTGACGTGATGGCGCTTGCACAGCTCCACCACATTGGCCGTGCCGTTGACATTGACATCCACAACGGTCTGATCGTATTTGCTTGCAATCGACACGATGCCCGCGCAATGGATGAAAAAGACCTCGTCGTCGCGCTCGATGCCGTAAAACAGCGGCTCAAGCGATTCGATATCGCGGACATCCCCGCGGACAATCGATACGGCATCGCCGTAGAGCATGGTGACGTCCTCGCCGGGACGTGCAAAACCACGTACCGTCGCACCGCTGTTGAGCAACTCGCGTGCGATGGTATTGCCAAGGTGCCCCCCAATTCCCGTAATCACGTAGATGCGTTGCATTTCGATTGCCTCACTTTCTTTGTGTTATGATTATTCTATCTTATGATTGTAACGCTGAAGTTACGAAAAACCAACGTTTTATCAACGATTTGTTGCAAGTTTTTGCCGCGGATGATAAAGTAGGCATGGCGGCGCTCATAAAAACCGGTTTGCGCCGACGATTTTCGCATTTTGCGATTGGGCGCAGGCAGATGGTATGCAAGCGGGCGGGCCTGCCGGTTCCGCAACGAAACGATGCGGGAACGGGCATGGAATCCGTTAAAAACAGCGGCATGCGCGATGGATTTTGACGCCCTGCATGCGGCAAGGCCGACAAGGGCGCGGCCGTTTGAGGGTGTAGCCGCATGAAACAATCGCGCAACTCGCGCGCCACCGTCAAAAAACGTGGTTTTTGACGGTCTGACACGGGGTAGACCGTATTATCGTTCTGGGGGAAGCGGCAAATGAACATTATAATCGTCGGCGGCGGCAAGGTAGGCGGACTGCTGGCCGAGCAACTGCTTGACGAGGGTCATGATATTACCGTGATCGATAAAAACGAGCGCGTTGTGGAGCAGCTTGGCAATACGCTCGACATCATCGGGTACGTGGGTAACGGCGCAACCTATTCCGTCCTGCAATCGGTGGATATTGCAAACTGCGACCTGCTGATTGCCGTAACGGCTTCGGACGAGGTCAACATGCTCTGTTGCCTGGCCGCGCATAAGCTGGGGGCAAAGCATACCGTCGCACGCGTGCGTAACCCCGAGTACTCCGAGCAGCTCTATGCGCTCAAGGAGGATCTGGGCCTTTCGATGGCCATCAATCCTGAGCGCGCCGCGGCCGGCGAGATTGCCCGCATTCTGAGGTTCCCCTCGGCAACAAAGGTGGAGCTGTTTGCCCGCGGGCGCGTGGAGCTGGTTTCCTGCCGCGTGCCGGAGGGCGACTGCATGCTCGGGAACATGCGCCTTGCCGACCTGCCGCAGCGTATCGGCGCAAAGGTGCTTATCTGCGCGGTAGAGCGCGACGATGAGGTTGCCATCCCATCGGGAGATTTTGTCATACAAAGCGGTGACGTTTTGTATATTACAGGCGACCACAGCGAGATGGCGCGCATGTTTAAAAGGCTTCGGTTGCTGGTCAACCGCGCGCGCAGCGTGCTGATTGCCGGCGGCGGGCGCATCACGTATTATTTAAGCGAAACGCTTCTGCGCGAGGGCGTGGAGGTCAAGATCATCGAGCGCGACTTTGACTGCGCGGCCGAGCTTGGCGCGCGGCTGCCAAAGGCGGTGGTGTTGCACGGAGACGCGTCCGACCATGAGCTTCTGATGGAAGAAGGAATCGAAAAGCACGACGCGTTCGTGGCGCTCACCGGCCTCGACGAGGGCAACATCCTTTCGGCGCTCTATGCGCACCACCTGCATGTGGGCAAGGTCATCACCAAGGTCAACAGCAGCAACCTCGTGGCCCTGATCAAAAACAGCGGACTGGAGAGCATCATTTCCCCCAAGCTCATTACGGCCAACAGCATCCTGCGCTACGTGCGCGCGCTCGACGCGGGACAGTCCGGCGGCGATGTGCAGTCGCTGTACAAAATCGTCGGCGGCCGCGTGGAGGTGCTGGAATTTTATGCACGCGTCGGGGGCGAATATCTGGACGTTCCGCTGCGGGAGCTGCATTTGAAGAAAAACACCCTGATCGCCTGCATTGTGCGCAAGGGCAAGACCATTATCCCGGGCGGCGCGGACTGTATCCGCGTGCGGGACAGCGTGCTGGTGGTCAGCGCCGACCAGCGGCTCAATGAGCTTGCCGATATCATCGAGGAGTAGCGGGACATGAACCGACGCATGATCGTATTCGTGCTCGGCCGCACGCTGCTGGCCGAGGCTGTGCTGATGTTGCCGAGCATCCTTGTAGGGCTGATCTATGGGGAGCAGACCACGCTGGCGTTTGCCCCGCCGGTGCTGCTGTTGCTGCTGCTCGGCGCGCTATTCGGGGCGAAGCGCCCGCATAACAGCGCCATCTACGCGCGCGACGGCCTTGTGATCGTCGCGCTGGCATGGGTCGCACTCTCGCTGATCGGCGCGCTGCCGTTTTATCTGAGCGGGGAAGCGCAGTTTTCCAACATTGTGGACTGTATCTTTGAGATTGTTTCCGGCTTTACGACCACCGGGGCGACCATCCTGCAGGACCCGGAGGCGCTGCCGAAGAGCCTGCTGTTCTGGCGCAGCTTTTCGCACTGGATCGGCGGAATGGGCGTGCTGGTGTTCGTGCTGGCCATCGTGCCGCTTTCCGAGGACCGTTCCCTGCACCTGATGCGCGCGGAGGTGCCCGGCCCGGTGGTCGGCAAGCTTGTGCCGCGCATGCGGGACACGGCAAAAATTCTTTATGGCGTGTATTCGGTGATGACGGTCGTGCTGGTCGGTTTGCTGCTGCTGGGCGGGATGCCGCTGTTCGATTCGGTTTGCCACGCGTTCGGCGCGGCCGGTACGGGCGGCTTTTCAGTAAAAACCGCGGGCATCGCCTATTATGGCAGCGCGTATATCGAAATCGTGTTAAGCATCTTTATGCTGCTGTTCGGGGTTAACTTTAACCTGTATTATCTGATCATCATCCGCCGGATCAGGGAGGCGGCCAAAAGCGAGGAGCTGCGCTGGTACGGTATCATTGTGGCGTTAAGCACCGCGCTTGTGGCGTGGAACGTGTACTCGATCTACCAAAACGCGGGCGCGTCCATTCGCTACGCGCTGTTTCAGGTCAGTTCGATCATGACGACAACGGGTTATGGAACGGTGGATTTTGCAAACGAATGGCCGCAGTTTACCCAGACGCTTCTGGTGGTTTTGATGGTGATCGGCGCGTGCGCGGGCTCCACGGGCGGCGGTCTCAAGGTCAGCCGGGTCATCCTGCTGCTGAAAACCTTCGCGCAGGAGGTGCGGCACCTGATCCACCCGCGCGCCATCGGCGTGGTGCGCCTCGAAGGCAGGCCGGTGGAACCGGGCACGCTGCGCAATACGCTGGCGTACTTTATGATGTACGCGGTGATTATCATTGCATCGGTGCTGCTGCTGTCGCTGGACGGGTTCGACTTTGCAACCAATGTTTCGGCGGAGCTGGCCTGCTTTAACAACATCGGCCCCGGTATCGGACTGGTCGGACCGATCGAGAATTATGCGAAGTTTTCCCCGTTTTCCAAGGCGCTTCTGACGCTCAACATGCTCTTTGGCAGGCTGGAGATATTCCCCATGCTGGTGCTGCTTTCGCCCAGGATGTGGAAGCGGAACGTGAATTAGGCTGAATCAGGGCGTTCAAAAGGCAAGGGGCAGGTTTTTGATCATCGAACATCCGTCTCGCAAAACGCCGCTTATCCTGCCGCATTGTCACGACGTTTGTCATGCGTGCAGGAACGCGGGCGTCAAAGCACGAATCCTCCCATGCACAAAAGGGAGGATTTTATTCATATGCGATCGGGTTTGCCACTTGAAAAGCGATATCTCAAACGGCCTGTGCCCGCGCAGCGGGAGCTGATCGACCTGCCGGTGGACTGCATCCGGCCCAATCCGTATCAGCCGCGTCAGCGTTTTGACGAGGAAAGCCTGCTCGAGCTCAAACAATCCATTGCGGAGGCGGGGCTGATTCAGCCGCTGGTCGTGCGATGCCTGGCCGGGCGCTATGAATTGATTGCCGGCGAGCGGCGGCTGCGCGCGTGCAAGCTGCTGGGCATGCAGAAGGTGCCCTGCGTGGTGCAGCGGTGCGAGGCCGAGGAGGACAGCGCGCTTATGGCGCTGATCGAAAACGTCCAGCGGCGCGATCTGCATTTTTTCGAGGAGGCGGAGTGTTACCGCGCCGTGCTCAAAACCTACCACATGACGCAGGAGACGCTTGCGCGCCGATTGGGAAAAAGCCAGTCGTTTCTTGCCAACAAGCTGAGGCTGCTGCACTTTTCGCCCGACCTGCGCCGCCGGATGTCGGAAGCGGAGCTGAGCGAACGGCACGCCCGCGCGCTGCTGCGGTTAGACGACGAGCGGCTCGCCGGCGAGCTTGTGGAGCGCATTGCCGAAAAGCGCATGACGGTCAAGGAGACCGAACGGCTGGTTGAAAAGATCGTCGCCGCGCAGGAAGCGCCAAAAAAGCCGCGGCTGCTGCGGCTTCTGAAGGATTATCGGCTGTTTGTCAACTCCGTAAAGACCGGCGCGGAGCAGCTGCGCGATACGGGGCTGCATGTGGAGCTGATTCAGATGGACGTTGAGGACGGGGTGGACATGCTCGTCAAGGTTCGGCGGGCGTGACCGGAAAGACCTGCGGGGTCAGCGAGCGCTCGATGACTGAACGCGAGGTCAAAAGCGCAATGGCGCTGCTCACGCTGATGCGGGCGGCCTCATCGACGTCCATGCCGACGGCGTTGACGACGATGGCAGGATGCTGTTCCAGATAAACGCCGACGTCGCCGTCCGTACCGGCGGCAAAGATCTCCGTATCGGCGCGCCCAAGCCCCAGCAGCGCGTTAGCCGCGGCAACGGCCAATTCCCCCGTTTCAGCATAGATGCAGTCCAGCATGCCGGGGTAGAGCCCTTTCAGTTTGCCGGTCAGCCAGTCGTTGACCTCGGCGGCGATGTTGTCGCTCTCCGGCGTCAATACGCCGCGCTCCATGACGAAGCCGTCTTCCACGGCTTTTTGCCATATCCCATATGCATTGCCGTCCTTTGAAGCAAACAGCCCGAGCATCCGCACGGGTGCAAGATGCGGCGGATGGTCGAGCGCAAGCTGAAGCGCTTCGACCGCCGCCATGTCGTCGTCATAACAAAGATTGGAAACGCCCTGCGGAACGGTTTGGCGGCTCGCCGCACAGAGGAATACGGGATAGCGTGAAGAGAGTGCGGCCGCGTCGTCCAGCTCTGTGGAGCAGTAGACGATCACGCTTGCGGCGCCCTCCGGTGAAAAGCTGTTGAGCGACGCCATGCCCCCCTCGATGCACTCGAACTCGAGCCCGGCTTCGGCAACGGCGTGTTCCACGCGCGCGGTATATGATGCAGCGTCCTCCGCGCCAACGAGCGCGATGACCGGAACGGGCGTGGGCGCGGGGGTCGGCGTAGGCGTGGGCGCGGGGGTCGGCGTGGCAAACAGCCCAAAGGAGCCCTCTTGTTGCGGACAGCCCGACGCGCATGTCAAACACAGGCAAATTGCCCCAACGAACAACACTTTCTTTGCACGAGATTTATTTGGCTTCATAACCACAGTATACCACGTTACAAGAAAATCATGCCATTTATCCAAGACCATCAAAAACCTTTGTCTTTTCCCGGGGACGACGTAAAATGGATTTTTCATGCGGCAATCCGCCGCTTGCGGCCATAGGCGTACCGGCGGATATGAACCCGACAAAGGCGCGTGTCGTCGCTGGCCGCAATTAAGATCGTTCCTGCCGGGGCTTCTCAGTTCTTTTGGGCCGCTGCCGTTTGTTTTGCTGCACGCGGGATGGCAAGACCGCACGCGTGCCGTTGATTTGGGCGGATTGTCCGGCTGATCCCGCATGGGTACCTTCGGAATTGGCAAGGCAATCCCGCCGCCGCATTGTTTGTCGGGCCGGCGTGCCGCAACGCCGAGCCGCATGATCAGGCCCGGACGCGGTTTTTTCACGTCCGGGCGGTGTTCCGGTTGCTTTTGCGGACCATGAAGCCCTTTGCTTAACCTTGCGGGATCGTACAGTGCGCGGCCTTCTCCCAGCTGCGCATGGAAATTACGGTTACGCCCGCGTCGCCGAGCACATAGAAGTAGTCGCCGATGAACAGTCCGCGCAGGTTCCAGCTGTTGAGACCGTCGTCCATGCGGACCTTTGCAAGCTGCTCAAAGCCCTTTTCGCGCGTATAGGAAAAGATATAGTAAGCGCTGTCGGCCGGGAACGCGATCAGGTTTTTTTCCACGCTTACGAGGATGGCCTTATGGTTGCCGCCCACCGCGGTCCAGTCGGCGCCGATGCGTTCGGTGGTCAGCTCCCTGACGCTGCGGGGATTTTTCACGTCGAACATGGACAGCTTCACGCCCTTTGTGGCGCCGGTGCTCTCATCGGCCTCATAGCCAAGGCCCAGCAGCAGGCCGTCCCCATATACGTGCAGATATTCGGAGAAGCCGGGGATCTTCAGTTCGCCGAGCACCTTTGGCGCCCTGGGATTGCTCAGGTCCACGGCAAACAACGGGTCGACCTGGCGGAACGTTACAAAATAGCCGATGTTGCCGTCAAAGCGCACGGACTCGATCCATTCGTCTTCGGCGAGTCTTTCCAGCCTGCCGAGCATATCGAGTTTCGCATCGAGCGTATACAGGCAATTGTAGGTCTCGCTCTCATAATCATAGGTATCCACGCCGTCGGTATAGATGCGCTCGACGCTGTTGTTGCAGGTGGTCACAAGCCGGAACACGGCGTTGGACTCGTCCACGGCAAACTGGTTGATCAGCGTGCCGGGGATGGTCGCATTGGCGGTAAGCGTGATCTTCTCGCCGTCGAGGTCGAAGAGCAGCAGCCTGGTCTGCGAGGTTCCCGTCGTTACCTGTACGTTCTTACCGTTGACATCGGGCGCGACGTCGCCTACCTCGCGGTTGTACTCGCCGTTGGTCAACAACAGGTGTTCGGTATTGCAGTATACGTCGCCTGCGCCCCCGAACACGGCCTTTGCCGTTGCATAGTCCGTGCCGCTCACCAGATTGACCGCGCCGATAACCGTGTAAGCCGAGGTCGTCGGCGTGCCGTATACAAGGATATCGCTCGCGGCAATGGCCTTGGCCGTGCCTCCGGAAATCAACTCCGGCACATAGGTGGCCGGCTGCTCGCGCACGGGCTGCCACACATAATGCGAGGTCACGAGATATACATATTCCCCGATCATGCGCGAGGAGACATAGTTGCCGGACTGTCCGAGCGCGGCCACCTCGCGCGGCCTGGCCGGATTGGACACATCGTAAAGCACGACCTGCGTCTGCTCGCGCGACGCGTCGTACCCCCCGTTGGCCGACCGGGTCCAGACCGCAGCGTAACCCTGCGTGATGATCATCAGCCGGTTGCCCTGCAAAAACATCTCCGACGCATAGCCCCACCACTTGTCGTTGTTGGCAAACTGCGTGGAGGAAACAAGCTTTGTGTCGCTGCCGCCGGCCTCGAGGATATTGAGCTGGTTATTGGCAACGTAGTAGATGTACCTGCCGTCGGTCTTGACGATGTCGGCTTCGTCCACGCCCCTGACCTGCGTATTTGTCTCGCTAAAATCACCTGCAAGACAGGCCGCCCTGCCCTCCGCCGCCCCCTGCGGGGTTTCCGCCGCGGCTATTTTGCTTGAGGATGCGTTTGCACCCGCACCGCCCTCCGCCGTGGCCTCCGGCATGCCCGCGTCCTCCAGGACAGCCGTATCCACGCCGTAAACCGCTGCGTCGCGCAGGCGCATCTGTTCAAACAGTTCGTACAATTCGTCGTAGCTGTTCATTGCGCGTACCGAATCGGACTCGGCCTGAAGCGCCCGGCGCTGAGCGGCGGGGGCGGCTTCCTGTGCCGCAGTGGAATCGGCTGCTGCGGCCATCACGCCCTCCGCGGGGGCGGGGCCGGCATTTACACGCGCGCCCGCAAGCACCGCGCCCAGCACGCCGCCGACCACCAGCACCGCCGCCGCGGCTGCCGCGCCGTAACGCACAAAGCTGCTCTTCCGCCTTTCCGCCCAAGGACGGGGGGCCTCCCCAGCCTGCTTTTTCTTAATTTCCATGAGCAACGTCTCCTTTACATGAAGTTTCTCGTTGTCACGGTGATACTGCTCCTTAAACATCGAAATACTCCCCTTTCAACTGTTCCCGCAGCATACCGCGTGCGCGGAAAAGATGGGACTTGACCGTGTTGGGACTCACATGCGTCAGCTTTGCAATCTCGGCGACGTGATACCCTTCGTAATAGTGCAGGTGGATGACCGTACGGTACTTTTCCGGCAGCGCCAACACGGCCCCGTAAACGTCGGTGTCGTGCTCCATCATGTGCAGCACGCCGTCGGTTTCCGGGACGGTGCGCCGCCGCCACGCGCTTGTCAGCAGGGTTTTTGAGCAGTTGATCGTCACCGTTAAAAACCATGCTTTCTGGTGCTCTCGGTCATTCCAGACGGGCTTGCTGCGCAGGCAGCGCAAAAACACATCCTGCGTCACGTCGTCGGCATCGGCGCTGCTTTTGGTGCGCAAAAACGCCAGCCGGTATACCATGTCGGCATAGGCGGCAAACAGTGCGTCGGCGTCGGCCGCCGGGATCGGCGGCTGATGCTGCAGAGCTTGTTCCATCGTGTCAATGTCCTCTCTTTCGCCCATAACACCATGCAATACAGAAACTGGTTGCATAGGGACGGGAATATTCTTTATAATAATTCATAACGTTGCCCCGTATACGACAGCATAACCGTTATGGATTCCGGCATAACCAGGCATCGCTTTTGCCGCCCTGCCGGAGATGGAAGAACAGGCGGAACCGATCCGCCGTGGCCGGACATTGTACCATATCCCGACCGGGAGACGGCACAGGATGCCGCAGCAGGCGTATAATGGCCGCCGCGTGGACATTATATCATGTATTTTCGCACCTGCCGCGCGCTCGACACTCTTTTTATAAAGTTTGCAATTTTCCCACAATTCGGAAAAGGTTTTCTACAGGCAGACCGCGAATTCTCTATATTGACAGATATCTCAAACGGCAACGCGGACGGTATGGTTGTGCGTTTTGCCGGCGGAGCGCCGCGCTGGGCGGCGGTTTTAAATGCAAATGCTTACAAAGGACGTGACAGCGTATGGAAAAAAAGATTCCTCTGGTCTCCAGCCAGCTGCGCAGGCATTATGTGGAGATGCCGCCGGAGGTATGGAACGCGAGCGGCATCATCATCTGGGGCAAGCGGATTAAATCGCTGGTGTTTTCCACCGATCTGGCCGTGATCCGCAACTGCAATGCCGACGCGGTTCTGGCGGTCTATCCGTTTACGCCGCAGCAGGTGATAGCGGACGCCATCATCGCCGCAAGCTATATCCCGGTTTTCTGCGGCGTGGGCGGCGGCATCACGGGCGGCTCGCGCGTGATCGCGCTGGCGCAGGACGCGGAGGCGGAGGGTGCGATGGGCGTGGTGGTCAATGCGCCGATCACCGCCGATATCATCCGGGATATGCGCGCCGTGGTGGATATCCCCATTGTAATCACCGTGGTATCCGAAAATACCGATATCACCTCGCGCATTGCGGCCGGCGCCTCCATCCTCAACATCTCCGCGGCTGACCGTACGCCCTATGTCGTAGAGTGCGTCCGCAAGCTCTACCCGGAATTTCCCATCATCGCCACGGGCGGGCCGACCGGAGAATCCATCAAACAGACCATCGAAGCCGGAGCGAACGCCATCAGCATCACGCCACCCACAACCAACCAGCTGTTTAAAAAAATCATGACCAGCTATCGCGACAAGCAATGGTAAGGCGGCAAAGCCGCGCCTCTTGACACAAATGGCCGCCCCCTATGGCCCCGCATTGCGGCAGACCGCAGGCAGGGGCGCGCGTCCACACAAACCCGGCCGTTGTTTTGGCCGGCGCTATGGTTCTTCCGTATGGTTTGCGTGTGGAATCGGCGGCGCGCGCCGGCCGTAAAGCCCGGCTGTCTGAGCGTCCGGCCTGAACGGGGCAATCCCCGCTTAACTAAAATCGGGCGCAACATGCCGACAGCGCCCATGCGCCGCCGGATGCGGGCGCTGTTTTTTCCATCGGGCGCACCGCGCCTGCATGGATAGCATATTGCGGCACCTTTTACGCATGCGTCTCATATGGTAATAGAAAAACGAGGTGCATGCCGCTTGAATCATCGAACTCAGAATCAGCCGCTGTTGCTTCCGCTTGGTGTGCGTCCGGCCGCCCGGGCGGAGATTCGCGGCGGCGCGGAAACGCCGGTGCTGCACGGACGTGCGGATTTTTATGCGCATATGACCGGCGCGCTCGTTGCGGTCGAGCTTTGGGGCTTGCCGTATGATCCCACGCCCTGCGCCGAAAACATCTATGCCCTGCATATCCATGCGGGCGGAAGCTGTACCGACGGGGGAGGCATGGCATTTTCCGGCGCGGGCGGGCATTACAATCCGAAAAACTGTCCGCATCCCGCCCACGCGGGCGACCTGCCGCCGCTTTTTGGAAACCGTGGCTATGCATGGCAGGCATTTTATACCGCACGGTTCTCCGTGCGTGAAATCATCGGCAAGACCGTCATTGTCCACAGCCGGCGCGACGATTTTACCAGCCAGCCCGCCGGGGATGCGGGCGGGCGCATTGGCTGCGGCGTGATTCGTCGGTTGCGCTGAATCGCGCAAATCGTCCCGCCGGGCGGCGGGAGGGCTAAGCAAACCGGCAGATCCGAACCCGGTTTTCGAAGGCGCGTCACAAGCGGCGCCATGCCGACCGAGGATGACCCGCCAATCCGCCAAAGGCAGCCGTTTTTGCCGGGTTCGGATTACATTGCCCGGGCCGGGCGCGGCGGACAGGCCGTTTTGCCGTGCGGCTGCTTTCGGTAAACGCCATGGGCCGTCAGAAAACGCGGTTTTGATATTCTGCACGCCGCGCGGATTTTCCTAATTGGCCCGCTGCATCAGCGCGCCGCCGTCAATGGCGTTGAACGGAAGATAGCAGTATTCAATATTGAAACCGGTCGCCGCTTCACCGCCGTGGCGCGTGACGCAGGACACTTCCCATGCAGGTATGAGCAGGCCGGAGGACTGGGCGTCCGCCGCCCCTTTAGCAACGCCGCCCGTCCTGCCGGCCGGGTCGCCGATAACGGCTGCGCAAAGCCGGATGCCGGTCACCTCGATTGTGACGATAAGCGCATCCGTTTCCTTTACATGCGAGAATTGCCGCTGCAACCGCGCAGCCGCAAGGTCCGCGACCTCCTCCGCGCCAATGACCGCGGTGTGTTTCAACAACGGCTCCGGCTCCCGGCCGGTGTTGTTCCAATAAAAGCGCGAGACGCCTGCCTCGTCCACATACAGCCAAATCCACTCCTCCCTCAGCGTGCTGTAGGCAAGCGGGTCCTTCGCGCCGCCGTTTGCGCCGCCGTGATAGGGAACCGTCAGGCCGTTGTTGTCCGGCATGTAGACAAAGTCCCAGCCGCGCGAGAGCACGGCCACGCCCCCTTCCCCGCCGCGCGCGCCAAACAGACAGGCCCGGTCGGCGCGTTGCAGGGCAAGGCCGGCGATTCCAAGGTCGGAAAGCGCCCTGTCCGCAACGGCTTGCGCCTGCGCCTGCGTAAGCGGGATTGGCTGGCGGATGGCTTTGCCAAATGCCGCCTCCATTTCCGGGTCGCCAAGGAGATAGCCCTCCCGGTACACGATACCCTTCGAACGGTGAAAGGAAAAATAATCGCCTTCGCGCCGCCCGGCGACGGAATAGGTTTCACCGTCCCGCTCCGTGTCAATTTGGAAATCTTTTCCCGGCTCCGCCTGTGTAATATCAAACGCGTCGCCTTCCGCCGGCCCGGCCGCGGACGAGCGCACCGTCCAGTTCGCGTCCGGCAAAAAGTATTCCATCAGGGCGAGAACCTCCGCGTCCGCGAGCGCGCGCCACATGGCGCGCGCAACCGAATAGCCGTCCGTCTGCGGAACCGTTACGTCCGCGTTGAACGCCAGCGTCACGCCCGGGGCGATCTCCGTCGCCGCGCGCGCAATCCGCGCCGGGGCGTCCGCCGGAACAAACGGCGTTTCCTCCAGCCCGTTTACAAACGAGTCCGTCCCGCCTGTAACCAACGGGCCGCTTTTTGCTTCTCCGGCGGACGCTGCCGGCGCGGAAGCGGGCGTTGCCGTCCCTGCGCCGATCGCCGCGTTTGCGCCCGCCGCAACCACATCCACGGGCGCTTTCCGCGCGGGCACGCACGCTGTGGTGAAGCAACCAATGCCCAGCACAAGGCACAGGATTGCCGTGAGCACGCGCGCAAACCGCGCCGAGCGCCTCCGCGCAAAAACGCCGCGCACACGCTGTTCCATCGTGCGTTTATCCGCGCACAGGGCCATGTCGAGGGTCAAAAGGCGGTCGGTGGTTGTACGTTTCATGGCGGCGCCCTCCTTACCTAATAGCCACGGTTGCGGTCGACGATGCGCCCGTCGATTGCGCTGACCGTCAGGGAGTTCCAGTGCGTGGGGTCGCCGTCGGCGAGAACGTCGATTAAATCCGGATTGGTCTGCCATGCCCCGGCCTCCCCGGCAAAACGGGTGAAGAAGCTCCACACCGGCTCAAACGTATAGACCGCCGCGCCCGGTTTACCGATGCGCATCAGCCCAAGCCTGACCCCGGCCACTTGGATTTGCGTCTGCTCTTGGCTGCGCGTCACGTCATGATCCAGCTTTGTGCGCAACTGCTCCGGGATTGCCGCGGCGATCTGGCTAAACGGCAGGAGCTGCGCATCCGACTGCGTGACGCCTGTGACGGCCATGGGGTTCGCCCAGCGCAGACTGGCCACACCAAGATCGTCAATGGCGATCTCGAGCATTTCGTTCGGCACGCCGCCGTCAATGTCCGTTGCGATATCGGAGTTCACGTTGCGGCTGTCATAAACGGAAGGCGCGCCGTTGACCGCGCGCATGAACACGCACTGCCAGGCCCAGGGACGCGCATATTGCGGCTCTACGAAGTGCCTGCCGGTAACGTATACGTGGCAGAGGGTAAGCTCGTCGGTGATCTGCGCGGCAATCGCGCTTGCCCGCTCCATCGCCAGTTCCTTTGTCAGCGTAACGCCCTCGGGTACGCTGCGGTAGGCGCCGGAGCGCATGGGGCCGTCCGATCCGCCCTGCGCCTCAAATACGCTGATTCCGCTGTTCGATGCGGTTACGGTATAATCCTGTCCGTTGGAAACCGTGTCGCCGCGGAACCCTGAATAGGTATCGCCCGTATGGCTGGGAAGCTCGGTGAATGCAAGCGTTTTTTCACGCTTTTCCGAAGCGGGCGGGGCGGTTTTGGCCATTTCAGAGTAGTAAGCATATTGGCCGCGGACGGACTTTTCCCATGAGGCGAGCTTATTTTTGCTCGTTCCGGCGTCAAGTTCATCAACAAATTTCTTAATGTCCGCCGCCAGCCGCTCCATCCATTCGCGGGTGTCCTGTTCCGAATCGGTGACGGCGGCTTTCTCGCCGAACAAAACGGCGGTCACCTTTTTTAAGTCCTCCTCTGTGAATTCGCGCAGTTCCGCGCTGACAACGGGCAGCGCCGCAACGTCCGGCAGCGAGATATCCGTGTCCGCGACGACGCGCATTCGGCCGTCCGCGCTGGTCTCGTCAAACCGCCAGCGCCGCGGCACGCCTAAGCGTTCATACAGCGGGCATTCGGCCGTTTCGGGGGTCGCGTTCAGCGGTGCCGGCTCCATCCGGCTTTGCGCCTGTGCGCCGCCGTCGAGCAATACGCTGCCGTCTGCATTGGCAAGCGCTGCGGCTGCCGCCGAGCCCGGCGCTTCCCGCGCGGGCACGCACGCTGTGGTGAAGCAACCAATGCCCAGCACAAGGCACAGGATTGCCGTGAGCACGCGCGCAAACCGCGCCGAGCGCCTCCGCGCAAAAACGCCGCGCACACGCTGTTCCATCGTGCGTTTATCCGCGCACAGGGCCATGTCGAGGGTCAAAAGGCGGTCGGTGGTTGTACGTCCATTCCAACGGGGCTTGCCCGTACGTTTTTGGATGCGGGTCATCTTCAAAAATCCTCCTTATTTCGGAACCGCAAACGTATGCGACAGCGCGCGTTTTTTCGCATCGTCTACAAACGTGGGTTCCGCTGTCCGAGTTCGAGCAGGAGATTGGCGTAACGCAGCTTTTGTCGCCTGTCCAGTTTGCGGACGGCCTGCGCGTCGCACGCGGATTCCATGTCGGCGCGCAAGAATCGCGGCATGAGCCAGACGACGGGATTGAACCACCAGACCGCGCGCAGCAGCGTCAGAAGGATACAGACAAGATAGTCCCTTCGCCTGTAATGCAGCAGCTCGTGCAGCAGGGAAAACAAAAGCTGTTCGCTTGACGCATTCCTGGCCAGCATATCCGGTAAAAGCAGCCTGGGCCGAAGCTGCGCCGTCAGCGCGGGGCTTGTTAAATCGTCCATCACAAGCACGGGAAGCCTGGCGCGAATGCCCAAATCCGCTTTTATACTGCGATAGAGCCGCAGCGCGCCGGGCCCCAGGGCGCGTCCGCATTTTAAAACCCGGCGCTCCAGTCGCAGGGACAGGGCCAAATGCGCGCCCAGCACCGCCATAAACCCTGTCGCCCATGCAACAAGCAGCCACTGACGCCAGTTCAGGGAAAGCGCGCTTTTTTCCGGCCGTTGCGCCGCGGGCTGCCGCGCGGTTTGCAGAGGCAGCGGAGCAGGCTGCGCTTGGCCGTTTGGCAGGGGCGGACCGTCGTCGGCCGGGACGGACTGCAAGGGTGTGGCGGAGACCGCCGCCGGCGCCGTTTGCGGTATCTGACCAGGCAGCGAAATAAAGTGAAATCCGCTTTCGAGCGTCACCGGAACGACCAGCCGCAACACGACCAGAAACCAGAGCGCATATTTCAGCGCGGGCGACAGCCACCTGCCCAAGAGGAACCGGAACAGCAGCACGCCCGCAAAGAGCGCCGCGCTGTAAACGGTAATCTCAATCAATCGGTTCAAAACCGCTGCTTCCATAAATCCCTCCGCGCTTCACGCAACCTTGGGTTCAGGCGGCGATAGACGGCGCGCGGTGTACGCCCATGCGCCGCCCGGTCAGCCGCTTTCGCGCGCCAGCCGCCGCGCGAGCTCCATCAGTTCCTGTTTTTCCGCCTGCGTCAGCTTGCCCTGCTCGGCCATGTTGACCATCAGGCTCGATACCGAGCCGTAATAGCTGCGACGGGAAACGAGGCTGTCCGCTTCGTACGACAGCGCCTGCCGTTCGGTGATGGCGGGGCTGTACAGATTGTTCTTGCCGCGCCTTTGCGCGCTGACAAGCCCCTTTTCCAGCAGGATACGCAGGAAGCTGTGATAGGTCTTGTAGTCCCAGCGCACCTCCGGCCGCTGCCGCTGTACCGCGGCGATGATGCCCTTGAGATCCAGCGGGGACTGTTCCCACAGAACGCGCAGGATGATCCATTCGGAATCCTTCAATCTCTTGTCCATGTCGTTCACTCCTCGAGGTATTCTTTTACATTTAAGATTAATCTTGTCTCAATAGTATAAGATAGTGGCGGCCTTGTCAACGCAGGTCACAGATTTTTAACAAAGGCTTAACAGTGCCTCCGGCGTATTAGGGGCGTGGGACGCGCGGGTTTGACCGGACGCGCCGGTAAACGCCGCGTATTGCGTGACGCGCTGCCGGAGACGGCTGGAAAGGATTTACACTCTGTTTCATCCCGCTTCTTACTGTGTTCATAAATGCTATTTAGACTCAGACCATTCAAGTGTGGAGGTTTCAGGTTTGCTGATTCAGATTTTGCGCAATGGCGTCGTGTCCGTGGCTTTGGTGCTGCTGCCCGCGCTGTTGCTTATGCGCAGGCGCCGCGTGCGCGTTTTGCATGTCGTGGGCATCTGCCTGTTCACGCTGTATATATCCGCCGTGTTTGCGCTTACGGGACTCACGCCCATGAGTGGCGGACTGCGGCTGGACGTGCAAATTTCCGATGCGAACCTCGTGCCGTTTGTCGGCATGGTGGATATTGTCAGGGCGAGCGTGGAACACGCAGCGCCCCTGTTTGCAATCACCAACTTGCTGGGCAATGTGGCGATGTTCGTTCCGCTCGGCTTCTTTTTACCCCTGCTCTGGAAGCGATACCGCAGGTTTTATAAAACCGTGCTGTTCTGCCTTGCGGTAACGCTTGGCATCGAAATCATTCAGCTGTTCCTCAGCCGCGGCCCGGATATTGACGACGTAATCCTCAACGTGCTTGGCGGCATGGTGGGCTATGGGCTGTTTTTGCTGCTGCGGCGGCTTGCAAAGCGGTTGACGGCGCGTTGCGCGCTGCAAAAGGCGCAGCGGCGGTCGGCCTGGCGCATCTTTCCGTACCTGTGCGTGCTTGTGCCGCTGCTGACGGCGTTTTTGTTCGGGGCGGTTGACCGCGGCGGTTATTTTGCGTCTGTCGCGGCGCAGGGCGGAGCGCCTGCGCGGGACGCTTTGCCGGAGGCTGCGGCGCCCGCCGAAACGCCGCAGCCCGCCGAAGGCGCGCCGACGGGAGCGGCTGTGGGAATGATCGAGCTTACCGATGTGGATTCCATAACCGTCATGAGCCAGCGAACCACCCCGCCGGTCACGGCGGAGCCGTCCGAAGAGGACCGGCGCGCGCTTGCGGCGCTGTTTGCCGGCCGGACGCTGACCGACGCAATCTCCGCGTGCGACGGCGACCTTGTGATTCGGGCCGGCGACGCGACGCTGGTCGTGCACACCGCCTGCGGCGCGGTATACGCGTCCCTGCCGGAAGCGACCGGCGCGGCGGAACTGACCGACGGCGACCTGGAGGCGCTCGGCCGGATTCTGGCGCGGTATGACATCGCGATGGAGACGGAGCGGTAGCGCGCGGCGATGCGGCGGGCGTTCTGTCGGGATTGACAGCGCCCGCGCGGTATTTTTATAATATGGGTACCGGTAACACACACAAAGGAGATCGCGCCTGAAAACGCAGCCACATCAGGCGGCGCATCCGGCCGGAACGTCAAAGAACCCCGGCGGCGGGATTGTTCCGCCAAGCCCGCGGCGCAGGGATGCGGACGGGATCAAACCATCCGCCCGAAGCGGCGGCCTTTCTTTCAAACCCGTCAGTCCGGCGGCGCATATACGAACAGGCAAGGAGGAATTCCGGATGGAAACGGTCCGCACGGTCACGCTTGACGAGGTACTCGCCGCCCGCGAGGCGCGCGCGGCCCATCAACGCGCTTTGCTTAAACGGCATCCGTCCGCCGCGCTGATCTGCCTTACGGTCAACGTGCCGGGACCAACGAAGCGTACGCCGGACGCGCGGCGGGTATTTGCCGCGGGGGTACGCGCGCTGCTTGATGCGCTTGCGCGCGCCGGCCTTTCGCCCGAACGGATCGAGCGGCGTTACCCGGATACCGGCTGCGAGGCGTATGTCGTTGTGGATGCGGGCGCGGAAACGCTCAAGCGCGTCGCGTGCGCGCTGGAGGAGGGGCTGCCCTACGGGCGGCTGCTGGATATGGACGTACATACAAAAGAGGGCCAGATTTCGCGCGCGCAGGTTGGCCGCGCCGCGCGCGGCTGCATGGTCTGCGGCAGGGGCGGCGCGTACTGCGCCAGCCGGAGGGCGCATCCGCTTTCAGAAATCCTTGCGGCGTTTGAAAAGCTTGCGCGCCTTGCGCCGGAGGTGAATGCATAATGGAGATGCAACGCTTATCGCTCCGGCGCGACCTGAAGCGCGTTGAGGCGCTGCTGCAATCCGGCGGCATCCGCCTTTCGGACGGGCTGGAGGAACTGCTCGGCGTCTGTGACGGCGACGCGCTGCTGGCCTGCGCGGGGCGGCGCGGCAACGTCATTCAATGCGCGGCGGTCGCGCCGCAAGCGCGCGGCGAAGGGCTGCTGACCCCGTTGGTGTCCGAGCTGATGACGCGGATCCGGACGGCGGGCTTCCGCGGCGCGTTTGTGTTCACCAAGCCCGAAGCTGCGGCGCAGTTTGCCTCGCTGGGATTTACCGTGCTCGCGCAAACGGACGAGGCCGCGCTGCTGTATTCCCGCCGCGACGGCGTGGCGCGCTGGGCGGAAACACTGCCGAAATTCAGCCGTCCGGCCGGGAGCCGGGCGCAAACGGGCTGCATTGTCATGAACGCCAACCCCTTTACCAACGGACATCGGTATCTGGTGGAATACGCCGCGGCGCGCTGTGGCGGACTGTACGTGCTGGTTGTGGAGCACGACGAATCGCGGTTTCCGTTTGCAGACCGGCTGCGCCTTGTGCGGGAAGGAACGGCGGACCTGCCAAATGTGCACGTTTGCGCGGGAGGGCCGTTCGTGATTTCTTTGGCCACGTTTCCCAGCTATTTTTTGAAGCGCGCCGACGACGCTTCGCGCGTGCACGCGCAGCTTGACGCGCGGGTATTTGGCGCGCGCATTGCTCCGGCGCTCGGCGTGAGCGTGCGGTTTGTCGGCAGCGAGCCGCTTGACGCGCTTACGCGGCAATACAATACGGCGCTGCAAAGCGTGCTGCCCGCGGATGGGGTTGCGGTGGAGATCGTCGACCGCCTGACGCATGGCGGCCCGCCGGTGTCGGCCTCGCGGGTGCGCGCGCTGCTCGACGCGGGCAGGCCTGAACAAACCGCGCCGCTTGTTCCCATGCCCACCTACCGCTATCTTTGCCAGGCGTCCGGCGGAAACGAGCCCGCCGGGGAACACGCGTGCAGGCCGGAGGCGCGCCTATGAATCTGGGCGCGCATATCGGCGAACTGGCGTATGCCGCGCTGCTGCGGGAGGCGGAAGCCACGCCAAAGCCGGGGCTGGTCGACCGCGCAAACAACGGCGCGCATAAGGACATGGATATCCGCCTGTTCCGCATGAGCGCGGCGGCGGTCGCGCCATATTTTGCACGGTTTGCGCGGCTGGGGGCGGCGGAGGCGGGGGAGCCGCTTTGCGGACTGCTGGCGGGCGTCCGTCCGCTGGGCGTTGCAGCCGAACGGGCCATGTTTCACGCAACCGACGGGGTTAACACGCATAAGGGCGCAATTTTTACGCTGGGAATCCTTGCCTATCTGTGCGGTCGCCTGCATGCTCTGGGCGGGCCGGTTGCGCCGGAAGCCGTCTGCGCCGCGGCGCGCGCGCTGTGCGCCGGCGTGGAGCGTGAACTGACGGGCTCCGGCGCGCAGACCAAGGGGGAGCGCGCGTTTCGTTCCTACGGGGTAACGGGCATCCGGGGCGAGGCCGCGGCGGGCTTTCCAAGCGTGCTGTACGTGGCGCTGCCGCGGCTGACGCAGCCGGGTGCGGATGAGAACGCGCGGTTATGCGACGCGCTGATACACCTGATTGCAACCGTGGACGACACCAATATCCTTACGCGCGCCGGGCGTGCGGGCGCGGATTATGCAAAGGCGTCTGCGCGCGCGTTCCTTTCCGCTCACGACCCGCTGGACGCGGACTATTATGCGGCGCTGTCCAGGTTGGACGCGGAGTTTATTGCGCGCAACCTTTCGCCCGGCGGCAGCGCGGACCTTGTGGCGGCGGCATGGTTTCTTGACAGTGTGCGCCGGACATGATACGATTTTTGTCAACGTAGCCGCGATTTTGACGAAACCGCCGTTGGAAGTGCGGAAAAGGCCGCCGGCCCCGCTTTTGTACGGGCGGGAAGCCGGGGGCTCCGTCTGCCGGCGCGGAAGAATTGCAATTCAATGGAGGGGACGATATGATCTTGATCGCCGGAGCAACCGGGTATGTTGGACGGTATTTGTCCGTGAACCTGCACCGACAGGGGCGCGAGGTGCTTGCGCTTGGGCGCAATCGGCAGGTGCTTGCGTTTTTTCATGAGCAGGGCGTGCCGTGCATGGAGTTCGATCTGCTCAACGACGCGGATTATGAAAAGCTGCCGGCGGAAAACGTCGAGGCCATCGTCAATCTCGCCGTCTGCCTGCCGGAGCACGAAGCGCCGGTCGAACGGTTTTTTGATGTGAATACAAGGGGCAATTACAAGCTGCTGGAGTTTGCGCGCAAGCACGGCGTAAAACGGTTTGTCATGGCCAGCACACACAAGGTCTATTACGATGTGTATAAGCCCGTGATCGACGAAACGGAGCTGCCGAATTTCATCGGACCGCACTCGCCCTACATCATCAGCAAGCTGGCGGCGGAGCACTTTATGCAGTATTACGGCAAGGATTTTGACATGGACTGCATCGTGCTGCGGCTGACCGGCGTGCACGGCTATGGCGCGCTGATGGGATTTTTGCAAAAGGACGGCAGCTATGCGCGCACGGCCAGCGAATGGTTTATCGAGCATGCGGTCAAGGGCGAACCCATCGAGGTCTGGGGCGATATCAGCGTCAAGCGCGACCACGTGTACATCAAGGACGTCGTGCGCGCGTTTGAGGCGGCAATCGACGCGCCGGCGGGCGCCAGGGGCGTGTATAACGTATCGAGCGGCATTGCGCGCAGCCAGTACGAGGATGCGGTGGCAATTGCCAAAGCGTTCGCCGGGGAAAACGGCGTCAGCGAGGTGATTCTGCGCCCGGACAAGCCGAGCCTTGCACGCGGATACTGCTACAGCATTGAAAAGATCGGGCGCGACATGGGCTGGAAACCCGCCTATGCCGACCTGGACAGGCTCTATACCGATTACCGTGAGGAGTGGCAAAAAAAGACGTTCCGCCACTACCATTATATCAAGCCGGAGGACAAGCCGATCTGCTTTGACTGACATGCGCTTGCTTGACGCGGCGTCCCGCCTGTTGATATAATATGCCGGCAGACAAAGCGCGAGGATTCCTATCGCGCCTCCAGATCGCACGCCCGGTCTGGCAGGCGCGTTTTAGAGAAGCGTTGCGGGCGTGCGGCGTAAATCATAACAGGCATTTTGTTCCATACGAAAGCTTCTGCATGTGATAAAGGATTGGCTATGAACGAGCGGCGCAGTGCGTATAAACCGTTTTTTCGGCCGTTGAGCTTCCTGGTTCCGGTCCTGCTTTTGTTTGGCATTTTATGCGCGCTGTTCGTTTCCTCGCTGCGTACGAACGAGCGTGAAAAAAGCCGCTGCGAGCAGTCGCTGGTGGGTGAGGCGGGCGAGCAGGCGAATCTGCTGGCGGCCAGGCTGGAGGGGCAGTACGAACTGCTGGAAACCTATTCGGCATATCTGGCCATACTCGGGCAGTCGGAAATGGCCGAGAGCATCTGGCGCATGGGCGCGCTTGCCACGCACAATTCGTTCAGCAGGCTTTTGTTCGCGTTGCCGGACGGCGGGGTAATCAACAGCGGGATCAACCTTGTGGATTGCGGGTATTTTCAGCAGGCGCTCGCGGGCAGCCGCGCCGCGCAGGCGCTGCGCGACGGGGTGCTTTCCAGCCGGCCATATATTGTGCTGGCCGTTCCGCTCTACCGCGACGGGGCCGTTTTTGGCGTGGTGCTCGGCTGTTATGACGGCGAGTGGCTGGAGGAGTTGTTCGCGCCCGGATATGCGGGCAGTTCCGACGATATGCTGGTGGTGGATTCCCACGGCGGCGTAATCGCGCAGAAGGGGGACGTCAATCTCCGGACCGGCTCGCTGGAGGAACTGGCGCGGCGTGCTACGTTCGCACGGGGGTATGACGCAAACACAATGCTTGCCGCGCTGAGCGGCAGCGCGCAGGAAACGTTTGAATTCACGGTTGACAAAGAACCGTATTTTGCGGTGATGCGACCCATCGGCCAGGCGGCTGCGACGATCAACGACTGGAAGCTGATTTGCAGCGTTCATGATTCGGTGATTTCCAATCGGGTTGCGGCGGCTACGCGGGACAATATAGAGCTGGTTCTTGTTTTGACGGTATTCTTTGGCGCCGGCTTCATATTTTTCATTATACGCGAGTACAGGGCCTATCGGGCCGTCATCCGCGATGCGGAACGGATTCGCCATGAGAACGAGCGATTCAGCATCATTTACGATTATACGACCATCTCCGTGTGGGATTTTTACTTTGATACGCACGAAATCCATCAAAAGTCGCGCGCAGGGGGCGCGCCGGATATCATCATAGACAACGTGCCGGAAGGTCTTGTGGAGACGGGAACGGTGCATCCCGAGTCGGCCGAGGCGTATCTGGACATGTACAAAAAGCTCTATGCCGGGGCGGAGCGTGCGGAGGGCGTGTTCCGGATACTCTGCCGGGGCGACAAGGGTTACCGCTACGAGCACATTCGCTATAAGACCTTGTTTGCGCGCAACGGCCGGCCCTATGCGGCCATCGGGATGGCGGAGGATGTGACCAGGCGGCTCGAGCAGGAGATGGCC
>CAYUTA010000010.1:0-63604 GCA_964447605.1 uncultured Oscillospiraceae bacterium | reverse complement strand
CGTACAGCGCCCACTCGATGAATGAATAGAAGATCAGGTCCGCGGCAAACACGCCGGTAAAGATCATCGAGCCCCATTTGAAGTTGGAATATTGCGGTTTGTCCGTATTGCCCAGGCGGATGGCGCCGTATTTGGACAAAGCCATATACAGCGACAGAACGAACACGCCTATGCCCAAGACAATGTAAAAGAAGCCCAGCCTGTTGCTTAAAAACCCGCGAATCGCGTCGAGCACGCGCGTGGACTGCTCCGGCCGCACAAAAAACAGCACGCCCAGCACCAGAACAATGATAAGCGGAACGCTCATCAACACCGGGTCGAGCTGCGAGAGCCTGAGTTTTCCCTTTTGAGTCTGTTTTTGTTCCATTGGTCTTGTTCCCTCCCGATTCAGAATGCTTCCCTATTTGCCGCCGTAACCGGCGTAGACCGGATCGGCTTTTATCAAATCCTCCATTGTGTCGATCTCCACGATATCGCCGCCGCCAAGCTCACGCACGCCCAACGCGTATTCTCCCGCATACGCAAACAGCGGCAGCGTATCCCAGTAAACGTCGCGGCGGCCCTCCTCAAGGAACGTGCGTTCCAGATGCGCCGCCAGGCGCACACCGTCCTCCGCGGTCCAAAACGATATGCCGAACAGCTGGTGCGTGCCCGCGCTGCCGTCGGTTACGCAGGAAGCAATCGTACCCGTTCCGTCGAGCGTCAGCATCCATTCCTCCGGGTTTGGCCGCGTTACGCGCATCGCGCAATAGGCGGAGCGCGTAAATCCGGGCCGGAGCATTTCCGGGTTGCGCAGCAGAAAGTCTGCCTCCATCAAAATCGAGTCGCGCAAAAACTGCCGCGCAACGAACGCCGATGAAATGTTGTTGCAGGCGTCGTAATATGGGTTTTCGATCAGCGTGAGACCCGGGTACTGCTCCGGCAACGCGGCATAGCATTGCCTGCGGTAGCCGACGACCACATAGATCTCCGCAATACCGTTTGCGCGCAGCGCGCAAACGGTCGTGTCGATCATGCGCGTGCCATTGACCGGAATTAGCGGCTTCGGCGTTTTCTCCGTAATGGGGCGCAGCCTGCGTCCCTCCCCCGCCGCCATAATGACGGCGCGCTTGATCAGGTGCATTGCGTTTCCCCCATCCGCTCCATCGCCTCCGTTGCGATGGCATAATATTGCTTGGCATAACGGTATTGCCGCAGCGCGTATTCGCCAAACTCCACGCCCAACATGCGCTTGTATTCGCACCAGTTGCTCCAAAGCAGCCCGCAGACGGCGATATAGCCGTAAATCTTAATGCGTGCCGCCGCTTCGCAGCCCTCTGGAAAATAGCTATCGATAAGCGTCTCAACGTGCGCGCGGTCATACATGGAATAGACGGCAAACATGGCGACGTCCACATGCGGGTCCTGCATCGCCGCATATTCCCAGTCGATGAGCCGGATTCCGCCGTCAATGAATAAAAAGTTATCCGGCACCGCGTCGATGTGCGTCAGGCAATACGATTTGTCCTGTGCGTCGATATATTGCCGCAGGGCAAGGACGTTCTCCCTGGTGCGCGCGTAGTCGTCAAACACGGACGCTTCACCCTTGCGCAGGCTCTCATAATATCCAATCCGCTCGAACAGGTCGAACGCATGCGGCACCGAAAGCCTCCGCTCGTGGAAGGTGCGCAACACGCGCATACACGCGTCCACATCCGCGGGCGAATGCGGATCGCACACACGCGCGCGCTCCCAGAACGCCGTGATTTTATATCCTGTCTCCGGTGAGATGTGAATGATTTTGTCGCCAAGGCCGGTCTGTTCAATCGCCTGATACACCGCGTACTCCTGCGCTCGGTTGATCATCACATTGCTGCCCTCGCCGGGTATGCGCATGATATAGCGCCCGCCCCGCGCCGTGAACAGAAACGACCGGTTGGTCATGCCCTTTTTCATAATCTCCACATCGGAAATATCCTCCACGGGCGTATGCAGCGTTTCATGAATCACATCCAGCGCGGACGAACTGAGCTGATCGGCGGAATAATCCAGGCTGCGCAGCTCCTCAAACGTGTTGATCTCGCTGACCGCCGACGGCTTCACAATGCGGCCGTACACGGTCTGGCAGGGCGGATAAAGCAGTACGCTTTCCCAAAAATCAAGCTGATGGCGGCGCTTTTTTGCCCGCGAGCGCACAAGCTTTTCAACCTGCTCCGCCGCCTCTCCGCACAGATACGCCGCGCCAACCATACAAAGCCCCGCATCCTCGTCCCCGCCAAGCACCAGCTCCTGCTTCCGGTTCAGCGCCGCCTCGCTCCCATTCGAGCGTTCCGAGGTCAGCATATACCACGCGTATAGCTCATCCTGTGAGAACGGGTTTTCGCGAAACCATAGATCCGACGGCAGAACATAGGCGTTCTCCAGCCGATCCGCCGCAAGCAGCAGCGAGTGCAGGTTGTTTTTACGCACGTATTCCGGGTTATAAATCAGCTCAACCCCCGGCAGATCGGAAAGCGGCTCGTACTTTTCCTTCATAAACCCGGTCACAACCGCAATTTGCTCCACGCCCGCCTCGCGCAGCTGGCGGATCAGCCGGTCGATCAGCCGCTCGCCACGCACCTCCAGCAGCCCCTTGGGCAATTCGCTCAGCGGAGCCATACGGATGCCGCTGCCCGCGGCAAGGATCACCGCGCGTTCCGGGCGTGTTGCGGCAAACGCCGCAAGCGCACGCTCGGTCGGTTTCTTGTCCCCGGTAAGGTATCCGTCCCGCTCAAGCGTGCGCAACGCCGAGTTGGCCTTGCCAAGCGACAGGCCTGTTTGCGCCGCCAGCATACGCTGGTTGACAAACCCCGTCCGCCGAAGCGCCAGCAGCACGTCCGCCTGCGGTTTCGGAATCCTGTTGTTCGCGTTTTTTTCTCCATCACCGTTCATGAACATAATTATATGCTCCGTTCCGCCACCCTGTCAAGTCTATGCATGAAATAGCCGGATACAGCCGTCGCCTTGAGCGGATTACACGGCCTTTCCGGTACGGGTTCCATGCGGGATTGCTCCGCCGTCCCCATAACATAGGCATGCGCGCCCCTCCTCCGGGTTCGCGCATTGTTTCCGGGCGCTTGATTCACCCGGCCCGGTGATATATAATGGCCGCACGAAAGATGAGAAGACAGCGCGGTAACCACTCCAACATCCAGCTCATAACCGAAATCCCGCAAGGAGAGAGGCGCCACTCTTTCGTAAGTGGACAGAAGCCACAACGAGGAAACAGGAACCCTCTGTCCGTACGAGACGATTATATCAAAGCCGTGAACAGCTTGATATACAACCCTGACAGCCGGGTATACCCGGCGCGGCGATTTCGGAATGCCTCAGTCGCTGCGCTCCTTCGCCATCCCGGAATCCGTTCGATACTCGAAGTGAGCGTCAATCTATTATAGTAGGAGGGGGAACCTGTCTTGAGCTTGATTCTGCTAATTCTGCGCCTCTGCCTGTTCGCCGTTTCATTTTGCGGCGTTTGTTGCCTGATCAACCGGTTTCTGAAGCTGCCCGCCGCCTTTTTGCCAATCATTACGTGTTGCCTGGCGGGATGCGTTCTACTTGTCGCCGGTATTCTAAACGTGCTGCGCATCGCTGCGCCGCTGTTTGTGCTGGCTGGGCTGTACGGCTTTGTTTACGAGCTTGTGCAGGGCGCGCGGCTGAGGTGGTTTCTAAATCCCGCGGTACTTATGCTGTTTGCAGCTTCCATTTACTTTTTTATCTACTTCTACGGGCATTACATTTCTGCCGGCGACGATTTTAACAACTGGGCCATCGTTGTGCGCGTGATGCTGCGCTATGACCGCCTGCCGCGTTTTACCGACACGGTCATCATGTTCCCGTCTTATCCCACGGGTGCGGCCGGCCTTATTTATCTGATCTGCAAGATTCTCGGTTCGGAAAGCGGCGGCACTCTGCTGTTTGCGCAAACCTTCCTCATGCTGTGCGGCGTGCTCCCGCTGTTTGCGCTCGTGCGGCAAAACAGGGCCGCGTCCTATTGTGTCGTCATACTGACCGCGTTGATCGGGCTTACCATGAACGCGGACTCCGCCATCCAGTCGCTCTATGTCGATGCGCTGCTTGCGCTCGTCTGCCTTTCCGGCGTGGCAATCGGCCGTTATTACCGCAACGATATTTTGCAGCGGTGGTGGGTGCTGCTGCCCATCGGCTGCTTTCTGGCCGTCATCAAGGGCAGCGGATTGTATTTTTCCGCCGTGCTGGCCGTCCAGGCGGCCATCTATCTTTGGCCATGTGGGGAAAGGCGCAAAAAATGGTTTCGCATTCTGTGGCTGGTCCTTGCGCCGGTGTGTCTGTTGCTGCTTTGGAACCGGCATGCCGACCTGGTATTCGAGGGCGGCCTAATGACGCGCCACTCCACCTCGCTGCGCTACATGCTCAACCAGACGCTCGACAAGAGCGGCGGAGAACTTCTGGAGACGGTACGGCGATTTTTGACGGCGCTTGGCGACCTGTCCAGCATAAGGCCCGTGCTCGCCACCTTTGGGCTGCTGCTCGGCTGCGCATTGCTCGGCAGGCTGAGTAAGGCCCGTTCCGGTTTCGGCGCGGGCGCGTTGCTGAAGGCGTCCTGCGCAATCTACCTGACCTATATGCTCGGCATTTTAGGCATGTATCTTTTTAACATGCCGGAAAACACCATCGAGGCGTTTTTGCGCTATGAGACCACCTGCCTGATCCTGCTCGCCGGGCTTGCCGCAATCTATCTGATCGAATTGTTCAACAGCCTGCCCAGGATTCCCTGCCGTGCGTACGCGGCCTCCCTTACCGCGGCGGCCGCTCTGTTTGCCGCGTTTTGCCTCACGGTCCGGCTGCCGCTGCGTACGCTGGCGGAATATCCGGTCGAAAAGGAGCAGAGCGCAAGGGAACTGGCCGCCTATATGCCCGTTCGCGACAAGGAGACGCGCTATCTGGTCTATGTCTGGGACGGGCATCGGGAGCAAAATTACGGCCACCGGCTGGTGCACTACACGGCTTATCCCGCGCAAAGCGACATTGTTTCCCCCGAGGACAACGGGCTTGCCATGCTCGACACCTGGACGCAGGATTACGATTACTTTATCGCATTTTGGACGGACGACGCCTATGCCGCCTACGCCGAGGCGCGTGGAATCGACCCGGAGGTCAGGTTTTGGACTCCGGAAGCGTATATGGCGGCGTTGAAACCCACTTGAAAAATTGACATTTTTCGTCCAAGCCGATATACTCAGCATTGCAAATGGATTCATATGAACTAGGAGGGGTTGGCACATGATTATTGCCTATATTGATCCGTCGAGCATGACGTATCTCATCCAGATCATCGCGGGCGTCGTCATTGCGGCAGGCGCGGGCGTTGGGTTTTACTGGAAGCGCATCCGCAGGCATCTGCGGGGCAAAAAGCAGGAGGGGCAGGACGCGGCGGTGGCCGACGGCGCGGCGGTTGCAGTCGCTGTGGAGGGAGAGACCATTACTGCGGAAATGCTGCGTGCGGATGCGCAGCCCCCGTCCGACGGACCGAAACTGGGATAATCCGTACGCATGGAGTGGCTGACCAACCTCATCGCCACGCCGCTCGGCGTGCTGATGCGTTTTTGTGATAGCATCGTCGGCAATTATGGGCTGACGATTGTTCTGTTTACGTTGCTGACCAAAATTATCCTGTTTCCCGTCCAGCTTCTGGTGCAGAAGAATTCCATTAAAATGGTCAAAATGGAACCGAAGCTGCATGCGCTCAAGCTCAAGTACGTCGACGACAAGGACGCATACCTTGACGCGCAGATTGCGCTGTATAAGCAGGAAAAATACCGCCCAATGGCGGGAACGATCCCGCTTTTGATTCAAATTCCCATCATCTTTGGCCTGATCGACGTCATCTATCAGCCGCTCACGCACATTTTGCATCTTGCACAGCCGCTTATAGATGCGTTTTGCGCGCAGGCGGAGGCGCTCGTGGGCGCGCCGCTGAGCTCCTCGCCACAGCTCAAGGTTGTGGAGCTTATCACAACGGGCGGCATGGCGGGCGAATTTCGTTCACTCGGCGGCGTGGAGGTTGCCGCTGCGGTGGACGCGGTCCACGCAATGGATCTGCGGTTTCTGGGCATAGATCTTGCCCGGGTGCCGAGCATCGCGCAGGTAAGCCCGCTCTGGGCTGTTCCTGCGCTTGCCGGGCTGTCGGCCTGGGCGATGTGTTTTTTGCAAAACCGGGTCAACGTGCTCCAGATCGAGCAAAACAGGATGAATCAAATCGGCATGACCGTCTTCATGGTCGCGTTTTCAGCGTTCTTTGCGTTCATCGTCCCTGCGGGCGTCGGGCTGTATTGGATTGCGGGCAACGTGCTCGCCATTCCGTCGATGTACGTACTCAACCTCATCATGAACCCCAAAAAATACATCGACTACAGTCAGATCGAGACCATCAAGCGCCTCAACGCCGATAAGGAGCGCCGGATCAAGGCAAACGCCGGGCGCGCGCGCGCCGATTACAAGCGGTTTTGCAAAAGTTGCAGCCAGGAAGCCATGCATGTGATGTTTTATAGCGAGCAGGGCGGATTTTATAAATATTTCCGGAATATCATCGAAGCGCTGCTTAAAAAATCGGACAGGCTTGTAATCCACTATGTCACGAGCGACCCCGACGACGCTGTTTTCCGGCTTGAGAACCCTCGTATTGTGCCGTATTATGCCGATGAAAGACGCTTGATTCCGCTGATGATGAAGGTGGAATCCGACATCGTCGTCATGACCGTGCCGGATTTGGAAAAGTATCACATCAAACGTTCCCGCGTGCGCAGCGATGTGGAGTATATCTATACCGACCACGGCGGCACAAGCCTGAACCTGACCTACCGCGCCGGCGCGCTGGATTATTTTGATACCATATTTGCCGTAAACAGCAGCCAGGTGCGTGAGATCCGTGAGATTGAGCAGTTGCGGCGCACAAAGAAAAAAACCATTCTCGAATGTGGTTACGGCCTCATCGACAGCATGATTACCGCCTATGAGACAATGGACAAAACGCAAAACGAGAAACCCGCCATCCTCATCGCGCCGTCCTGGCAGGAGGACAACATCCTCGAGTCCTGCCTCGACCCGCTGCTCGAGGGCCTTTGGGGCCGCGGCTATCGCGTGGTCGTGCGCCCGCACCCGCAGTTTGTGCGCCGTTTCCCGGTGGAGATGGACGCCATTGTGCAGCGTTATAAAGCGCGCCAAAGCGAGGATTTCCGCATTGAGCTCGATTTTTCTTCCAACGTCACGGTTTACACGGCGGATCTGGTCGTCACGGACTGGTCGGCCATCGGATACGAATTTCTGTTCACAACCGAAAAGCCGGCGCTGTTTATCAACACCAGGATGAAGGCCGTCAACCCGCAGTGGCAGCAGATTGCGGAGGTTCCTTTCGAGATGCAGGCGCGCAATGTGGTTGGCCGCGCCGTGGAGAAGGAAGACCTTGTGAACGTGCACGGGATTGTCCGGCAGCTGTTTGACGAGCGGGAAGCATACGCCGCGCGCATCCGTGAGATGAAGCGGGGGTTCCTGTTCAATCTCGGCCACAGCGGCGAGGTCGGCGCAGACTACATCCTCGCGCGTTTGCGGCAAAAGCGCCGGCAGGTATAAATCATAGCTTTTTCAGTTCGCATCGCGTTCATGTCCGACTTTCGGCACAGAGCCTGGGACTCCTGTGCCGGTTTGGGGTTTCGGAAGCGGCGGTTTCCGAAAAACAGCGCCCTCCCTTTCCTGCCCGGAAAGGGAGGGGCTTTCATATGTTTACCTTTAACGGTATGTCGCCTGCCTGATGTGGCTGGTGTGGCTTGGGGTATTTGCCGCACTGTTCCTGCTCAACGAGTTTTCCCGGCGTTCCAGGTGGACGGGATTTGCCTGCTTTGTCGTCTTGCCCATCGTGCCGTCAATCCTCTGGTTTACGGTGCTTAGAGGCAACTCCTACACCGACTGGTTCCATCTGTTTAAGGTGTATTCCTCCACGCTGGGCTGTATCGGTTTTGGGTGCATCCGCTATATTAAGGGCCGCGACCATCTTGGCAACGAGTGGAGGCTGAGCGACAATAGGATCGCGCTGTGCTTCCCGCCGCTGATCCTGGCCGTCAATATCCTGGAGGCGTGTATCCGCGACTTTGAGGTCTGCAGCCTGTATCCCGTTATCACGCAGGTGCTTGAGGAGGGAACGACCACAACGTTTTTCCAGCTCTGGGGCGGCCCGTGGAACTGGATGAACGGTATTGCCGGGTTGCTCAATATCATCACCATCACCGGGTGGTTCGGCATCTGCGTCCGGAAAGCAACCGGCAAGGATAAGAGCCACGACATGCTCTGGTTCTGGATCATCGCCTACGACCTGTGGAATTTCGCTTATACGTATAACTGCCTGCCGCATCATGCGTGGTATCGCGGCTTTGCGCTGCTGCTTGCGCCCACCGCGTGCGCATTCACGCCCGGCATGGGCGCATGGCTCCAGTACCGTGCGCATACGCTGGCGCTCTGGTGCATGTTTGCCCAGACGTTCCCCATGTTTCAGGACAACAGCATGTTCCGCTTGGATTCGACATATAACCCCACGATCTATTTCATTGTCAGCGCGCTGGCGCTGGCAGCCAACATCGCCGTGCTGGTCTACATGATCTGCAAGGTCAAAAAAACCGGGCGCAACCCCTACAAGGCCGAACTGTACACAGACCTTGCGCAATATCAAACAATTCGCGCTGGCCGAGTAACAAGCCGCCACGCCGCATAAGCCGCCTGCCGGACGGATGGACGCCGTCCGGCAGTTTATATCTTGGACGCGACGCCCCTTTGCCTCCGGGGCGGACGGCTTCGCTTGCTACCGTGGGCAAAGGATGTGTATAATACGAAAAGGGCAGACGCCTGCATAACGCAAACAGGGAGGCAATCAGCTTATGGCCGTGGAAAGGAAACGCTCTTCTATTTTGTTCTTGTGCGACTATCAGGCGCCGTATGGCGGGAATTTCATTGCCTCCATGATGCGGCTTGACGACGCTCTGCACGCACGCGGCGTACAGACGACATATCTCTTTCCCGCGGGCGCAGGCGCGCGCATGTGGTGCGACGCCATGCGCGCGCGGGGGAAGCGCGTTCAGCTTTTGCCCGAGGGTGGGATGCATACGCGGCTGAAGCGGCTGTTGCGCGCAATCGACGCCAGCGGCGCCAACATTTTGCATGTCCACTTCGGTTTTTTCCCGCTGGCCGGACTTGCCGCGCTGCTGCGGCCAAGGCTGCGGCTGATTCTGCATTTTCATTCCGATTTTTCCGGCGGCCGCTCCCCGACCCCTGCACAGCGCATGAAAGCGTTGTGTAAACGCGTACCGGAGCTGTTCATCGGTTCACGGTTGCAGAAGATTACGGTCAGCGAGGGCTCGGCGCGCACGACCGGGGACTGCATTGCCTTGCGCAACGCATTGGCCGAGGAACGCTTTGCAGCGAACACGCCCGGCCGCGGAGAGACGCGCGCGGCGCTTCATGTGCGCGACGGCGAGACGCTTTTGCTGGTCTTCGGCTGGTCGCCCTGGATCAAGGGCGTCGACGTCGCCGCCCAGGCGGTGGCGGCCGTTCGGGGGGATGGACATACGCAGTTTCTGCTGGGTATTGTATGCGGGCGGGACTATCCGCAAGAAAGGATGCAAAACTTTTTACAGGAACGCGCGGGCTGTACGGGGAATGAGCCGTGGTTGCGCTTTCTGCCGCCCGTCGAGGATGTGTTTTGCTATCATAAGGCGGCGGACGTCATGGTTTCTGCCAGCCGCTCCGAAACATTCTCCTACGCGCTGCTGGAGGCCGTCTGCATGCAGCGGCCCTGCGTGTGCAGCGATATCCCCGGCGTACGCTGGGCGGCGGCGTTCGACACGGTTTCCTTTTTTCCGACAGAGAATGCCGCCGCGCTTGCCCATGCTCTGCTGGAGGTGGAGGCAAAGCGCCGCATGGACGCGTATTCGGTGAGGCTTGAGGAATCGGCCCGGCGCGCACGGCGTGATTATGCCCTGGACGACTGGGTAAACGGCATGCTGGAAATCTATGGGGTATAGGCGTCCCGGCTGCGCGTACGGCAGCGCCTTATCCCCGCCCGCGTGCCGGAGCCGGGCCTCAGGTGCGTCGCGTGGCCCGGAGGCTTAGTTCTTGTTCTCACGGTCAACGTTATAGGGCGTGTAGCGGATTTCGCGGTCCGCGGGCGTGTTGGCCCCGCCTCCGCCGTGGAGCATCTGCGCCGGGCGATTGATGCGCTTTTGGTTGTTCATAGCCCCGTACCTCTCCATAAAAAATATACGCCGCTGCCCGCAAGGCCGTTGTCCTTGAGCATCAGCAGCACGCAGATCGCCGCGATTACGGCTAAAATGATCAGACCTGCTATCAGTAGTAGCATCGTCCGTTTTGCCATGTTTCACACGTCCTTTTCATGCTTGGATACGCATAGTATGCCCGCAAAACGCAAAATGTTCGGGCGCGCTTTTTCTCGCCGGATAGCCTTGTTCATGTTCTCGCAATTTGTTATACTGTTTTTAATTGCAATGTTCGTCTTTGTTTGAAGCATCTAATCAAATAATTGGAAAGCTGAGGGTGCAACCATGCGACATCGGGATGAGAGCAGGCGGTTTACCAAGGCGGAGCGAAGCTGGATTACTTATGACTGGGCAAACTCCGTCTATGCCACCAACATCATGGCGGCCATCTTCCCCATTTACTACGCCAGCGTGGCAAACGACATGGGCAACAAATGGTGGGGCATCGGCGTGTCCATCGCATCGCTGATCTGCGCCGTTCTTGCGCCGACGCTCGGTGCGATCGGCGATTTCAAGGGCTATAAGAAAAAGCTGCTGACGGCGTTTATCATCATCGGCGTGGTCTTTACGGCCATGATGGCGTTTGTGGACACATGGCAGTGGATGCTGGTGGGCTATGTGATTTCGCACATCGGCTTCTCCGGTTCATGCGTATTCTACGATTCGTTTTTGACCGACGTGACCACGGAAGACCGCATGGACCGCGTATCCGCATGGGGCTACGCGATGGGCTATCTTGGCGGCAGCACGATTCCATTTGTCATCTCCATCGTCATCCTGCTGCTGACGGATTTCTCCGTACCGGCCATCAAGTTCTCCATTCTCATCACCAGCGTCTGGTGGGCGGTGTTCTCCATCCCGATTCTCAAAAACGTGGAGCAGAAACACTATGTGGAAGTCCCGCCCTCGGAGCTTGCCAAAAACGCGGGCAAAAACCTTGTGGACACCATGAAACGCTGCGTCACCAACAAGGGTTTGTTCATCTACCTGCTGGCCTATTTTTTCTACATCGACGGCGTCGGCACGATCATTTCGCTTTCAACCAACTATGGCGCGACGCTGGGGCTTGGCTCCACCGGCATGATTCTTGCGCTGCTGGTGACGCAGCTGGTGGCCGTTCCGTTCTCCATCCTGTTCAGCAAGCTGGCCAATCAATTTGGAAACATCAAGATGATCGTTTCAGCGATTGCGGTATATTTTTGTATCTGCTTTGTGGGCTTTTTTATGGGCCGGATGGTGGAGCCATACCAGCTGGACTATGCCGCCCAGGTGCGCGCCGCCGCGGCGTCCAAAACCGAGGTATGCATGGATGGAACCGCCGATTGCCGGACATGGAACGCCGTGGTAAGCGACCTCATTGAAAACGGCAAGGACGTGCTGGCCGAGGAGAACCGGCCCGCGGCGTTTGCGGATGTAATCGCAACGGTTAAAGGGCATCTAAGCGACTCCGACAGCATCGTTTACGTCTTTGAAGACGAGGCGGCGCGAAGGAACGCCCTGGCACGCGTGGAGGAGATCGAGCGGGATCTTGCCGTTTTTGCCCAGGACGCGCAAAGGCAGTCGGATTACGACAGCGCGCGCAAAACGGCCTCCATCCTCTTCTGGGTGCTGGCCGGGCTGGTGGGCACCGTGCAGGGCGGTATTCAAGCCCTGAGCCGCTCCTATTTCGGTAAGCTCGTTCCGCAGGAGCGCAGCGCGGAGTTTTTCGGCTTCTACGACATCTTCGGCAAATTTGCCGCGGTTATCGGCCCGCTGCTTTACGCGATGTTCTACATGCTGACCGACCGTGCTTCCGTTGGCATACTAAGCCTGCTCATTCTCTTTGCCGCGGGCGGTATCCTGCTGATTGCCGGCCGCAAGGAGCTAGAAAAGACCGAGCGCAGCGTCCGCGAAGCAAACGCGCTCGCCCATGCACAGGAGCGCCCGGCCTCCGAAGGCTGACGGGGAGAACTCCCTGCCGGTAAAAAACCGGGGTATCCTGCTCAACAGCGGCGGGATCTCCCGGTTTTTCAATGGCTCTCCGGCGGCGGACACGTCGGGAATGGTCTGTTGCTCACGGCTGCCGCGGCAGGAAATAGACCGTATAGGGCTTGTCCAGGTGATAACCAAGCTTTTCGGCCAACGCGACGGAGCGCAGGTCATGCGCGTCCCAGCTTGGGTACAGGCCGCGGTTCAGGCACTCTAAAATCAGCCGTGCGCCACAGGCGGTCGCAAGGCCTTTTCGCCGGAATCCCGGCCTCGTATCGATCTCGATTTCGATCCCGCCGCAATAAACCACATAGGAGGAAGCGCCGGCAACCAGCTTGCCCCGATACAGCGCGGCAACGCCCAGCCCACGCCCGTCATAGTCCTGGAAGTCCGCAAACTGCGCGCAAAGATCCCTTGACCATGCCTCGCGCATCGCCTGCTCATAAACCGCCCTGTCAATGAGGCCGACCCGATATGCATCCTCTTTGGACTTTGCATATGCGGCCAGCCTGCAAACGTCAAATATGCCCGGTTCCTTTTTGATGGCATACCGCAAGCCGCGCTCGGCCCGGTGCGGCCAGACCGCTTCAATCGCCGCTTCCCACGCTGCGTTCTGCGGAACCAGAATGGGGGCGGCGGCCTGCCGAACCAGCGCCGCATTGGCCCTTCCGGCAAAAAAGCAGAAATCCCCAACCACAATCTGCGCCGCCGACGGATTCCGTTCGTCGTCCGCGACGGCGTAGCCCATACACCCGTGCAGGCAGGACCAGATCAGCGCCTCCTCCCATCCGCTAAAAAGCGCCGCAATTCGATTGGATACCATCAGAGCTTCTCCTTCCCGTTATGCGCGAGCAGGCGCGCAAACTGCGTTTCATACAGCTGCGCATACACGCCGCCGAACTTAAGCAGTTCGTCGTGCGTCCCCTGCTCGGCAATCACGCCGTTGTTCACGACCAAAATACGGTCCGCGGCAAGCACGGTGGAAAGCCTGTGCGCGATCACGATGCTCGTGCGGTTGTGCATCAGCATCTCGAGCGCGTTCTGGATGGCGTTCTCCGAGATGGAATCAAGCGCGCTGGTCGCTTCATCGAGAATCAGCACCTTGGGGTCCTTCAAAATGACGCGGGCAAGCGAGATACGCTGCTTTTCCCCGCCTGAAAGCTTCAGGCCGCGGTTGCCGACCAGCGTGTCGAACCCATCCGGCCGCGCCAAAATGAAGCCGTAAATATTGGCCGCGCGGCAGGCGGGTTCGAGCTCCTCCGGCGCAATGTTTTCCCGCGCGCAAAGCAGGTTGTCGCGGATGGTGCCGTTGAACAGATACGCCTCCTGAGTCACCAGGCCCACGTTCTGCCGCAGAAACGCAAGGTCGATGGTCCGCACATCGTACCCCGCCACTTTCACACTGCCGCCCAGTACGTCGTACAGGCGCGGAATCAGGTTCACAATGGTGGATTTGCCCGAGCCGCTCGGTCCGACGACAGCATACATTTTTCCGCCCGGCACCACAAAGTCGACGTCTCGGAGAATGGGCTTGTCCGGCGAATAGGCAAACTTCACATGGCAGAACTCCACGGCTGCGTTTTCCATATCGGGCTTACGGGCGTTTTCGCGCGAGACAATGGGATTGTAGCGGTCGAGATATGCAAAGATACGAGAAAAAAGCGCCAGTGAACGCGTAAAGTCCACCTGCAGGTTAAACAGCGTCTGTACCGGGCGATACAGGCGGTTGATGAGTGCGACGGCGGCCGTGATGGTGCCGACGGTGAGCGTTGGGTCGGCCCTGCTGATGATGAGATAGCCGCCCGCGAAGTAGATTAAAAGCGGACCGACCTGCACGAACAGACCCATGAGCACGCGAAACCACTTGCCGCTGCGCTGCTCCCTGCACGCGATCTCCGTCACCTCGGCATTTACCCTTTCAAACCGGCCGTAATCCGCCTGCTCGCGGGTAAACAGCTTGCTCAGCAGCGATCCGCTGACCGAGAGCGTTTCGGTCACCACCTCGTTCATCTCGTCCTGTTTCCTTTGCCCCTGCGTAAGCAGCCTGAAGCGCGCCTTGCCCGCCTCCTTGGTGGGCAACACCAGCAGCGGGATCACGACCACGCCCACAATCGCCAGTTGCCAGTTCATGGAGAACAGCGCGACCATGGTGGCAGCAACCGTTGTGAAGTTGGACACCGCGCTTGAAAGCGTGCCGGAGACAACCGACGCAACGCCGTCGATATCGCTGTTCATGCGCGTAATGATATCGCCCTGCTTCTCCGTGGTAAAAAATGCGTGCGGCATGCATTGCAGATGCCGGTACATCTGATTTTTCATGTCGTATACGATGCGCTGCGAAATCCAGGCGTTGATGTAGCTTTCCATCACGCCGATCACCTGCGAAGCCGCAAGCGTTATAAACGCCAGCAGCAACAGTTGAAGGAGCTGGCGCATATTCTGCCCGACCAGCGCCTCGTCGACGATGCGTCCGGTAATAATCGACGGCAGCAGCCCTAGCACGCTCGAAATGACGATGATGAGAAAGACCAGCAAAAACCGCCGCCAGTAAGGCGCAAGATACGATAGAATGCGGCGTATCAGCGTCCATGTCACCTTTGGCGCGCCGCTTTTTTCCTCCTCTGTTAAATACCCTCTCGGGCCGGGCGGCCGCATGCCCATTGAAATTCTCCCTTACTTGCTTAGCCCGTCAATGTTTGTTCCACATGTTGCAGCCGTATGTCGTCCACGGCCTCTCCTTACACGTAAAACCGGCGCTTGAGCTCGCTTTTCAGCCTGGCGCGCTTGTTTAAAAGCAGAACGATGACCGAAAGCACGAGGCACGGAAACAGCGCATAGGCCGACCACCTCGGCCAAAGCGGCAGATGACGGTAAAAGTTGACCGTGCATTCGATAAACACGACCAGCACGCCGCTTCCCACAAGCGTGACGGCAAGCTTTACAAACAAATCGCGCTTGTTCTCGCGCACGCTGAGCCATGCAATCAGCAGCGCGTACATCGTGACCCAAACCGCCAGCGGCAGGCCCAGGCTGAAAAACCAGCTCTTGTCGGTAATCAGCTCCACGCCCAGCAAAAACAGCGCGGCGGCCAGCCCGTCGATGAGCACGCACGCATATATGTTGCGTCTATTGAGCAGCAGCGGCAGCAACAGCCACGCAAACAGCACCAGCGCGCCGCCAAGCACATACAGCGACCAGGAGATCGTGCCGCTTGTAACCATGTTGGTAAAGATGCACACAAACACGGGGATCAGCAGCAGCAGCGAAAGAAACGTTGCCGCATACCGCCGGTCGATGCGCGCGTTGAGGCGCTCCACGTGCTTTGGATATGGACGCACCGCCTTGTTTTCATCAAACGGATCGGCGGGGTTGATCACCTCCACGCCGCACAGCGGACAGCGCTGCTCGCTCTTTTCCAGCTCCACGCCGCAGTTGACACAATAGCTCATACTTCATCCCTCTGATTGCTTTCAATTTTAACATGCACGCCCTGCTTGACCAAGCGTGTGAAGAATTCCTTTTCCAGCACCGGTTCCTCGATGGTACGCGTAAAATTGAGCCGCAGCACGCCGTCATACGACAGCGCCGCCGCGCATACGCGGTTGCTGGCCAGCGGGCCAAGCAGGAAATCCATCCGGGTCACGTAACGCGCCATCTCGCCCGGCAGCGCCGCTGCGCCGAGATTGCTAAAGCAGGTGGAGGAAACCGCGTCCCCCACCTGACTGTAAACCAGCTTCATCGCCATGTTTTTAATAAACAGCGGCATGACGCGCAGCAGCAGGTTCCGCTGTGTCTGTACATTGGTGGTAATCTTGACGTTGAGCAGCTTAGGCGTAGCCTCCATGGCCATAAAATGATGCACGTAGGCAAGCACTTCATCAAACGTATACATGCCCAAACGCGGGTCAATGCCCGGGTTGACATAGTTGGCAAAGTTGCGCAGCGTGCTCGACGGGAAGAATTTGCGCAGATTCACCGGCACGCAGACCTTGACGGGCTTATAGTGCTTAACGCGCATCACGCGCCTGCGCTGGATGGCGTCGATGGAAAGCAGCAGCACCGTGGTCAGGTACTCCGTGATGCTCACGCCCTTTTCACGCGCCTTGGCAAGCAGCTGGTCCGTGGAAACCGCGCCGGTGACGATGTTGACAAAGCCTCCCAGCTCGTCCGTCCCGCGGATATGGAACGCCTTGGGCTCGCGCCGGCTCTGCCCGAACGTGCCCGAATGAGCGGCAAAGCTATCCTCGCTCTCCTCCGGCCGGGGCTGCTCGGAACAGTCGAGGATGCGCTCGCCGCGCGGGATGTCCGCGCCATATTTCAGCCGCAAGTATTCGGCCACGAGCGTCTGCAAAAAGATCAGCCCGCCCGTGCCGTCGGCCAGCACATGAAAAAACTCCACCGCTATGCGGTTTTGATAATATCGCACGCGCAGCGCAAATCCGCCGTTTTCCCGCATGCGCATGCGCACGCACGGGTTGCCTACGTCCGGCTGAATCTGGGGCGCGTCCTCGCTGTGCTCGAGGAAGAACCAGAACATGCCGCGCCTGAGCTTCACCGAAAACGACGGGCAGCGCCTGAGCGCGCAACGTTGCGCAATGGCCAGCACATCCGGGTCAATGGGCTCGGTCAGCTCTGCGGATACACGAAACAGCGCCGTCCAGCTCCGGTTCATCGTGGCGGGATAGATCAACGCCGCGTTATCGAGTTTCATCCACCGCGAGGCCTTTGTATCCATATGCTTACGCTTCTTCCGCCTCTGCAAGCTGCGCCTGCGCACCCGGCCGCAGCCGCGGCATGCCCAGGTACGCAAGGCCCAGCTTCTGCTGAACGAACTCCGCAATCTCGCGCACGGCAACGCGGCCCTCGGGCGTACCATAGATCGGATACACGTGCCACATACCCGGCTCAACGTGCAGGCTCACCTCGCAGCCCGCTTCGGAAAGCCTGTGGTACAGCGTTCTGCTGTCGTCCACCAAAATTTCATCTCCGCCCGCGAACAGCCGCGATGGGGGGAAGCCGGTAAAATCGCCGAAAATGGGCGAAACGTATGCGCTCGTCTCCTGCCCGGCGGCATACGCCAGCGCATAGTAGGCCAGCGATTCGCGGCACAGGGACGGATCGCGGTGCACGTTGTTTTGATAGGACTTCCCCGAAAGCGTCAGATCCGTCCAGGGCGAAATACCGACCGCGCACCTTGGAAGCGGCACACCCTCGCGCTTACATTTGTGCAGCAGGCAGTAAGTGAGCCCGCCGCCCGCGCTTTCTCCCACAAACGCAATGTTTTCCGGCGCGTAACGCCCGAGCAGAAAACGGTAGGCGGCCATCACATCGTCGAGCGCGGCGGGAAATTTGTTCTCCGGCGCGAGGCGGTATGCAACGCAGAGGGTTTTGATCCCCGCGTTGGCCGCCACAACGCCGCCAAAGCCCTTTGCATAGTCCAGCCCACCCGCCGTATAGCCGCCGCCGTGGAGATAAAGAATCACATGCGTATCCGCAGTTTCACAGCCGTCCGGTGTGGCAAAACAGGCCTCAAACCCTTCGAACGGCACGTCGGTATAATCGACGATCAGCTTGCCGAGAATGCCGGCGCTGATTTTTCCGAGCGCATCCTGTCCGGCGCGCGCGGCCTCGATGGTTGTAAACCGTGCAATCGGCTTGAGGAGGGATAATTGCATCTTCATGAGCATGGAACCGATACTGAGCATGGCAGATCCTCTTTCTTGCCTGACGGCCGTTATTTAAGCTTGGAATACGCGTTGACATACACGCCGCGCATGGTCTGCCTGTCCGCAACCGGCAGCGGTTTTGCGCCGCCATACGCGGCCGCGTTACACTCGGTCAGGCATTCCTTATTGAGCAGGTAGCGGACGGCTTCCACATCGGACGCCTCTCCCGCCGCGACCAGCGCGCCGCAGCGGTGCACCAGCACCGCGTTGCGGCCGTCGAAGGCTGCCGCCGCGTCTTCCGGCCGGTCGGACGAAATGCAGCAAATGTCCGTGCCGATGAGTTGGGCGAAATCGTCGAGCATCGGCGCAAGGCGGCGCTTTGAGCCCGCACGCCAGAGAATCGCCGGGTCGCCGACAAAGCGGACGTGGGCAAGCCCGGGCCTGGCGGCCCGAACCGCCGCAATCATCGTTTGCGGGTCAAACGCCCGCGCCTGCCGCTGCGGAACCGGCGCAAGCACGCGCGCACACATATTTTCCACCGTTTCGGCACGCAAAAATGCCTCCGAACGGTCGCTTCCCAGCGCCAGAACACCGTGGCGCACCATAAACAGCACGTTTGCATCCGTATCGGCCAGCGCGCGGGTCACGCGCCTGCAAAGCGATATCGAGCACGGCAGGCCATACGCCGCGCGGGGTATGCTGCCGCCGCCCAGAACGGCCCTTTCCCCGCCGGTAGGCGCAAGCCGGTCATATCCGGCGATTGAGACGGCCGAAGCCGCGTCCTGGTGCGTATGGATGGCAAAGTTTACACCGGGCCTCAGCCGGTATACCGCCGCATGAATGCCCGTTTCGCCCGAGGGCTTGTGCGCACCGACCGCTTCAAGCGTACGGCAGTCAACCGTAACGATATCCTCAGGCGTAAGGCGGCCGTATCCCATGCCGCTGGGTGTAACGGCAAAATGCCGTTCGTCGATCCGGCAGCTGATGTTGCCCCACGTACGTACAATCAGCCCGCGCTTGACAAGTTCCAGCCCGGCCTCGATCACCTGTCGTTTTGCGGCATATGCATCCATGCTGGTTGTTCTGCTCTCCTTATATTTAACGGACGCGGCGCATACTAATGAGACCTGCAAGCCATAAACATCCATTTTATTGTAAATCAGTATACCATAAAATCGCGGCGCGGCCGGCATGTATTTTTAAAATTCAAAAACTTTCTTCACCCGCCTTATCCGCGCCTGCATGAAACCGGACGGGATGCGGCCAAACTAAATTGAACCGCACGCTGTGGCCGGTTAAAAACCATGCGGTTTACGAAATACGCCGCAGCGGCAACCATCGCATTCTTATATTTGGAAAGGTGACGTATCGTATGGCAAAAAGACTGGAATCCACGCCGCGCGCCGACGGCTACCGCATGCCCGGCGAATTTGAACCGCAAAAACAGATTTTTATGCTCTGGCCGGAGCGCAGCGACAACTGGCGCGACGGCGCAAAGCCCGCGCAAAGGGCGTTTGCAGGGGTTGCAAAGGCCATCAGCCGGTTTGAGCCGGTCACCATGTGCGTTTCCAGGGAGCAGTACGCCAACTGCCGCAATGCGCTCCCGTCCGAAATCCGCGTTGTCGAAATTGCCAGCAACGACGCATGGATACGCGACTGCGGCCCGACGTTCGTCGTCAACGACAAGGGCGGCGTGCGCGCAATCGACTGGGCGTTCAACGCCTGGGGCGGATTGGTCGACGGACTCTACTTCCCCTGGGATATGGACGACATGGTCGCGCAGAAGGTATGTGAAATCGAACACGTCGATACCTACCATACCCCCGATTTTGTGCTTGAGGGCGGTTCCATCCACGTCGACGGCGAGGGCACGCTGCTGACCACCGAAATGTGCCTGCTCTCCGAGGGCCGCAATCCGCACATGACGCGCGAACAGATCGAAGAGCGCCTGGGCGAATACCTGAATGTGGAAAAGGTGATTTGGATCCGCGACGGCATCGACCCGGACGAGACCAACGGGCATATCGATGACGTGGCCTGCTTCCTGCGCCCCGGCGAGGTCGCCTGCGTCTACACAGAGGACGAGGACAACGTATTTTACCGGGAATGTCAGGATGCCTATAAGACGCTGTGCGGCGCCACCGACGCGCGCGGTCGCAAGCTGAGGGTGCATAAGCTTTGTATGCCTGAAAAGGCGGTGACCATCGGCAGGAATTTTGCCATCGACAGCGTGGAGGGCACCATCCCGCGTGAGGAAGGAGACGTGTGCATCGCGTCCTACATGAATTTTCTCATTGTCAACGGCGGGGTGATTGTGCCGCAGTATGGCGATAAAAACGATGCGCTTGCGCTCGAGCAGATCGCGTCCATGTTCCCCGAGCGCGAGGCGGTCGGCGTGGACACTGTGGAGGTCGTTTACGGCGGCGGTAACATCCACTGCATCACGCAGCAGCAGCCAAGGGGCTGAAGCCGCTTCCCGCAACAAAAAAGGAGGGTATTTCCGTGGAAAAAAAGGTCAGCCTCTGGAAGAGCGTGCTGTTCACCATCTGCAGCATCCTGGTTCTCGATACCTTTGTCGCGCCGGCGATCATCGGTGTGTCGTCCATCACCGTCTGGATCATCACCGCAATCGTCTTCTTCATCCCCTACGGCCTGCTGTCGGCGGAGCTGGGCAGCACCTATCCCGACGACGGCGGCATTTGCAGCTGGGTCGACCGCGCGTTTGGACAAAAGCCCGCCGTGTTGACCGGATGGTACTACTGGGTCAACGTTGCGTTCTGGATGCCCGCGGTGTTCGTCGCGTTCGCCTACTGGTTTTCCTACGCGTTCGCGCCCGCCGCAAGCCCGTGGCTACTGGCCGGAATCGCCACGCTGATGTGCTGGCTGATCGTTTACGTGGGCATTCGCGGCGTGGAGCTTTCCGTTACGGTATCGAGCATCGCGGCCGTATGTAAGGTGGCGGTCCTGTTCTTTTTCGGCGTGCTCGGCATCGTCTATGGCGTCAGGCATGGGCTGGCCAACGATTTCTCGCTCAAAAGTTTCCTGCCTTCGGTCAATAATACCACGCAATACATCGCCGTCATCGTCTACAACCTGCTCGGGTTCGAGCTGATCGGCTCCATTGGCTCAAAGATCGAGAATCCGGGCAGGACCGTGCCGCTGATGACCATCGTTTCCGGCGCCGTCATCACCGCGCTGTACGTATTCGGCACCTTCGGCGTGCTCGCGGCAGTTCCCGCGGACGCGGTCGATACTGTGGACGGCTTCTACTTCGCCCTCGTGGAGCTTTGCACGGTGTTCGGCCCCGCCGGGCAGTTGGTGTTCTATGTGGTCATCGTCATCGCAATGCTGACACTGATTTCCAACATGGTTTCGTGGTCGCTCGGCGCGAACGAGGCGCTCATCGCCGCCGGACTCGACAGGCGCTCGCGCTTTCTCGGCCACCGCAACCGGCGCTACGGCACGGCCGACAATCTCTATCTGGTCATGGGCGTGCTGGCCACGCTGCTCATCGTGCTCAATTTTGCGCTTTCGGGCAACGCAAATGACATCTTCTGGACGATCCTGTCGTTCAGCACGCTCATTTTCCTGCTGCCGTATCTGTTCATGTTCCCGTCGGCGGTCAAGCTGCGCTACGCCGATCCCGGCACGCCGCGGCAGTACCGCGTGGGCAGGCGCGGCAACGCAGGCATATGGATCTGCGCGGTGCTATGCGAACTATGCGTAGCGGCGGCCGTTATCTTCCTGTTCAAGGACTCTGCGCCGGGGTTCCCGCGCTGGATGCTGATGATAGGCACCGCGCTGACAACGGTGGCGGGCTTCTGGCTCTATGCCGCGGGCAGAACGGAACAGGGCTAATCCGTACCCTTGCCGCAGCACGACAAGACCCCGCGCGCCGGTACGCCGGACAAACGGACGCGCCATAAGCTGCCCGGTAAAACGGCCGCCGCGCTGCTGTTTGTCCTATTTGCCACAATCACGCTGACGCTTCTATGCTTCCGGCAGCCGGTCGCCGAACGCATCTCGCTTGAAATGCGGCATGCCGTCCATGCTCCGGTAGGGGCCGAGGAGACCGCGTCCATCAGCGCGCAGGCGCACGCGCGCGTGCTCGGACCGGCTACACTTATCCCGCCGGTTTTGACGGTGGCGCTGGCGTTCCTCACGCGCGAGGTCATCTCCTCCCTGCTGATGGGCGTGCTCTCCGGCTTTGCGCTGCTCTATCTGTCCAAAGGCCCGCAGGGCGGCGTTCTGCGGGGCGCGCTGCACGTGGCGGACAGCTCCGTACGCGCGCTGATACAGGTGCTCAGCGATCCGTTCCACTGCTCGGTGATCGTGTTGTGCCTCGTCATTGGCGGACTCGTCGGCGTCATCCGCGTATCCGGCGGGTTTATGAGCCTGGCAAAAAAACTCCTGCGCCGGGTCAAAACGCCGCGCGGCGCGCAGCTGACGGCGGAGCTGATGGGTGTGCTCATCTTTTTCGACGATTATGCAAACGCCCTGATCGTCGGGCAGGTCATGCGCCCCGTAACCGACCGGCTCGGGGTCAGCCGGGAACGTCTGGCATATATCGTGGACTCCACAGCCGCGCCGGTGGCGGGCATTGCCGTTATCTCAAGCTGGATTTCCACAGAGCTTGCCGCCATTGAGGGCGGACTCGCGCTTGCGGGCGCGTCCGTCTCCGCCTATCCCACGTTTTTAGGGAGCATCCCCTATTGCTTTTACAACATTTTTTGTTTGTTCTTCATCCTTGCGGGCATATTAATGAGGCGGGAGTACGGGCCGATGCTTGCCGCCGAAATACGGGCGCGGCAGGGGCGTCCAAACGGATGGAGCGCACAGGGCCGCGCGTGTTTGCAGCCTCCACAGGAACCGCAGACCGCGGGAGGCCCCGGCAGGCTTTGGATCACGATCGTCCCGATTACGGCACTATGCCTCACCGCTCTGGCCGGCTTCTATGTTTCCGGGATGCATGCGGCCGCTGCGCAGGGGCTGCTGCCGGAGGGGCTGCAACCGTTGAGCATCCAGGCCGTTTCCATTGCCTTTGGCGCGGCGGACACCATCACCATCCTGATTAAAGCCGCGCTGCTTTCGGGCGTGATTGCCATCGTGCTGGGGCTATTCATGCGGGCGTTCCCGTTTATCAAAGCCGTTGAAGCCTGGCTTGCCGGCGCGTCGGAGCTATTGGTAACGAGCGTCATCCTTGGCCTGGCCTGGAGCCTTTCAGCCGCCGTTGAGCAACTGGGTACGGCGCACTATCTGGTGGAGCTGGTCACGCTCAATCTGCCTTACTGGCTGGTGCCGACGCTGATTTTTTCAATGTGCTGCGTCATTTCGTTTGCGGCGGGCAGCTATGGCTGCATGCTCATCGTCATGCCGATGGCTATCCCGGTGGCATACAGCGTTGCTTCCGCCTTCCCCGGGCAGGTTGCCAATCCGTCAGGCTATGTCTGCGCCTGCGTGGCCGCGGTGCTCTCCGGCTCCATTTTCGGCGACCACTGCTCTCCCATTACCGATACGACGATCCTTTCGTCCGCAGGCGCGGGCTGCGACAGCATCGAACACGTGCGTACGCAGCTGCCCTATGCGCTCACCATCGCCGCGATTTCCGCCGTCGCGGGCATGTTGCCGGCAGGCTTTGGCGTTTCGCCCGCGATTTCGCTGGTTTTGGGGTTGCCGGCATGCGTCGCGGTGCTCGGAATATTCGGCAAATGCCCCGGGGAGGCAAACGATCCGCGCGGCGCCGGGCGTGCCGGGAGGCGCCGGCCCTGATCCCATTCCCGCCCCGGTCGCCAGGCCGGTGAGCAGGCGTCCCCTATGGGCGGGCATACGGATGGCCGCAAAACAAGCGGCGGCAACACGCAGCCACCCCCGCTAATACGTTGTTTTTGACAATCCCCGGCCGTACGGCCCATCACAACCAGAGGAGGAACCCATGAAACTACGGCATTTTATCAACACCAACGACTTTACCAAAGCCGAGCTGCTCGATATCATCGAGCTCTCGCTCAGGCTCAAGCAATGCGTCAAGGCCGGCTACTACCCCGCGCTGATGCGGCGCAAAACGCTCGGCATGATCTTTCAGCAGTCGTCCACCAGAACGCGCGTTTCATTTGAAACCGCAATGGAGCAGCTTGGCGGGCACGCGCAGTATCTTGGGCCGGGCATGATCCAGCTTGGCGGGCACGAGACCATCGGCGACACCGGCAAGGTGCTCTCTCGCCTTTGCGATATCGTCATGGCGCGCGTCGTTTCCCACCAGGCCATCGTTGACCTGGCGGAAAGCTGCACCGTGCCCGTCATCAACGGCATGAGTGATTACAACCACCCCACGCAGGAAATCGGCGACATGATTACCATCGTCGAGCACCTGCCGCACGGCAAGCGGCTCGAGGACTGCAAGGTTGTGTTCGTTGGCGACGCAACGCAGGTTTGCGCCTCTCTCGGCTTCATCACAACCCGCCTTGGCATGCACTTTGTGCACTTTGGGCCGAAGGGCTATCAGCTGCGCGACGATCACAAGGCGATTCTGGAGCAGAACTGCAAGGTTTCCGGCGGTAGCTTTCAGGTCACCGACAGCGAGGATGCGCTTGCCGGCGCGGACTTTGTTTACACGGACGTATGGTACGGCCTGTATGAATCCGAACTCTCTCCCGAGGAGCGGCAGGGTGTCTTCATGCCCAAGTATCAGGTCAACCGCTCGCTGATGGACAAGTGCAGCCTGGGCGCAAAATTCCTGCACTGCCTGCCCGCCACACGCGGCGAGGAGGTCACCGACGAGGTGCTCGACAGCGAGATTTCCATCGCGTTCGACGAGGCGGAGAACCGTTTGACCGCCATGCGCGGGCTGCTGGTCTATTTCACGCGGTATCAGGGCGAGCCCGGCGAGTACCGTTTCCAGGCCGCCAGGGAGGAACTGGACGCGTTCCTTGCCGAACTGGACGCACGGATGTAAGCCGACAGGATCGTGTGGTGCGCCCCGCGTCGTTTCATTGCGGGTTTATAACAGCTTGCCTCTCGCGCGAAACGCGAGAGGCAGCATGCGGTTATCCCCGCCGCGGCGATTCCCGCCGACAAACCTCGTTTGCCGGCGGTTCCGTCAAAAACCCTGTTTTTGACGGAACCGCTTGTACCAGGCGGCAAACAGCGGCAGCCCCTCCTCGATGGGCGTGCGCGGCGCAAACCCAAAATCGCGCTGCGTCCTGCCGATGTCGGCATAGGTCTGGTATACGTCGCCCGGCTGCATGGGCAGCATGCGCAACTCCGCCTTTTTGCCAAGCGCGGTCTCGAGCACCCCGATAAAGCGCAGCAGCGGCACGGGCGCGCTGTTGCCGAGGTTATAGAGCGCGTACCGCACGCCGTCCGGCCCCGCCTGCGGCGGCCGGTCAAGCATGTTGGAAAGGCCGTCGACAATATCGTCGATATAGGTATAATCGCGCAGCAGATCACCGTGATTGTACACATCGATGGGTTTGCCCGCACAGATTTTATCCGCAAACTTAAAATACGCCATGTCCGGCCGGCCAAACGGCCCGTATACGGTGAAAAACCGCAGTCCCGTCGTGGGAACGCCATACAGGTGCGCATAGGAATAGGCCATCAGCTCGTCGCTTTTCTTCGTCGCGGCATATAGGCTGACGGGGCGATCCACCGGGTCGTCTATGGAAAACGGCGTTTTGCTCTGGTTGCCGTACACCGATGAGCTGGAGGCAAACAGCAGGTGCCGCACCGGATGGCTCCGAACCGCCTCCAGAACATTGAAAAAGCCCACCACGTTGGCCGTGAGATAGGCGCGCGGGTTTTGCAGGCTGTACCGCACGCCCGCCTGCGCGGCCAGGTTGACCGCAATCTCCGGCCGGTATGTTGCAAACGCCGCGGTCACCGCAGCTTCGTCGGCCAGATCGCCCCGCAGGAATGTAAAGCGGTCGAACGCGGCCAGCTCGTTGAGCCGCGCTTCCTTCAGCCGCACGTCGTAGTAATCGTTGAGGTTATCAAGGCCGATCACGCGCGCATCGGTCGTTGTCAGCAACCGCTTGCTCAGATGGTAGCCGATGAAGCCCGCCGCGCCCGTGATCAGAATCGTATCCGCCATAACCGCTCCCTTACCTGCCGATTGAATAGTATTCCACGCCCGCCCGTTCCATCGTATACGGGTCGAACAGGTTGCGCCCGTCGTACACCAGCGGCACGCGCATATGCCGTTTGAACGCCTCCGGCGTCAGGCGGCGAATTTCGCCCCACTCCGTGAACACAAAACAGCAGCTTGCGCCGTCAAGCGCCGCCTCGGGCGTGTCCGCAAGCGCAATGTCCGGGAAGCGTTTGTGAAAGTTTTCCGCCGCAACCGGGTCGTAAGCCGTGACGGCCGCGCCCGCCCCGGCAAGCAGGCGGATGTTGTCGACCGACGGCGCCTCGCGCAGGTCGTCCGTGCCGGGCTTGAACGCCAGCCCCAACACCGCAACGCGCAGCTTGTCAAAGGAGATGAACCGTTTTTTCGCCTTTTCAAACAGCCGGACCTTTTGCTCGGCGTTGATGCTGACCGCCGCTTCCACGGTGCGTAGCGTGTAGCCGTGCTGGCGCGCCAGGTATTGCAGCGCCTTGGTGTCCTTGGGAAAGCAACTCCCGCCGTAGCCGACGCCGGCGTTGAGGAACTTCGCGCCGATGCGCGCGTCGTGCCGCATGCCCTCGGCCACGTCGTCAATGTTTGCGCCAACCAGCTCGCAAAGGTTAGCGATATCGTTCATGTAGGAAATCTTGAGCGCCAAAAAATCGTTGCTGGCATACTTGATCATCTCCGCGCTGCGGCGCGAAACCGATACGACCGGCAGCTCGAACGGCGCGTAGATTTCCGAAAGCATCCGCTCGGCCTCGGCGCAGTCGGTGCCGATGACGATGCGCGCGGCGTGCAGGGTGTCGCGCACCGCGTTGCCCTGCGCCAAAAACTCGGGGTTGCTCGCCACCATCACGGTTACGTCGTGCTCGAGATTGTCCTTGATGAAGCGCTCCACCTTGTCGTTGGTGCCGACAGGGACGGTGGACTTGACCACGACGAGGCAGTCGCGCACCACGCTTTCGGCAATCTGGCGGCAGACGGCGGCAATATAGCTTAAATTCGCGCTGCCGTCCGGCTGTTCGGGCGTGCCCACGCCGATGAAGATCGCGTCCGCCGCCTCATAGGCGCCGCGGTAATCGGTGGTAAAAAACAGACGGCCGGCCGCAAGGTTCTTTTGCATCAGCTCTTCTAAATCCGCCTCGTAGATGGGTGAACGGCCCTGCTGCATGGAGCGGACTTTTTGCTCGTCCACATCCACGCACGTCACGGAGTGCCCCACCTCGGCAAAGCACACCCCCGCCACCAGGCCAACGTATCCCGTACCTGCAACCGCAATCTTCATGCTTTCGTATCCTCCGTTTGCGCGGCCTGCCCGGCCGCCTTCTTTTGCCGGATCTCCCGGATGGTGTCGAGCACGTAGCGCATGCTCTTCATCTTCATGAGCCATGCCATGCCCGCATAGAGCGCCGCGCCGAGCGGAATCTGAATCGCCAGCGTCGCAGCGTCGCCAAACCCCAAAAATGTGACACAATACACGGCCACCCCCATCATAGCCGATAATGCCAGCGATGGCAACAGGTCCTTAAGCTGGTCGGCATACCGGTAGCCCACCAGCCGGCAGATGGGTACGGCGTTATAGGCAAGCCCGGCCGCCGCCGTGGCCACCAGCGCCCACGCAAGCGCAATCGGCGTGTTGAACCAGAAAACCGCCGCGCAGATGAACACAAACCCCGTGATCTTCTTGATGATCTCCAGCTTGAGATATACGTCGCTGCGGCCAAGCGCCGTAATGGACTGCGTCACGGACGCGTCGATGGGATACAGCGCGTACGTCACGCAGAACACCATGAGAAACGGCACGCAGGGCAGCCATTTTTCCAGCAGGATCAATCTTACCAGCGGTGTGGACACCGCCGCGAGCCCCGCCATCATGGGGGCGATCAAAAACGCACTGACGGACAGGCAGCGCCGCACCATCGCCAGCAGCCGCTCGCGCTCATGCTGCGCATCGGCAAACGAGGGAAACATCGCCGCCTGAATCGCGCCGGTCAGCGAGGTTGTGATGTTTATCGGAAACCGGCGGCCTTTATCGTAGAAGGCAAGCATGGTCGTGCTGAACCGTTTGCCGATGATCAGCGAACTGAGGTCGCTGTAAACCGTTTCCAGCAGGCTCGAAGCCAGCAGCTTCCAGCCAAACGACAGCAGCGTTTTGAGCCGCGCAAAGGAAAACAGGCGCTTCGGCCGCCAGCGGGTCATGATGGAGAGCCCAACGCACATGGTAAGGTCGTCGATGAGCTGCCTGGCCACAAGCGCCCACACGCCGTAGCCCATGAGAGCCATCGTAATGCCGGCCGTTCCGGAAAGCGTCGTGGAAATCAGGCTTACGATAAACCGCTTGCGAAACGCGAATTCGCGCATGATGATGGCGTATTGCAGGCTCGACACCGAGCAGGGAAACAGGATCAGCGCCATTACCCGCAGCACGGGCCGTACCTGCGGTTCGTTATAAAAGTTCGCGATCAGCGGCGACGCAAGGTAGATGATGGCGTACAGTACGGCCGCCGCGGCAAGCGAGAAATAAAACACGGTCGAGAAATCCGTGTCGTCCGCATCCGTCTTTTGCACCAGGGACAGCGAAAACCCGCGCTGTACAAACACCGCGGAAATCGTCACAAAAATCACTGCGACAGAGAGCACGGCATAGTGCGAAGGCTCCAGCAGGCGCCCCAGTATCACGGTCGTCAAAAAAGTGATGGCCGTTGTGCCGCCGTTTTCCAGCAGCTTCCAGAACATGCCCGCAACGGCGCGGTGCTTGAGCGTTCCCTTCCTTTGTTCCATCTGTTTTTTATTCTCCCTCCCGCCAAGCGGGCGAATCGGCTATTTTTCGCTGCGGACGTGCATGCGCAGTGTGCCAACCCGCGCAAACAGGTCGATCAGCGGCTTGTTGCGGCTCAAAATTGCATTAAGCTGCATCTGTTTGGCGCGGCCGAGCGTATTGTCTTGCAGGTACTGCCTGCCCTCGTCCGGAATGTGCGCCTCCCAGGGGTAATCGATGATCAGCCGCCGTGCAGCATAGCTGTCCGCGGCGCGGTAATGCTGCCAGAACAGCGATATCAGCCCGAACAGCCTGCGCGAATGGTATCGCTTCAGCCACTCCGGCGTATCCATGCCCCAGACGGTCATATAGCGGCGCAGCCGGTCCATCACGGGCGCGTTGAACTGTCTGTCGATGCGTCCCGTCAGCACGCGCGAGGAAATGCTGCCCGGAACCCGCCGATAAATATACAGGGGCTGGTCCAGGTATGCAATGCGTTTTGCATGGGTCACCGGATACAGGGTCATGAGCAGATCGTCGGCGTTGGGGTTGTCGTAGAAGCGTTCATAGTCCGTGTCGTCTTCTTGCAGCAAGGGTGTCCGAATGGCCTTGATCCACAGATTATTCAGCTTCCAGGATTCGATAAGCGTCCTGTAGACCCACTTCGCCTTGTCGTCTTCTCCAAAGAACACGCTGCCCGCCGGGAACACGGGCGGGGTGGGCGCGTCGACCCCGTTTTCAAACCGGCTGACGTTATTATAGATCACCAGATCCGCGCCGGTTTCAGCAATGCACCGGCGCAGCCTTTCCAGAGCCCCCGGCATCAACAGGTCGTCCGCGTCGGCAAAAAGCGTATAGTCCCCCCCGGCCTCCATGATCCCCGCCCTGCGGGCGGCAATGGGGCCTTGATTCTGCCGGTGCAGCACCCGGACGCGCGCGTCCGCCTTTGCCGCGGCATCGCAGATTTCACCGCAGCCGTCGGTGGAACCGTCGTCGACGAGCAGCAGTTCCAGCGCCCCGCAGGTCTGCGTCAGCACGCTTTCGATGCATGCCTGCAAATACGCCTCCGCGTTATAGATGGGGACCACGATGGAAAACAGCATGCCGTTATAATCCCTCCGTCATCAATTCGTGGAGCGCCTCGCATTGCAGCGAGTTCTTGATGGCAAGCCGCGTTGCCCGACTATAAACCCGCGTGGGCCTGCGCCCGTAAAGCAGGTTGACCGCCCGCAGCAGCATGTTGCCGCTCAAAAACACCTTGAGCATCTTTTCGCGCTGCGCTTCGGCGTATGCGCGGTACCGCGCCTGCACAAACTCCGGCCGCGCCAGTTCCCCAGATCGGGCCAGAAAGCCCCCAAGAACGGCCTCGCCCTCACCGCCGGCCGCTGGCGCCGCGCCGTGATTTCGCCGCACGACCGGCACAAACGACGCCTCCGTCCTTCCGGCTTCAAAGCTCAGCCGCACCAGCAGCCCCGTGTCAAAACACGGCTCGTCGTCCAGATCGAATAAAAAATTGCCCTGTCCGTAAACGAGTACGCCGCCATGATAGCGCTCATAGCTGCCGACGCAGTGGCTGTGCTGGCAGATCACCGCGTCCGCGCCGCAATCGGCCATCTTCCGGCAGCGCCTTTGCAGCTGCGGCGACGGATATGGATAATATTCCCGCCCGCCGTGATAGAGCACGACCAGATGGTCGCACGTCCGTTTCAGCGCGCGCACACGGTCGCCGATTTCCAGCGCGTCGAACGCGTTCGCGCCCGGCGCATTCTCGCCCGCGCAGGAAAACTCGTGCTCGCAAACCGCGTATACGCAAACGCGCACGCCGTTGGCGGTCAGCACGCAGGGCTCGTCCGCCTCGGCTAAGCACATGCCCGCGCCGAACGCGTCAATGCGCGCTGCGCGCAGCGTGCCGAGCGTTGCGGAAAGCCCTGCCGCGCCCTGATCAAAAATATGGTTGTTGCTCAGTGCAACGCAGTCCGGCCGGAGCGCCGTAAGGCCGCGGACGCATGCCGTTGGCGCGCGCAGCGCGGGGCCGCATTTTTCAATGGGCGAGGATACGTCGCACAGCGGCGTTTCCAGATTGAACACGCGTAAATCCGCGCCTTCCCAGACCTCGCGCAGGCCGTTGTGCAGCAGCCGTTTTGCATCGCCCGCCAAAAAGGCGTCCCTGCTGCTGTCCGTCGGCGCAACGTCCGCGCCGATGAGCATGGTAACGCGGCTCATGCAGGCTCCTCCTCAATTTGCAGGAATTCTCCCAGAATGCGGTCGCCCTCCCCGGTCAGGTCGGTGGCGAAGCCGGAGTTGTCAAACAGCGTCATCTCTCCAAAATAGACCGTTTCATCCGCCTGATATAGGTCTACGCGCATGAAGCGGAAACCTGATGCAAGCCGCTCCGCAAGCGCAAGCATCCCGTCAAGCCGCTTCGGCCGTTCATAAGCTTTGCCCTCCTTTGCCGCCGCCACGGTCTCGTGGTTGATGGGATACAGGTTAAAATCCCGGTCAAAGTAGAGATAATTCACGCCGTGGCGCGTGCGGTTGGTACACAGCAGAATCGCCCTGCATACCCCGTCGAAACAATACAGCTTATAGTCGTCCGGCGGCGTTCCATCGGGCTTTCCAATGAACGCCTCGGCCATTACGCGGGGCCTGAGCCCCTTGTAAGGCCATTCGCGCCCGGCCGTATAATAATTCTTTTTCAGGCGCGCGCGTAAAAACGTTTTCGCCTCCTCCGCGTCGAATGCGGACTTGTCCGCACACAGGCAGAAGCTGCCCGAGTCGTGCGTGCATTTGAGCGCAAACCGCGCGGGCAGCGCGAAAAAATCAATCTCCTCCACGCTGTCCCAAGCGCCCAGCAGCGGCACAAGGCAGTCTCCGCCCACCTTGGCGGCCACATAGCCGCGCACCGCCAGCTTGTCCGCAAGCGTATGGTAAACCGGGTTGTGATCGTGCAGCTTCATCCACTGCTGTTTTTCGTTGAACGTCACCGGCGGGTGCAGGTTGAGCTTTTTGCCCGTGCAGCCGCGGTAAAGCAGCTTTAAATACCGCTCGTCGTCCATATTTTTCAGCTTGCCGCGCGTGCTGCACCACTGCACGATGCGATAAGGGTTTTTCAGCGTTTTCCACACGCCGGAGCGGTCGCCGTCTTTCTCCGGCACAGCCGCAACGCGCGTGGCCGCCATCAGCATCAGCGGAATCATCAGAAGCGTCCGATCCACATAGGACACCATGCCCACATCCATCAGCAGCGAGCACAGGGCAAAGACAAACGTCATCTGAACAACCGCGTTGCCCCGCAGGCGCCCGGCCCCGCGCGCCAGCGCCAACAGCTGGGGCGCGTAATACAGCAGCAGCATCGGTATCCCGCCGCATACCGCAAGCTCTATGTAGTTATTATGGGAATACACGCCCTCCGCACCCGCAAGAAAGCGGAAGCCGTCCAGGCCGCAGCCCGTCAGGGGCCGGGCCAGAAACGCGTCCCTGCCCACGGCGGCCAAGCCCTGCCGCACGGAAAGCGAGTTTTCATGATTCCACCCTAAAAACAGGTTTTCGTAAACGTAGCGGATGCGCTGCAAAAAGAAGGTATCGATCCAGTTGAACAGGGGAACATAGGCCAACACAAAGGCAAACAGCACCCAGCTCGCCCCCAGGAGCACAAGGAGCTTGAGCCCCCAGCGTTTTGGCCGGCGCAGCAGCACCACCACCAGAAGCAAAATAAACACGAGCACATACGCCTTGGTAGACTTGGTCAGCGCCACTCCAAGCGCAAACAACGCCGCGGCAAAAAGCCATTGCCATTTCCCGAACAGGCCCCGGTGCAGCGAGAGCGCAAAGGCAACGCAGAGCAGCACCCCCACCCAGTTTGGATTGATGCCCAGGTCCATTCCGAAACGGCCAAGCTCAAGATCAAAGGAACGGTCCGCAAGGAGGATATACGCCGTCAGCACGCCGGCCGAAATGATGTAAGCGGTGAACACACGGTTCATATCGCGCCGCAACAAAAAATACTGGTAGAGAAAAAACAGGAATACAAAATTGATGCACAGCGTCCTGACAACGTGCATCGAGGCGTCCGGGTGGGCGGAAAACGCGCGCGCACCAATTGCGCCCCAGAGAATCAGCGCGAGCGAGGCGGGCATCCAGTAAGAGAAAAACGCCTTCCTTTCCAGGCACATCCACAGCAGAACCGCGCCGGCAAACAGCAGCATGCACACGCGCGACACGACCGTATGCTCCATGCCCACCTCGGTAAACAGCCACACACCAAACAGCACGTCGCACAGGTGAGGCAGCGCGGCCCGTATCCGGCCGGCCCCTCTATTTTCCAGCGATTCGTTCAAGATAACGCCTCCATTTTTCACAGATCACGCGCTCGTCAAGCGCAGCGCGCGCCGCCGCCGCCCGTTCTTTCGCCGGCGTTTCCGGCGCGCCCTCGTCCGCAATGCGGCACATCGCATGACGCAGCGCCTCCACATCGCCAACCGGCACGAGCAGACCGTTTTTTTCATCCGCAATCAATGCGTCGCATCCGCCCGCCGGGCAGTTCGTCGCCACGCACGGCGCGCCGACCGCCAACGCTTCGATAAGTACGTTGGGCATGCCCTCATAGTCGGAGCTCAGCACGAACATACCGCAATTGCAGAGTTTTTCTGCAAGCGCGTCCGTTTGGCCCGGCAAATCCACCGCGCCGGACGGCAGGCGCGCCGCAAGGGCCTCCAAAAGGGCGCGCGCCTCGCCCTCGCCGTAGATGACAAGCCGCCAGTCAGGATGGGTGCGATAAAAGCGCGCAAACGCCTCGATCAGCAGCAAAAAATTCTTCTGCGGATGCAGCCGCCCCGCGCCCACAACGGTCTTCTCCCGCGCACCCGCGTTTGCCCGCGGCAGGCGCGACGCGTCGAGCGGATTTTCCAGCACCGCGCCCCGCGCGCGGACGGCTGGTGAAAAGTAGTCCGCCGCCTGCTGCGTCTGGAACACAAACCCGCTCGCAAACGGATACACAAGCCGGCGCAGCAACCGCTTGACGCGGTTTTCCGGATGGCGGCGCGGGTCGTTGCGCTCTGAAACCACCACCGGCACGCCCGTGCCGAGCAAAAACAACACGGTCCAAACGTTGACCTTCTCCGGCATGGCCAGCACGATGTCCGGCTTCTCCGCTTTCACCAGTCCGCGCAGCCTAAAATAGACCCTCGGCACATCGCGCGCCCCCATGCGCGGCGCGTCGAGCAAAGCGATCTGCTCCACGGTTTCCGGCAGCGCATAAAACGACGGCACGCTGCACTCGGTCACAAGCGTACAGTCGAGCCCGTCTGCGCAAAACCGCCGCAAAAGCTGCGCAATCACGCGCTCGCAGCCGCCGCCGGTCATCTTGTGCGTCACAATAAAAAGCCGATTCATGCGTCCGCCTCCGGCCTTGCGCAAAACTGACGATACAGCCGCAGCAGCGCTTCCGCATTGTGCTCGATGGAAAACCCCTGTTTCTCGGCCGCTTTCACGGCGGCGGCGCTCGCCCTTGCGCGCGCGGCTTCATCGCTTCGGGCGTGCAAGGCGGCTTCCAGCGCGGCAGCCCAACGTTCGGCCGCATCCCCGCCGGTCACCGAACGCGCCGCGACATCCGGCGTCAAAAACGCCTCGCGTGTTACCGCCTCGGAAACCAGGCACGGCAGGCCCGCACACTGCGCCTCAACGAGCGTAAACGGCAACCCCTCGTACAGCGACGGCAGAACAAACGCATCCGCAGCGCAAAGGTACGGGGCGGCGCTCGTCACCGTTCCGGCAAAGCAGACCCGGCCGGACAGACGCAGCCGCTCCGCCTGCGCGCGCGCTTCCGCCAGCAACGGCCCGTCGCCAACAAGCAGCAGCCGTGCATCCGGCATGCGCCCGGCCAATGCGGCAAACGCGGCAAGCAAAAACGTATGGTTCTTCTGGACATTGAACGATCCCACATGGCAGACGACCGGCGCGGCACAAAGGTCTAGCCGCGCGCGCACGCCTTGCCGCATCTGCGGGTCAAACGCAAACGCGCGTGTATCCACCGCATTTTGAACCACCGCAAACGGCCGTTCCGGAAACAGCCACTCGCCCGCCGCCTGCCCGCAGGCCAGCGCATGGGTATAGCTTTTGTAAAACAGCGGCCGCAGCAGCCGGTCGGCAAGCTTTTGCTTACAGCTGGTGTTATGGCTGTGCGCAATGCGTATCCGCGCGCCGCCGCGCGCCGCCGCGCGCATCTCGACATACAGCGTGGCGCTGTTGCCATGCGCGTGAACGACGTCGTATCCGCCCTCGCGCACAATGCGGCTGAGCGCGCGCATGTATGAAATCGGGCTGCGGTTGCGCTGCGGCAACACGAACACGCGCCCGCCGCGCGCTGCAATTTCCCGCGCTACCCGCTCCGGCGGCTCGTTGGGCATGACAAAATCGGCGCAAAGCCCCTGCCGCGCCATATTGCGGTCATAATTCATGATAAACGCGGTGATCCCGTTGGCGGCAAACCGCACCGTCAGGATGTTCAGCGCTTTCAGCTCCATGCGCCTTTCCGCCTTTCCATTTGGCCGTGCGTCAGCCGACGGCACGCCGCCCGCGCCCGTTCCGCCTGCGGCCGGCTCAGCCGTTTAAAGCCGTCAGTTTTTCAGGTGCGGCGCCCGTTTTGGTATGCTCGTAAATCTTTGCATCCACGAGAAAGCGATACCAGTAGCTTTCAAAATAATGGTACAGGTAGCCCTCCCGCCCGTCGAGAAAGCCCAGCCGCAGGTAGTAATTATACACAAACCACAACCATGCGCGCAAAAACATGGGCGCGCGGTAATAGACGGTAAACTTCTTTTTGCGGTGCCTGCGCAATTGCCCGTCGGTATTGACGTCGAAATTTTTGCCTTCGGCAAAGGCCAGGTAATCCATCATTTCACGCGTGGCATACCAGTTGTATTTATTGATGTGGCTGGTCAAATCCTTGAAGTCGTAGTGCAAAAACCGCTCGGAAATGGCGACCGTGCGCCCGTCAAACAGAATGGTGTGCGCGTCCCGCTTGCGATCCTCGATGCGCCCGCAGCCGGTTCGAAACAGCATGATCTTACGCTTTTTTGAGCCGCCATGCTTCATAAGCCTGCCAAGGAAAAAGAAATCCGATTCCATAACGATACCGTTGACGTCGTCGTCCCCATGCTCGTCGAGCAGCTTTTCGCAGCGCGCGCACACATCCGGCGTGAACCGCTCGTCCGCGTCCAGCCGCAGCGTCCACCTGGTCGTGACGCCCGCGTTTTCGATGCCCCAATTGAACTGCGCGGCATAATAGGTAAACGCATGCTCCATCACATCCGCGCCCAGCGAACGCGCAATCGACAGCGTATCGTCCGTGCTGCCGCTGTCCAGCACCACGACGCGCTTTGCAAACCCGGCGACGGACCGGAGGCACGCGCCGATATTCGCCTGCTCATTTTTCGTCAGCACAATGGCCGTTACATCCGCCATGGTTTGCAAATTCCTTTCAAACGTCCGCCGCCGCAGGCACGCCGCCCTGGCCGTATGCGGACAAACGCGCTATACAAAAAATGCGGTACGGCCGCCCCGCCGCTTCCCTTATCTATAAATGACAGCTCCAAATTCCTCAGTATCTGATAGTTTAGCATTCGGCCTGTGCTTTGTCAAACCGCGGGGGATATGCTGGAATGGCGGCTGTGAAAACGTTTGCCGAAACCGGTCGTGGAAGCTTCTAGCGAGCCTCAATACAAAGCAATTCCTCAAATGAAACCTGCAAAATATCCTGCAATAAAACAAGTTCATCCGGATAGACATGCCGTTGACCCGCCTCAATTTTTGCAAGCGCGCTCCTGTTCCTGCACGCAAAATATAATGGAGGGGGATTCCAAATGGAAAAGTGTATTTGTGTGATTCTTTCCCTGTTTCTTCTGCTGACCATGCCCGCGGCGGCGGCGCTCGCGGAGGTTGCGCCGGTCAACACGACGCCCCCGGATTCGCTCGGCGCCAAAGACGCAAAAACAGACGCGGCGGCTCCGGCCGAATCGGTCGCGTCGATCTACGACTTTGCCATTACGTTAAAAACCGGACTGTCCGGCAAGGAAAAAAACCTACGCGCTCCCGTTTCCGTATGCCGAGCTTGTGAAGGACGGCTGGAAATTGCAGGAGGATCAAGACGACCCGGCAACGGTCGATATTGAGGACCAGCACGGCATTCAGCTCAAGCTTGTCAACGGCAAAAACAAAATCACGGTTCTTGTGACCAACATGTCCGGCAAAACAATCAAGGCGGACATGTGCGAAATCGGCGGCGGCGGCGTTTCCGTTGCCGACGCATCCTTCTCTTTGGCGGACGTTACGGAAAAATCCACCATGACGGAGGTGCTTGCGGCCTACGGTCGGACAGTCAATACGGACTATTCCTGGAATGACGACGAAACGACCAACACGCTTTGCTATTACGACGACGCGGAAGGAAGCCTCTCGATTACCGCCGGAATGGGCAGGCTGTATGCGCCCGGCGAGGTGCGCGATTCCTCCGCGCGCTATCTTGCGCTCACCTTTGATAAAAAGAGCGACAAGCTGGTTGGAATTGCAATGAACAACTGGGTAAAATACGATCCGTTCGCGCCCTCCGACATCGGCAAGCAGCTTGCGCTGGAATATAAAGTCCCCGACGCGCTCGGCACGATGCCGGGCAATCCGATCACACAGATCGACGGCGACCTATATGAATTCCCTGCGGCTCTATGTTGCCAATGCGACCGGGCAAGACCTGGTCTCAATGGACGATTGCTCTGTGATCGGCATCTGTGAGCGCACCAGTTCCTGCCTGTATCCCGCCATTCGCTTCTCCGGCGGCGTCGATGGCGGCATGACGGAGGACGCGTACCTTGCCCTGATTGCAAGCGCCGGTCAGGAGGAAAAGGTTCGCACGAGCGATTACGAATCCGATACCTATATCACATATACGCAATCTGGCGCGGGCGACTTCTATGAAAACGTCATCGAGCTGCATTTTGATAAAGAAACCAAGACATGCGTTGGGTTGGAGTTCATCGTCTAGCCGTTCGTGCCGCGCTAAAAAATGGGGCTGTCCGGAGCGGGCGGCCTCATTTATAAAGAAACAGGAAACAAACGGGCGGGCAAGTTGAAAAGCATGTCCGCGTTTTGTTATCATTCATTGATAAGAACAAATGACATTTGAAATAGAATGTAGTGAGGATATCAAACAGCAAATCGGGGTGTTGCCGGATATGCTACAATAACGTCTATGAATACAGCCGCTTACTCTTATTTATCCGCCGATCCCGTCAACCACGTGGACATGCTGGCCTTGCTCGGCGAGACTGGCGCGCAGGTGCGCTATGCCGGACACGACGGCGTGGTGCTGCGTTATGACGATATCAGCTTTATTTCGGCCGTGGACGATGCAGCCGCGCTGCGCCTTCTGCCGCTGGTTACCGACGCTCTCTGCGTGGCGTCCCACAACGGCGCGCTGACTGCGCCGCTTTGCAGGGGGCACGGGTACGGCCTGATGATGCGCTGTTACAACCATGCTTACCTGCACGCGGATCCGCCAACGTATGCGCTTCCTCCCGGCGCCGCCATCCGCCCGCTGAATCGGGAGGATCTGCCGGACGTGCTTGCCCATTATCACACCGTCAGCAGCCCGGAGTATGCGGCCGAACGGCTTCATGCAGGCATGTTCGGCGCAACCGTGGACGGAAGGCTCGCCGGCTTCATCGGCACGCATATCGAGTTGTCTATGGGCATGCTGGAGGTCTTCCCGCAATACCGCCGCCTGGGGCTTGCCTATGCGCTCGAGGCGCATCTCATCGGGCACCTGCTTGCGCAGGGGCGCATTCCGTTTGGTCAGGTTGTCACCGATAACGCGCCCTCGCTCCGGTTGCAGGCAAAGCTCGGCATGACCGTCGGCAACCGGATGGTAAGCTGGATCGAGCGCGGGTAGCGCCCGCCGCACCCGTATCATAATTTTTGTGCCGCTATTAATTATAAGGAAACGGCCGCCCGGTACCGGGCGGCCGTTGCGAACCGTTGCCTGATTAATATTTGCGCTTGCGGGCTGCTTCTGCCTTTTTCTTACGCTTCACGCTGGGCTTTTCGTAATGCTCACGCCGGCGCACCTCAGCCAGAACGCCGCTGCGGGCGCACTTACGCTTGAACCGCTTCAGGGCGCTTTCAAGGGACTCATTTTCACCTACGCGAATCTCCATACTTGTTTCCCTCCCCTCTTTAAGCGATTCTTCTCTTGCTTTCGAAAAGACGCTATGTGACATTATAAGCGAGGCATGCCTTGAAGTCAACACAAAATTGAGCAACTTTTCCAAGGAAATATACGCGTCCGCTTCTTTCCTGCCGTTTCGCGGCTTTTTCCCATTTTCCCATTCCTTCCGGCGCCTCCATGCTTTGGGGAAAGAAGTAAATTACCCCTTTTATTGGGCGGATATGTATGCTATAATCCAAACTATAAATGTGTGCGCATCGCACGCAAATTAAGTAGGAGGAAACAATATGAAAAAAGTCTTGGCTATTCTTTTGACTCTGGTCATGGTCGCAGCCACCTTTGCCTGCGCGCCGGCGCCGGTGGCTAAGCCGGCGCCGGAGGCCCCCGCGGCGGAGGCCCCTGCGACGGAAGCACCCGCGGCGGAAGCGCCCGTGGCGGGCGGTTACGAAGTTGCCCTTGTCACCGACGTCGGCAACATCGACGACCAGTCTTTCAACCAGTTCACTTGGGAAGGCACCAAGGAATGGGCAGAGAAAAACGGCAAGACCTACAACTATTATCGCCCCTCCGAGGACAGCGATGAAGCCCGTATCGAGACCATCAAAACCGCCGTCGAAAAGGGCGCAAAGGTCATCGTATGCCCCGGCTTCCTGTTTGCCGGTTCCTTCCAGACCGTGCCGAAAGACTATCCGGACGTCACCTTTATCGGCATCGACATGAATCTTGGCGACGTGCCGGAACCCTCCTCCAACACCGTGCTGATCTCCTATCAGGAGGAGCAGGCCGGTTATCTGGCCGGTTATGCGGTTGTGAAGGACGGCTTCACCAAGCTGGCGTTCTTGGGCGGCATGGCTGTGCCCGCGGTTGTGCGCTATGGCGAAGGCTTTGTGCAGGGCGCCAACGATGCGGCCAAGGAGCTTGGCAACACGAAGGACGTTTCGATCAAGTACTGGTACTCCGGCTCGTTCTCCCCCACCGACGACATCAAGACCAAAACCGCCGGCTGGTACACCGAAGGCACGGAGATCATCTTTGCCTGCGGCGGCGGCATCCTGTATTCGGCAATTGCTTCTGCTGAGGAGACCGCCGAGGGCAAGATCGTTGGCGTCGACGTGGACCAGGGCTACATCAACGAGCGCATCGTGACCTCCTCCATGAAGGCGCTGGCCAGCTCCGTGCAGACCGCCCTTGACGTGCTCTATGGCAACGGCGGCACGCTGCCCGCCGACTATGCCGGCCAGCAGATCAACCTGGGCGCCGCCGTAGGCGCTGTGGGCATCCCCACCGCCGAAGCGTCCTGGAGGTTCAAGACCTTCACCGTGGAAGAATACAATGCCCTGTTTGAAAAGGTGAAGGCCGGCGAGATCGCCATCTCCGCCGATATCGAAAACCATCCCACCGTTGACATCGCCGTCGATTATCAGGAGTAGTCCTGACACGATTGCGGATTGACACTCAAAGGGGCTGGGCATGAAAGCCCGGCCCCTTTTTTTCAGGCCCGCCGGTAGCGGGTGCATCGCCGGCATTCCATCATCGTTTTTTCATTTCGTCCCCTTCAGCCTTGCGGGGGCAGATCTTTATTCGGGAGCGTTCCAATTTTACTAGGGAAGGGAAATCGGACTATGAGCCAATACGTCATCGAGATGCTGAACATTACAAAGGAGTTTCCCGGCATCAAGGCCAACGACGACATCACGCTGCAGCTCAAAAAAGGCGAGGTGCACGCGCTTTTGGGCGAGAACGGAGCGGGGAAATCCACGCTCATGAGCGTGTTGTTCGGCCTGTATCAGCCCGAACAGGGCATCATCAAAAAGGATGGGCAGGTCGTAAAGATCAAAGATCCAAACGACGCAAACGCGCTCAATATCGGCATGGTACACCAGCACTTCAAGCTGGTGGAGATCTTTACCGTACTCGACAACATCATCCTCGGCGTGGAGCCGAACAAAATGGGCTTTCTGCAAAAAAAGGAGGCGCGCGAAAAGGTCGTTGCCCTTTCAAAAAAATATGGGCTTTCCATCGACCCGGACGCTAAAATAGAGGACATCTCCGTGGGTATGCAGCAGCGGGTTGAAATCCTGAAGATGCTCTACCGCGATAATGAAATATTGATCTTTGACGAGCCCACCGCCGTGCTGACTCCGCAGGAGATCGAAGAGCTGATGGAGATCATGCGCAACTTTACCAAAGAGGGCAAGTCCATCCTGTTCATCACCCATAAGCTCAACGAAATCATGGCCGTGGCCGACCGCTGCACCGTGCTGCGCAAAGGCAAATGCGTGGGTACGGTGGAGATCAAGGGTACCAGCAAGCAGGAGCTTTCCCGCATGATGGTGGGCCGCGACGTAGAGTTCGCCGTTCATAAGACGGCGCGCACCCCCGGCGAAACGGTACTTGCGGTGCGCGGCGTCACCGTGCCGAGCAAGCTCCACAAAAACAATGCGGTGAAGGATGTTTCCTTCCATGTGCGGGCCGGCGAGATCGTTTGCCTGGCCGGCATCGAGGGCAACGGCCAGACCGAATTTGTTTATGCGTTGACCGGGCTGGAAAAGCCCGGTGCGGGAGACATCACGCTCAAAGGGACCAATATCACCAAAGCGCCCATTCGCGAGCGCAGCAAGCTGGGCATGAGTCACATCCCCGAGGACCGGCACAAGTACGGCCTTATTCTCGACTACACGCTGGAAAACAATCTTGTTTTGCAACGCTATTGGCAGCCACAATTTCAAAAAAACGGCTTTATCAACCAGGGGGCGGTCCGTCAGTACGCCTTAAAGCTGATTGAACAATACGACATCCGCAGCGGACAGGGTCCCGTGACCCTTGCGCGCGCTATGTCCGGCGGTAACCAGCAAAAGGCCATTGTCGCGCGGGAAATCGACAAGGAACCCGAGCTGCTTGTCGCCGTCCAGCCCACCCGCGGACTGGACGTGGGCGCCATCGAATATATCCACAGACAGCTGGTGCGTGAACGAGACGCGGGACGCGCCGTTTTGCTCGTTTCTCTGGAGCTTGATGAGGTCATGAACGTCAGCGATCGCATTCTGGTCATGTACGAGGGTGAAATCGTAGGCGAATTCGACCCCAAGCGGACAACCGTGCAGGAGCTTGGTCTTTATATGGCCGGCGCGAAAAAACAATCCACCAACAGCAGCGAGGTGACCACGCATGTCGAATAAGAGAAAACAACTGCATATTCCCGGCACAACGAGCTTTTTTGCCTCGCTGATCTCCATTGGGGCAGGCCTGCTGTTCGGGCTGATTTTACTGCTGATTCTGAACCCAAAGTTCGCGGGTCAGGGCTTTGTCAATCTGGTAAGCGCCGGGCTTAAATCCCCCGACAAGTTTGCCAAGGTGCTTTATCAGGCGGCTCCGTTGATCATGACCGGCCTTTCCGTTGGATTCGCCTTTAAAACAGGCCTGTTCAACATCGGCGCGTCCGGCCAGTATACCATCGGCGCGGGTCTGGCGTTGATTTTCGCCATCCAATTCCAACAGCCCTGGTACATCTGCCTGCTGCTGTCCATGGTTGGCGGCGCGTTGTGGGGCGTGTTTCCCGGCCTGTTCAAGGCGCTGTTCAACGTCAACGAGGTCATCACCTCCATCATGTTCAACTGGATTGCCATGTTTGCGGTCAACCTGACCATCAGCAATCTGCCAATGATGCTGGCCAAGTACTGGGGGGCCGCGCAGCTCGACCGTACGGCCAACCTCGCCACGGCGAACCCTTCGGCGCTGATTCCGCGTCTGGGGCTGGATCAGCTGATGAACAGTAATTATATGAACATCAGCATCTTTATCTCCATACTGTTCGCCGCCGTCATGTGGGTTATCCTGAGCAAGACGACGTTTGGCTACGAGCTCAAGGCCTGCGGGCACAACCGCAACGCAAGCGTGTACGCCGGCATCAACGCCAAGCGCAATATCGTGCTCTCCATGACGATTGCCGGCGCGCTTTCCGGTATTGGCGGCGGGTTGTACTACCTGGCCGGAACGGGGCAGTACACACTGGTCAAGGCCCTCCTGAACATGGGCTTCAACGGCATCCCGGTTGCGCTGCTGGCAAGCTCCCATCCGCTGGGTACGATCTTTTCGGCGCTGTTTGTCTCCTACATACAGGTGGGCGGCGACGCCATGCAACCCGAGTTTGTAAAGGAAATCATCGATATCATCATCGCGGTCATTATTTATCTGGCGGCTTTCTCCCTGCTGGTGCGCGAGCTGCTTAGCCGCAAAAAGGTGCACGAATTCGGCAACGTCAACGCCGATCCCGCCGTGGACGCCGTCGCACAAGCCGCTACCGAATCTTCTGAAAGCGAGGGAACCGACGCATGAAAATCTTAGCTGATATTCTGGCTGCAACGCTTCTGTTTGCAATCCCGCTGCTGCTCGTGGCCCTTGGCGGCATGTTCAGCGAGCGCAGCGGCGTTATCAACATTGCGCTCGAGGGCATCATGATTGTCGGCGCGCTGTTTGGCACGCTGTATCTGCGCGCCGCGGACGCCGCGGGTTTTGGCGTGGCGCACCCGCAGACCGCCATGTTGCTGGCCATTTTGATTTCAGCCGCCGCGGGCGCGGTTTTTTCGCTGTTGCTTGCGTTTGCCTCGGTCAACCTGAAGGCGGATCAAACCATCGGCGGCACGGCGCTGAATATGCTTGCCCCTGCGTTCGCCATCACGCTGACCTGGGCGATTCAGGGCCAGGGCCAGACAAACATCCTTATTCCTACCTGGACGCGCATTACACAGAACACGCTCGGCATTGCCACGGCGGACACGTTCTGGCAGAACCTCCTGTTCAAGAGCTTCTTTTTGACCACGCCGATTGCGCTGCTCCTGTTTGCAATTGCGGTGGTGTTGCTGTACAAAACCAGATTCGGCCTCCGCCTGCGCGCCTGCGGCGAGCACCCCCAGGCTGCGGATTCCGTGGGCATCAACGTATACAGAATGCGCTATGCCGGCGTATTCCTCTCCGGCCTGCTCGGCGGTGTCGGCGGCCTTGCCTACACGTTGGCGGCAGGCTCGGCATTCCAGTCCACGGTGGCCGGCTACGGCTTCCTCGCGCTCGCGGTTATGATCTTTGGCAACTGGAAGCCGCTCAACATCCTCGGCGCATCCCTGTTTTTTGCTTTGTTTAAAATCCTGGGATCCTACAGCGGCAGCATCCCTTTTTTGCCCAAGTTTGAAAACATCAAGGCCAGCGAATACATCTATTTGATGCTCCCCTACATTGTGACGATGGTTCTGCTCATCCTCACAAGCAAAAAGTCCCGCGCGCCCAAGGCCGAGGGCATTCCATACGACAAGGGGCAGCGTTAAATGGCAAAACTCTATTTCCGCTACGGCGCGATGGGGTCGAGCAAGACCGCCAACGCCATCATGGTCTGGTATAATTATAAGGAACGCGGTCAAAACGCGCTCCTGAGCAAACCCGCGGTCGACATGCGCGACGGCATGCATACCATGTGGTCGCGCAGCGGCCTGACCGCAGAATGCGTGCTGTTTGACGAAATCGATTGGGGCGCGGTCAGGCGGCATGTTTATGACTGCCTCATCATCGACGAGGCGCAGTTCCTTTCAGCCGAGCAGGTAGATTTGCTCATCCCCATTGTGGACGAGTATAACGTCCCCGTCATCTGCTATGGCCTGCGGACGGATTTTCGCGGCGACTTTTTCCCCGGCAGCGCACGCCTGCTGGCGCGCGCAGACACCATCGAGGAGGTCAAAACCATCTGCTGGTGCGGCAAGAAGGCCACAAACAACGCACGGCTTGACGGCAAAGGCGGCGTCACCAAGGTGGGCGATCAGGTCGTGCTCGGCGCAAGCGACAAATACATCGGCCTGTGCCGAAAGCACTGGATGGAGGGCGATCCGGGACCCGGACTGCGCAAGCCGGATTTAGCGTGACGGGTTCAGGGGTTCTGTCCCCGAAACCCGCCAAAGGGTGGTTAACCCCTTAAAAATCCATTTGACCGCTCCCCCCATCTTGCGTCCCGGGCAGAGGTTGGGAGGCGGGACCGCCGACGTCCTTGCGTACCTCGAGGAGGCAATTTATGAAGTATTACGTTGCAAGCGGCGTGCCCAACGCCGCGCGGGTCAATATCGTTTCTAGCGTGCTCAATCAGAAGGGCTATGAACGCACTTATGACTGGACGACCCACGGCAGCGTGGCCGATGCGCCCGGCGACGTCAAGCGTGCGGTGGCGATGAACGAAGCCTCGGGCGTAATGGAAGCCGGTCTCGTCGTACTGTTGCTGCCCGGCCGGTTCGGAACGCATGCCGAGCTCGGTCTGGCCATCGCCGCATCCCAAAACAAGCGCATTCTGCTCTGGTCGGAAACGGACGCGCCTTTTTCCGGCAAGGACGGGTTCTGCGTGTTCTACCACCATCCGGGCGTGGAGCGTATGGCCTGTCCGTTTGACGAGCTGCTGGCATATTTGAAGGCAATGTAGGCGAGGGGCTGTCTGTAACGCCCTCCTTTATTAAACGCCAGTCGCCAAAACGCGCCGTTGGCGTGCGTGCCGGCGCATCGGTTGCCGCGCTGTTTTGCCCAGCCATATGTTGTCCGCAGTTCTGCAGCGCCGCGTATCCGCCCATTTGCGCGCGGGCGCACAGATCCGCGATCGTTGCGGTTGTTACGGCATTTTCTCGTTCCTTTTGCCGGCCGGGCGGGAGCGCAAGCGCAAGGCTTGTCGGAAGCATTCAAATTCCCGCCCTTATTCGGCCGGAGCGCAATCAGATCGGGCCTGCGTATGGTTTTCTTGATTTATACTAAAACCGTCCGGTAAAGCAGGCAAAGCCGACCGCAAACAACAGGCAGGCAATCATCAATGCCACAAGCCATTCCGGTGCGCAGATCAACAGGATCAGCACGCCCAACAGAACGCAGCACAGGCCGATGAGCGCACGCATACTGCGTATGCCTCTCCACCATCTCCTTTTACCGTCACATCTGCAGTTCCGGTCGCGTCGGAATTCCGGCAACACGGCAACACCTCCCGATACCAGCACTATATGCAGACAGGGTACAAAATCGTTCGCCGCAGCCGCATTCTGCATGCGGCCCGGTTGGTTCGCGCATGCGCGTGCAACAACACGAAAGCGCAAAATCCGACATATGATACCGTATCAACATAATCGGAGGAACTTATGCAACAAGCGATTGTAGAGGTTCGCCATGTAGAGCTGGTCTATCAGGAGATTTCCGCTGAGACGCCCGCTGTATGCGACCTTAGCTTTTCGATATCGGACGGTGAGTTTGTTTCCATCGTCGGCCCATCCGGCTGCGGAAAAACCACGGTACTCTCCTTGCTGATGGGGTTGATTGTACCAACCAGCGGCAAAATTTCCATCATGGGCGGCCATGCGGGCCAAGGTCAGTCGGTCGGCTATATGCTGCAGCGCGACCATCTGCTGGACTGGCGCACCGTGGAGGAAAACGTGCTGCTCGGCCTTGAGGTCAAGCATATGCTTACGCCCGAGCGCCGCGAGCATGCCATGCTGCTGCTGGATCGGTACGGTCTGTCGCAGTTTCGGTCGCACCATCCGCGCGCTTTGTCCGGCGGCATGCGCCAAAAGGTCGCGCTGATCCGCACGCTCGCGTTTGACCCCAAGCTGCTGCTGCTCGACGAGCCGTTCTCCGCGCTCGATTATCAGACGCGGCTCCGGCTGGGCGACGAAGTGTACGCCATCATCAAGCGCGAGCACAAAACGGCCATCCTGGTCACACACGACATCTCCGAGGCCGTCAGCATGTCCGATCGCGTGCTCGTCTTTTCCGAGCGTCCCGCGCGGCTCAAAAGCGAGCATGTTATCGAACTCTCGCAATCGGATACGCCGCTTGGGCGGCGCAATGACCCGCGCTTTGCGGGCTATTTCAATACCATCTGGAAGGAGTTGGCAGACTATGGAGAGTGATCGCGCCGTTTCCCATTACCGGCGTGCTTTTTTACAGGGAATTCGCCGCCGCGAGCGGTTTATCGTTTCCATGCGCTATGTGATCCTTATCCTGTTAATCGTCGTCTGGGAGGGCGCGGCGCGGCTGGGGCTCATCGACCCGTTTATCACAAGCAGCCCCTCCCGTGTCGCCGCCACCATTGCGCGGCTGTTCGAGGGGGGCGAGCTATTCATGCACATCGGCGTGACCCTGCTCGAGACCGTGGCGGGATTTGTCATCGGTACCATTCTCGGCACATTGATTGCCGCGCTGCTCTGGTGGAGCAACACGCTCTGCCGCATCCTCGATCCCTACCTGGTTGTGCTCAACGCGCTGCCGAAAATCGCGCTCGGACCAATTCTCATTGTCTGGATTGGCGCGGGAATCGGCTCCATCATCGTCATGGCCGTGCTTATCTCTCTGGTGGTGACCATTGTGACGGTGCTCACGGGCTTTCTCGACACCACCGATGAAAAGCAGCTTCTGATGCGCACGCTGGGCGCATCCAAGTGGCAGATTTTTCGCCTCGTGGTGCTGCCGGCCAGCATTCCAACCATCGTGGCCGCGCTTAAAATATCGGTCTCGATGAGCTGGGTAGGCGTAATCGTGGGCGAATACCTCGTCAGCAAGGCCGGACTGGGCTTTTTAATCGTTTACGGCGGGCAGGTGTTTAAGCTCGATCTTGTCATGGCCAGTATCGTTGTGCTATGCGTCCTTGCGGCGCTGATGTATTACGGCGTAGCGTTTATTGAAAAGAAAATCGCACGGACCTAACGGGTTCAATCAAACAGCCGCCGGGCGTGTCTTTGCCGCAAAGCGGGCGCAGGGCCGTAGGAAGACGTCCGCAAAACTGCGGCGCTTTTCAAACGGCCCCATATATTTTTGCAGAAGCCTGTGTCCGCTTCCTTCTTCACAATGGGCAGCCAGACCTGACTGCGGTAATCTGCGGCGCTTTGATCGCCGTCAAAATATACCTCGATATCCGGCGCGGCGGCGTACTCGTATCCCGAGGTGGGGAGCCACTCCGTCAGAATCCGCTTCTGCAGGTTCTGTATGGCGTCCGGCATCGGGCCGACGCATTCAAAAACCGCATGGGTACGGGCCGGAATTTCAAGCTCGTTCATCTCCGCCGGGCATGGCCGCCGCGTTGCCGCCGCAACATAGTAGCCGGAAAATCCATCGGCGTCGCATGCGGATACGCCCAGAACGCCCGCGGGTTCGGACCCGTCCATCAGCGCGCAGAGGCGGGGAATCCAGTTCTCCTGCGCAATCTTTTGCCAGAACTTCGGCACCTTTTCAAAGCTGTCCTCCATCGTCATGGGCTCTTTGCAGCCCACGCCGACCACACGAATGCGCTCTTTTTTCTCGATCCTGTAATTCATGGCTTCCTCTCCCTTGATTGAAATCGTGAAGGCGAGGCGCGGATAGGCGGCCAGATCGATCCCCTGCTTCTTTGCGGCCGTCGGCGCAACGCCGTGGACGCTCCGGAAAGCGCGGTTGAATGCCGTCGGCGATTCATAGCCATATCTGGCCGCCACATCGATGATCCTCGCGCCGTCCATCAGTTCAAACGCGGCGCGCGTCATCCGTCTGCGGCGAATATATTCGCTCAGCGTCACGCCCGTCATGTACGGGAACATCCGCTGGAAGTGAAATACCGAACACGCGGCGATTCTTGCCGCCCGCTCCACATCCACCTTGCCGTCAAGCTGCGCTTCCAGTTCATCGACCGCGGCGTTGAGCCGTTCCACCCATTCCATACCGTTCACCTTACTGAAACCAGAATATCAGGTTGCAGCATGCTTTTCCTCTCCGCAACAGAGCAAAAAAAGAGAGCGGCGGCCCGCGCGCGATGGTTCGCAAGGCAATGTCCCGTCCCGTGGCGCCGCTACGGCTCGCGCAGCACCCGCTGTTTGCCAAAGTATGCGGCCAGTTGCTCGTTGTACCAGAAGTATTCGCCCGTTTCATCCGCGGCAATATCCACCATGCACAGCAGCGGCGGCTGATGTGCAAATTTCTCCAGCACAACCTCCGGCTGCGACGGGTCGCGCAGCGCGGCAAGCCGCGACTCCCAGACGGCCGCATAAGCGCGCCCATTGCCGTTGAGCTGGATACGGAGGGCGCCGACGGCCGCAACGTCGCGGCTCTTCACCGCCGTAAGCCCCATGAGCAGCGCCCCCAGGGTTACGACCGCGACGGCGGCGCGCTTTGCGGCGCAACCATTCAGCCCGACGTGCTTACGCAACCACCCCGTGTACCACACCACGTTTCCCAACACGAGCAGCACAAACAGGTAGAACAGCACGTCGATTACGCGCGCCTCGCCCGGGAAGCCCAGCGCGTATTCGTTTGGGGTAAAGCCCGCCGCCAGCAGCAGGAAGGAGGCGGCGCTGAAAAGCGGGGGGAACCGGAACCGCAGCGCGCTCTGCCCCGCCCAGCGCCAGATCAGCGGAACGCCCGTCAGCAGCGCATACAATGCCGGCGTGCCAAGCCACCGCAGCGAGTAACGCCCCGCGTCCCCCATAGCCGCAAAAATGGCGGAAATCGCCGGGCGCGCGCTTTCGGCATGCTCCGCCTGGCGCACGCCGTTGCCCGGCGCAAGCGCATTCACTGCAAATGCGCAAAGGAGCAATCCAAGCGACATTATAACAACCGGGTCGCGCTCCTTCCTCCACAGAAACGCCCACAGCGCATACAGCGCCAGCAACACGCAGCTCAACAAGCCCGTAACCAGATTGCCCGTGCCGATCAGCGGCATGAGCAGCGCCAGCAACACGCATTGCAAAGCGGATTTTTTCCGTCTGCGCCGGATAAAAAGCGCGGCGGCGGCAAGCTTCAGGCTGAAATAAAACGTATAATATACCCCGCCGTTGAACCAATAATACGATTCCACCGGCTCGGGCACGAACTGCACGCAGCAGATCGTGCCCAGCGCGGCCAGCGCCAGCGCCGTCCAGCGTTCCATGCAAAACGCCGCCGTCAGAAGCGAATATAAAAAATACAGCGCTGCAAGCGCCAGCGTGGTCAGCAGAATAACCGTGGATACGCCGTATGCGCCGTCGTCAAAAATCCCGGGCTCCAGCGCCATCAGAAAGATTGCCGAAAGCGACCCCTGCCAGGTATGATACGTCTCCCCCGCCACACGCGCGGCCTCGGTGACGGTCTTTCCAAGCGAGCCGGTCTGCGCCCATACGGCATGGGTCGTCAGGCCATAGCGGTAATCGTCCACGCCCGCATAGCTGTACCGTGCCGCGCCATACAGCGGGATAAGCGAAACGGCCAGCGCAACAAGAAGCAGCAGCGCAACCCATTTGGTTACGCGCTGCGCCGCAGCCTGCGTATGCACGGACACGTCCCTCGCCGACGGGGGACGTTGCTGTTGCCTGCGTTTCATGCGCGCGCCCTCCATTCGGCGGCTCTTTTATAGATTTGCATCAGCATCCGATAGTTTTTCTCCCGGTCGCAAATGGCGCGGGCCGCCTCCAGGGCTTCCTCCGACGCGTGCTGCAACCGCGCCTGCGTCAGTGCGGCGATGCAGTCTGCAAGTGCCGCCGGGTCGCTTTGGTCAAACGCAAATCCGCCGCCATATTCAGCCAGCGCCGCGCCCACGTTTCCCATCTGCGAGCCGATCACCGGCGTGCCGAGCGCAAAGCTTTCCAGCACCGTCATCGGCAGTCCCTCATACAGCTGCGTCGGCATGACCACCGCGCGCGCGCGCGCAACATATGTAAGCGCCTCGCCGTGTGGAAGCCGGCCTGTCATCACGATATTTTTCACGCCATGCTCCGCAAGATACGCCCGCATGGCGACCTCCTCCGGTCCGCCGCCGATGACGCGCAGTTCGCATTCCGGCAGCTTTTCAAAGGCCGCAAGCAGCACCCAAACCCCTTTTTGCGCGTCCAGCCTGCCAAAAAACACGTATGCGTCCCCATGCTCCGTGTACGGAATGGGTGCAAAAGGCACATCCACAATGTTGGGCTTGACGGCAATCCTGACTTCGGGCAGCTTTTTAGCGAGCTTTTCTCTGGCAAAGTCCGTCAGGCAGATATACGCCTCGATGCGCCGGTACGTGCCGGCCAGCCGGTGCAGGCCGATGGCCGCCGCAAGCACGAGCGACTGCGCGCGGGAGTTCCTGTAGCAGCCATGGCGCACCGCGCGGCCAAGGCCATGCGCAACGCATTCCTCGCACACATGACCGTCCCGGTAGAACATCCCATTGGGACACACAAACCGGTAGTTATGCACCGTCTGTACCACCGGCACGCCGCGCGACCACGCGGCATAATAGACCGCTGGGCTGATTAGCGGCACGGTGTTGTGCACATGGACAAGATCGATCCGCTCCCGCACGATCAGCCGCCGTACCTCGCGGCAGGTACGCAGTGAAAACAGCGTGGTAAACGGCAGCAGCAGCTTTTTAAGCGGGCCGTAGCTTCGGATTTCGGTATTATCGCGGGTGTAGAAAAAAACCACATGACCGTGCGCACGGAGCAATTCGGCCTCGTTAGCCGCCACGTTGCGCTCTCCGCCCGCCTGCTGATAATCGTTATGCACGATCAAAACGCGCCGCATCACCATCTGCGCTCCCGGCCCAGCAGATAAAGAAAGCGGGTGTTGGTCAAAAGATAACGGTGAAACAGCCGCTTGGGCTCCTGCAGCATACGGAACAGCCACTCCAGGCACAGCGTCTGCATCCACCGCGGCGCGCGCTTCATGTTGCCGGCCAGCACGTCGAACCCGCCGCCCACGCCAAGCATCAGCGCATTGACCGCGCCCGCGTTTTGCGCCATCCAGAGCTCCTGGCGCGGCGCGCCCAGCCCCACCCAGACAAAATCCGGCGCAGCGGCGTTGATGCGGTCTACCAACGCGCCGTTTTCCTCCCGGGTCAGCGGCCGGAACACCGAGGGCTCGCTTCCGGCAACAATCACGCCCGGATAATCCCGGTTCAGCCGCTCGCGCAGCAGCGCCTGCGTCCGCTCCGTGCTGCCGTAAAAATAGTGCCGGTAGCCGTGGGCCGCGGATTCGGCAAGCACGCGCTCCATCAGCGCCGTGACGGGTACGTGTCCCGCGCCCGCATGGCCGCGCTTTCTTTGCACCAGCGTCAGCGGCTTGCCGTCCGGAAGCGTCAGCACCGCGCCGTTTTCCGCCGCGCACAGCGCCGGGTCGTCGTGCGCGGTGACTGTGGTGTGCACATTGCACGCGGTGATATACCGTCCGCGCCATGCGTCAAGGTGTTCTTCAATTGCGGCCAGCGCGCGCGCAGGGTCGGTCACGCTGACGTTGACGCCCAGAATCCTGACCCGCTCCGCAGGCTGCGCTTTGTCTGCTTCCTTCCGTGTCACGCGCTCACCTCCCGCTGCAGCTTAACACAACGCCGATGGTTCTGAGCAGAATCTGCGCGTCGAGCCGCAGCGACCAGTTGTCGATATACTGCAAGTCCATGCGTACGACCTCCTCAAATTCCGGCACCTCGTTGCGCCCGCTGACCTGCCAGAGGCCCGTCAGACCCGGCCGCATGCTTAAACGACGCTTATCCGCCGACTCATACTGGCAAAACTCCTCCATCAGCGGCGGACGCGGCCCCACCAGGCTCATGTCGCCTCGCAGGACGTTGAGCAGCTGCGGCAGTTCGTCGATGCTTGTCGCGCGGATAAAGCGCCCCATTTTGGTGATGCGCGGGTCGTGCCTCATCTTAAACATCGGCCCCTGCATCTCGTTTTGATCCAGCAGCTCGGCCTTGCGCGCCTCCGCGTCGGCATACATCGAGCGCAGCTTGTAAATGCGGAACACCCGTCCGTTGCGTCCCACGCGGTTTTGAGAGAAAAACAGCGGGCCGCGCGATTCCAGCTTGAGCGGCACGGCCGCCAGCAGGATGATTGGCGCGCTGACAATCAGCCCCAGAAAACTCAGCAGGATGTCGAACGCACGCTTGACCGCCAGCGCGCTTGGGTCAATGGTCTTTGCCGCTACCGACACCACAGGGCAGTCGCCAACCATATCCACTGTGCGTTCGGAAACCGCGTACATCTCGGCAAGCGGCACGTACAGGTGCACCACCGTACCCATTGACTTGATCTCCGCAATATCGCCGGAAAGCGCCGTGAGCGTTTCATACGGTACGTGGAAAAGCACCTCGTCGAGCGCGTTATGCCGCACGCCCTCCACCAGATCGGCAAGATTGCCAAGCACTGGCGCGCCGCAAAGCTGCCGACCCGTGTCGCCTGATTCGCCATCCGTTAAAAAGATACCGGCAACCCTGCGCGTCCAGTCCGCCTTCACGTCGGCAATGATGTGTTCCGCGCGCGCGCGCGTGGTGACCACGCCCATCAGCGTAACCGTGCGGGACTCGGCATATGCGCGCCGCATCAGCCGCTGATAGGACATGTGCAGCACAAACGTCAGCAGCGCATGCAGCGCCAGCGTGTAAACAAACAGATATCTCGAGTCCACAACCGGCGACTTGATTAAAAACAGCAGCAGTGCAAACACCAGCGCAAACATCAGTTGGAAGCGAACGATACGCCCGATCTCCTGCTGCCATGTCCGCTTGAGAATGGCGCTGGTGGCGGGCCGGATCAAAAAAACGATCAGGAAGCTGAGAAACAGCATTGCCAGATAGCTTTGCATAATCTCGGCGGTATAATGCTGTATCACATGCAGGCCGGCCTTAAGCGCGGCGTAAGACGCGGCAAATGCAACGGCAAGCGCCAGCACATCCACAAGGAACAGCAGCTTTGCATGGGTTTTCTGTCGGTAAGCTTGCATACAAGGATATCGTACTAAAATACGGCGAAAAAAGCAACCAAATCCCCAAATTTGCAGCGTACGGCCCCGCGGACTCCGGCTCCGGATCTCCGCCAGGCTGCGCGGCCGGCCCGCTCCATCGAAACCCCGAACGCAACCCTATGGAGCCATGGCCGCATTTACAGGGGATTGGTGCGCGCGACTCCGCTTTTCTATAGATCCCGCATGGTCAGCGAAATACGCTTGCGCGCCCTGTCCACCTCGAGCACCCTGACCTTGACGATATCGCCCACGCGCACCGCCTCGGACGGATGCCTGATATAGCGCTCGCAGATGCGCGAAATATGCACCAGACCGTCCTGATGCACGCCGATATCCACAAACGCGCCGAAGTCCACCACATTGCGCACCGTTCCCTCAAGCACCATATCCGGCGCAAGGTCGGCAATGTCCTTTACGTCCGCGCGCAGCTTGACGGTCACGAGCTCGTCGCGCGGGTCGCGCCCGGGCTTGAGCAGCTCCAAAACGATATCCTTCAGCGTCGGCACGCCGATGCCAAGCTGCGCGGCCACTGCCTGTTCGCCCAGCTCCCTTATCTTTTGCGGCAGGCCGTCCAGTCCGTCGCCAAGCTCGCCGGGGCGGTATCCGCACAGCTTCAGCAGCTGCCGCGCCGCGCCATAGGACTCGGGATGCACGGCCGTGTTATCCAGCGGCTCCGTTCCGCCGGGCACGCGCAGAAAGCCCGCGCACTGCTCAAACGCCCTTTTGCCCAGCTTGGGAACGCCGCTCAGTTCCTTCCGGGAAGCGAAACAACCGGTTTCCTCGCGGTAAGCAACGATATTTTTGGCAAGCGCAGGCCCAATGCCCGCCACGTATGACAGCAGGGACGGCGAGGCGGTGTTGACGTCCACGCCGACGCTGTTGACGCAGTCCTCAACCACGCCGCAAAGCGTTTCATCCAGCCGTTTCTGCGGCATATCGTGCTGGTACTGCCCCACGCCGATGGCCTTGGGGTCGATTTTGACCAGTTCTGCGAGCGGGTCCTGCAACCTGCGGGCAATGGACACGGCCGAGCGCAGGGAGACGTCGTACTGCGGAAACTCCTCGCTGCCGAGCTTCGAGGCCGAATAGACCGAAGCGCCCGCCTCGCTGACGACCATATAGTCCACCGGCAGCGCCAGCTTGTGCAGCAACCCGGAAACAAAAATCTCAGCCTCCTTGCCCGCGGTGCCGTTGCCGATGGCGACGGCGGTCACATGGTGCTTTTTGATAAGCGCCGTAAGTTTGTTTTGCGCCTCCCCAACCCGGTTTTGCGGCGGGGTCGGATAGACCACGTCCACGTCGAGCACCTTGCCGGTCTCGTCCACCACGGCGATTTTGCAGCCGGTGCGGTACGCCGGGTCGAACCCCATCGTCACACGCCCCTTCAGCGGCGGCTGCATCAAAAGCGGCTTGAGGTTGAGCGCGAACACATGGATGGCCTGCTCCGCCGCCCTGTCGAACAGCGCCGCGCGCAGCTCGTTTTCCAGCGAGGGATACAGCAGCCGCTTGAGGGCGTCCCGCGCGGCCTGCGCTACCAGCTCCGCGCGCTTTGTGCCGGGATTCGTAATCACGTGCCCGGTCACCATCTTCTCCGCGGCGGCGGGGTCGGTCTCGATGCCGACCTTAAGCACTCCCTCCTTCTCACCCCGGTTGATTGCCAGCACACGGTGCGGAGCCAGATCCTTCACCTTCTCGGTCAAATCGTAATACATCGAATAGGTCCCCGGCCCGGTGTGTGCGGAGGTGGAGCGCAAGCGCGCCGTGCGGTTCATCAGCAGCCGCAGAGAGCCGCGCACACGCGCGTTGTCGGCAATCATTTCCGCAAGGATGTCCTTTGCGCCGTCGATCGCTTCCGCCGCGCTCTGCACGCCCTTCTCCCCATTGATATAGGCCTGCGCCAGCATGTCCGGGGCGTCGCCGTCCCGCTGGGCCAGGATATCGAGCGCCAGCGGCTCGAGCCCCTTTTCACGGGCGATGGTTGCGCGCGTATTCCGCTTTTTCCGATAGGGCAGGTAGAGGTCCTCGAGTGCGGATAGCGTCTGCGCCGCAGCAATCGCCTCGCCAAGCGCCCCTGTCATCACCCCCTGCGACTCGATGGAGGCCGCAATCTCCGCGCGCCGTTTTTCCAGATTACGCAACGATTTGAGCCTGTCGGCAATGTCTCTTAGCTGCGCGTCGTCGAGCGAGCCAGTGACCTCCTTGCGGTAGCGCGCGATAAACGGCACCGTATTGCCGCCGTCCATGAGCGCAACGGCAGCGTTGATTCTGTTTTTTTCAATGGACAGTTCCTGAGCGATTTTGGCGTTGATATCCATGAAAGGCTCTCCTTAATTATCTGCTGACGGCAGCGGTTCCGGCAATGATTGGGCGCGGCTCGCGCACCTGTACGATTACGATGCGGCGGCTCGACCCGGCCAATATCAATTTATAATAACACAAAACCGCTCTGTTTGAAAATGCGCGGCAAACCGCCCGACCCCTAAGACGTTCTGCCGCCGGAGAACCCGGAGAGCGGGTGGTAATATGCGGCGTCCCCTTAAAACCGCCTTCATCCCCCGAAACACGATATTTGCAGCGCTCGGCCAACCGTGCCGTCTCGGGCCGTTACCTCCACCAGCGAGAGCGCGTTGGACAGCTCGTCCTGATCGACAATTCCACTTCCGTTTTCGTAGGAATCGTTGTATAGCTTGGCGGTCAGCACGGCAAAGTCGCCGGGGATGTCGTCGTTGATACCGCCGTCGTAATTGATGTACAGCGTGTAACGATACGGCGTTTCCACATCGTCGGTTTTAAACGGCTTTGATTTTAAACATATACGCGGCATGGCTGCGCAAATCTTCGCCGTCGATATACAGTTCCCACCCGATTGCCGCGTGCAGCGCCTCAAAATCGGTGGTCGTAAGGGGCACGGTAATTGTAAACTCCGCAGCCGTCGCCGCCGGCCGACCGGCAGTATTTAACCACAATGCCGTTTGGATCGGTGTAAGTCAGGTGCGCCAGGGTCGCCGGGGCAGTGAGATCGATTCCGCCGACCGCTCCGTCAACCTTTGCCAGCGCGAGCACCGCATCCGGCATGACAACAACATTGCCCGCGCCCGCCAGCGCATATTCCCCACTGGCGAGCGTCTGCGCGGCGACCACGCAGGTGCGGCAGCCAACAATGGCCGATTTCTCGCGCGCCTTATCGATCCAGCGCGTCATGGCGGGAATCAGCAGCGCCGCCAGAATCGCCAGTATGACAATGATCTCCACCAGAGTGAAGCCCTTCTTGCAAGCGCCCTATTCTTTCACGCCTTCCCCCCCGAACCGGTCTGTTCCTCCATGACCCCGTCACAAAGTAATTCCATCATATCACAAGTTGAGCCTGGAACAACCGGATTCTTTGATATACGCACGCCGTTCTCGCGCGCGGCTTAGGCCCCGGGGGGCCTTTTTGCCCTCCGCGCAGCTAATGCCCCGGCGATTCCGCACGCGCCGCCATCCCGCGGTTGCGGCGGCTCCGCCGCTGTATCGGCGGCATCCGCTGCCGATACAGGCGAATTCCCCGGCGCAACGTGATGCGCATCCCTCCAGATATAGGCGCGCCGTAGCAGCCGGTTGACCGCCGGTATCCGGATGATGCCATAGACGAGCAGCGTTCCGGCAAGGTTTAAGATTACGTCGTCAATGTCACAGCTGCCGCAGCAGAGCACGAACTGCAGTGCCTCGACCGCCACAAGCACCGCGACCATGAGCACAAGAAACCGCCAGAATTTACGCATGCTTGGGAACAGGCACGGCAAAAACAGCGCCATCGGCATAAACAGCAGCACGTTGCCCATGAGGTTGTCAAACGGAATCCCCACGCCGATGAAATCATAGATCAGGCAGCGGATATACAGCCGGATGGTCTCAAGCGGCACAAAGTTGGTCATCAGCTCCTGATTCTTTAAATAGAACGCGCGTGCGGCGGCATATTCCGAGAAGTCGATGCGCGCAAAGAACAGCACAGCAAACATTGCGCAAAGATAAAAGCCGAACAGCACCCAAAGCACCGTGCGCACCAACCGCGCGCGTGCGGCGGCTTCCGGCAGGACTCCGCAAAGCAGAAACGTTCCAACGGCCAGCGGGACGCAGATAGCCGCGATGCACAGCAGCATCGGCCGCACCGAATTGACCCCCGTAATCAGCAGGGTTGGCACATAATATAGCATTGTCAGCGCGGCCAGCGCAAGGAACGCGCCTCCTGCCACACGCCGCACACGGTCATGATTCATCGCTTACTATTATACTGAAATTTCCAGTTTACAATGCGCTGAGTATACAGGAGAATGCAAGAAAATGCAACAACCCGACCGGGGAAACCCAAGCAACCGCACGAAAATGCTATTTTCGTGCGGTTCAGGCCGTCGACAAACCGCCGTTTGTCGGCTTTGCTGCATGGGAAGCGTCATGTGCACCGCGCATGTCGCTGCAAATGACGGATTGTCTGGTTGTGCCCGCGGTTTTTCGTTACGGGATTGACGCAGCAATCCCGATAGCGCCCCTTTCAACAGATACCCTGTCCGCAGGAAAAACCAAATAAACCCGAGCTTATGCCGTCCTCATTCCCCCAGCGCCCGGCGCAGCGCATCCACCCGGTCGGTGCGCTCCCAGGGCAGGGCGAGGTCAGCGCGGCCAAAATGGCCATAGGCCGCCGTCTGCCGGTAGATGGGTCTGCGCAGGTCGAGCGCGCCGATAATGGCCGCCGGACGGAAATCAAAGCACGCCTGCACAGCCTGCTCCAGCTGATCATTGGAACAAACGCCCGTGCCGAACGTATCGATGAGCACGCTGACCGGTCTTGCTACGCCGATGGCATATGCAAGCTGAATCTCACAACGCCGGGCGAGCCCCGCCGAAACGACGTTTTTAGCCGCATACCGCGCCGCATAGGCCGCGCTGCGGTCAACCTTGGTCGGGTCCTTGCCGGAGAAACAACCGCCGCCGTGGCGCGCGTACCCGCCGTAGGTGTCCACAATGATCTTGCGCCCGGTCAGACCCGAATCACCCTGTGGTCCGCCGATGACGAACCGGCCCGTGGGGTTGACGTAGATGCGCGTATCCCGGTCGATGAAACCGTCCGGAATGGTGGGCAGAATGACCCTGTTTTTGATATCCTCTGCCAGCAACGCCATGTCCACGTCGTCATGCTGGGCGCTGATGACCACCGTATCCACCCGCACGGGCGTATCGCCGTCGTATTCAACCGTGACCTGGCTTTTGCCATCGGGCCGCAGACAGGGAATCTCGCCGGACTTGCGCGCATCGGTCAGCCTGCGGGTCAGGGCGTGGGCAAGGTGGATGGGCAGCGGCATACAGGTATCCGTTTCGTCGCACGCATAGCCGAACATCATACCCTGATCCCCCGCGCCCTCAGAAAAACGGTCGTCGGTTTCTCCCCGCCTGGCCTCAAAGGACTTGTCCACGCCCAGCGCAATGTCCGGCGACTGGCCGTTGAGCGCGGTAATGACCGCAAGCGTATGCGCGTCAAACCCATATTCCGGCTTATTATAGCCGATATCGTCGACCACGTCGCGCACGAGCTTGGGAATGTCCACATAACAGGTTGTCGTAACCTCGCCCATGACGAGCACCATACCCGTGGTGGCCGCGCACTCGCACGCTACGCGCGACGCCGGGTCCGCCTTCAGCATTGCGTCAAGCACCGCGTCGCTGATGCAGTCGCAAAGCTTGTCCGGATGTCCCTCCGTGACCGATTCGGAAGTAAAGAGTCTCTTTGCCATAATTTCCATGCCTCCGCCTTTAAAAAATCAAAAACCTCATCCGCCGATGAGGTTACGCGCCCAGTGGGGGGATCGCTCATCTTTCAGCTTGCGCTGCCGGAATTGGCACCTTGTTCACAAAAAACAGGTTGCCGGGCTTCATCGGGCCGGTCCCTCTGCCGCTCTTGATAAGACGGTATGTGGTTTTTGTCGGCTATATTTTATCACGACCCAAATAACGCGTCAATAACCGGCTGCAAAAAAACGCCGCTTTTGCTTATGATCCCTTGGTTTACCAGATCAAGGAATTCCGTTCGCGCTTGACAATCGAACAAATGTGCGATATCTTTTATTTACAAACATTTGTTCGTTTTTTCGACAACGGCGCTCCGCGCGCCGTGATTGCGCGCCTTGCGCCTCCGCTTCCGGGAGCGGGCATGCCGCGCCAAACCGTTCGAACAGGAGGGTTCCATGCCGCGCAGGATTTTACATGTGGATTTCAACAGTTTTTACGCCTCGGTGGCGTGCCGCCTCAATCCGGTGCTGCGCCCACACCCCGTGGCGGTGGCGGGCGACCCGGAAAAGCGCCACGGCGTCATATTGGCCAAAAACGAACACGCAAAAAAGTTCGGCGTTCGTACGGGCGAGCCCATTTGGCAGGCCCGGCAGAAATGCCCGCGCCTGGTCGTCGTGCCGCCGGATTTTGCGGCATACAAGCGCTTTTCCGAACAGGGCAGGCGGATCTACCGCGAATATTCCGACTGCGTGGAGGGATTTGGGCTGGATGAAAACTGGGTTGACGTCTCCCCCATCACACGGGATTTCGACGACGCGCGGCTGCTGGCAAACGATATCCGCAGGCGCATCGTTTCCGAGCTTGGCATCACCGTATCCGTGGGCGTGGCGTCCAACAAGGTGTTCAGCAAGCTTGGATCCGACATCAAAAAGCCCGACGCGGTGACGGTCGTATCGCCGGATAACTACAAACGCGTGGCGTGGCCGCAGCCGGTGCGCGCGCTATTGTACGTCGGGCATGCCACGGAGGCAAAGCTTTCGCGCTACGGCATCGCGACCATTGGCGAGCTCGCCGCCGCGCCGGAAGGGTTCCTCAAATCCCAGTTCGGCAAGTGCGGGCTTATGCTGCATGCATTTGCAAACGGGCGCGATATTTCGCCCGTTCTGCGCTTTGACGAGGTCCCGCCGCCAAAGTCCATCGGCAACGGCATCACCACCCCGCGTGACCTTGCGGACGAAACGGACGTATACCTGACGGTCTATATGCTCACCGAAAGCGTGGCCGCGCGGCTGCGCGCGCAGGGCTGCCGCGCCCGCTGCGTGCAGCTTGCCGTGCGCGATACCCGGCTGTATACGTTCACACGCCAGCAGCGGCTTCCGCACGCCACGGATATCACCGCCGAGCTGGTTGAGGCGGCCATGTCGCTGTTTCGCGCCAACTACAGCTGGACCGTCCCGGTGCGCGCGCTGTCGGTAACGGCCACGGAGCTCGTTTCGCGCGACGAGCCCATGCAGTTAAGCCTGTTTGACGACGAACACGGGCGGATGCGCAAGCAGGCGCTCGAGGCGGCCGTCGACGGTATCCGCAGCCGTTATGGGTACCGCGCCATCGGCCGCGCACTGTTCCTTTCGCCGCGTTACGAGGGGCTTGCAGACCCGCTTGGCGAAGCGGGCGTGCATCCGGTCGGTTATTTGCAAAACGGAAGTATGGATGAAGTCGCGCAGCTCAACGGCTTTGCGGGAAAACCCGGTTTTTCCGCAGTCGCCGCGCGTTAACCCGGACAAGCCGCCGACAGGCCCGGGGTTGGCGGCGGGGACTGCTGTGGCAGGGATTCTTGCCGGACCGGCGTTGCAATCCATCCGGCAGGCTGACAAAATCCCGCGCATGTGCGGTGATTTTGACGATTATTTGGCTGTTCCTTCGTTTTATACATTCCCGGGCAAAGCCCGCCGGAAGAATGCTTTGCCAATCAGTCGGCCGTGCGTTCACGGATTACCATTGGCACACCGCGGCAAGCGCTTCGGCAAACAGCGCGACGGTATTCTCCGCATCGGTCATGAGGTTGGCGTTGTGTCCAATCTCAGCCAGCAGGCACAATCCGGCCTGTTGGTTGTAATAGCCCTGCTTGACGCGGGTTTCCCTGGCAAGGCGCGCGTCCACGGCGTTCAGCCGCTCATACAGCGACAGCGCGAAGGCGTAATTATCCCTCCAGCGGGGAATCGCATCCGCGTCGCTTTCACCGTTGATGCCGGTGCCAACGACAAAGAACATGCGCGCCGTGCGCCTGCCGTCGATCATGACAACGTCGTCGCGTCCCTTGACCGGGTCTGCCGCGTTTCTGTGCAGGTCAATATAGATATCGATGTCGTCGTATGCTTCCATAATGATTTTAGATCGCTCATATGCGGTGGAAAGCTCCGGCGCTTCCACATTTGCGCGGTCATGAAACACCAGGAATCCACGCTCATTCAGCTCTGCGGCGAGCAGGTCGCCAAGGCGGACCACCGTTTTATTCGGATCATCGGAGCGCGTTTCCGCCTTATGGGCCGACGCAGGCGTTTGCCCTGCCGGCGAGGGGGATTTCAAAGCGCCCGCTGTCGGCGCGGTCTCGGAAACGGGTGTGCTCTGCACCGAATCCGGCTCGCGAAACGCCTCGCGCGCATGCGTATGGTAAATCAGTACGCGCGGCGCGCGGTCAAACGAATAGGTCTGCGCAATAAACCGCGCCTTCATCGTGTCGGAGAACCAGATGTTGCCGGACTCGTCAAACGTCATGTCCGGCTCCGGCGTCACATCGCCTTCGGGAATCAGCGGCATAAGGGTGGGCGACTGCGTGGGCGTCGGTTCCGTCATGGGCAATTCAATGATCTCAACCTGCGTGTCCGAGGCGGGCTGGGCGCCTTTTCTGCAGCCGGAAAACAGCATGACGCAGGCAAGGCCGCCGGCCAGCGCAGCGCAAAGCTTATCCCGCAAGCGCACGATGCCCCCTCCATTCTACAAAAACCATTGCGTTGCTGACGCGCTCGCCGCATTCCCGCACGGCCTCCACGCGCGACTCAGGCAGCACCACGCCGACCATATATTCCTGCCCGTGCAGGTTCCCCGGCGCGTACGCCGGACGCACCTCGTCCTCTAAGCCCAAAATCCGTATCACACAGCCGCTTCCTTTCTTGATTTATTATATAAGACCGCTTTATGCAAAAGCAAATCCATTTGTTTGCAGCGCCGCCGGAGCCTCTTCCCAGCCGGACGCGCCGCCCTGGTAAAAGGCTGTATTCCGGGTCGAAAACGGCGCTCGCCGCAGCAACCCACGCGTAAATCCCACTTCCGGGGAAAGCAAAACAACAAACCGCGTCCCTCATCATGCAAATCTTTCAGCGCCCCTGCACCGGTGCACCCGGCGCGCGATTGTTGCATTTTTTATTGATTGAATAGATGAAAAACGTTTTATAAGCTCTTATAAGGGTTAATAGATAATCGCTAAAAACAGCTTAAACTAAGGCTTTTCTTATATCTTCTCATTTTTCGTCGTATCTTCTTACCGCGTGGTTTTGGAAAGTCGGGCACCATTGGGCACCACAAACTTTCGTGGAACATTTTTCAATTATCATTTTCGTTCCATTCCTTTCCGACCTTTTCAGCGTAACTTTTGGGAGAGCAAGCATAGGACAATCCGCCCTCCTTTCAAAGTCGGATTTGCGATATTGACTACGTTTTTAGCTGTCACCACTTCGGGCCAAGTTGGCCCGAAGTCGAATTGTTCTGGATAATGATGAGGGCTAATCTTTTCCCTTTTCATCTTCTTTCAAACTTCGATGTGTAGCGACAGCCATTACAAGTAAAACCGCACTTATAAATAATATGGGGAGATAGACGCTTGCATGAAAGGCTTCAAATGCTATGCCATATATAACCTGCCCAATCGGTGCGGCACATTGCGCCACAGCCATAATAATAGCCATGACTTTCCCTAAATTCTCATTGGGTGTTTTCCTTTGTACCTTGCTTATAACAAAAATATCAAGCATCATTAATATGGATGCAATGGGGATTATACCCATCATAAAAAGGAAGAATGCTGGATAATAACCGCGT
>CAYUTA010000009.1:0-65453 GCA_964447605.1 uncultured Oscillospiraceae bacterium | reverse complement strand
ATTACTATTTGTGCCGCTAGCGGTCGGCGGCGGAATGGATTTTTTTATGAAGCGAAACATCCGCATGGCCCTGTGTACGCTCCTGACAGCCGCATTACTCCCGCTTGCCGCATGTGCGCGAAGCAATCCGCATGAGGACGCGGCGGAAACGCCCCCGGAACCGACGCATGCCGCCGTGCCGGAAGCCGCACCCGTACAAATGGATGCGGATGCGCTGCACAACGGCGGCCCGCCGCCGCTTGCGGCGCTTACCGCCGCGCCGCAGCCGGAGGCGGAAACCCTGCGCGTGCTGTTTATCAACGTCCGCAAGGCCGACGCCATCCTTGTACAGTATGGCGGACACAGCGTACTGATCGACACCGGTACGGAGGAGTCCGCGGCGCACCTGCTCGGCGCGCTGCAATTTATGGGCGTTGACGCGCTGGACACGCTGTTTTTGACGCATACGCACCGGGACCACATCGGCGGCGTTCCCATGCTTTGCCGGTATATGACCGTTAACCGCGCGTATGCCGCGCGTCATTCCCAAAACAAAAAGAACGGCGGCAACCGCATTACCGAGGCCGCGGCGGATGCCGGCGTACCATTGACGCGCCTGGCCGCGGGCGATACTGTGCCGCTTTCTGAGAATGCATTTTTTGAGGTAATTGGCCCGCGTGTATACAATGACGATGATGATAACGACAATTCGCTGGTGCTGCGGCTCGTTGTCAACGGCCGAACGCTGCTGTTTACCGGCGATATGCAGTTTGCCGAAGAGGAGACGCTGCTTTCGGCTGGGGTGGACGTATCCGCCGACGTGCTCAAGGTCGGCAACCACGGGAATCCGGATGCGACCGGCGACGACTTTGGCCGGGCGGTATCCGCATCCATAGCGGTTGTCCCAACCGACACGAGCGTGGATGACGACTCTGCAAATCCGCGCGTATTTGCCGCGCTGCCCGGCGCGGAGATATATGTCACGCAGGATACGGCGCTCGGCGTGCTGCTGACCATTGCGCAATCCGGCACGATGGCTTGCTATAATGCCGCGCCGCCGCGGGCGGAGGCGGATGTTGAAATTGTGGAACTGAACCGCGATCGTCAAACGCTCACCCTTGTCAATCACGGCGACAGGCTGGAGGTATCCGGATGGTTGCTTTTAAGCGAACGCGGCGGCGAGCTGTTCCGTTTCCCCGAGGGCAGCTTCATCGAAGCGGATGCAACGGTGACCATTGCGCCGGAAGGCGGGCAGGGCGATTTCCTCTTTACGGGCGAGGATGCGCCGTGGCATAAAAAGAAAGCCGATCCGGCCATTTTGTACGACCGTTTCGGCCTGGAGCTGACGCGAAAATAAGGAAACACGCTTTTGGGCGTGCTTCAAAAAACGCGCTGGACAGAGGTCTTTTCCGGCATTTCCGGCGCTGCTATGCCTTCGGCCTGGTCCTTAAACTGACAACCCGCTCTGTCTGCACGGCGTTCATTTTGGAAACGCATCCGGATCAAGCGAAGCGCTGTCCGGAACGGTCCCCTGCAAAACCGCTGCAACGCGTTTGCCGCTTGAACGGTTTGCCCAAGCAAACGGAATGCAAAACGGTGCGCCGCGCTGTTTTGGGGATGCGCCGTCTATGCCAACTCCATATCCAGCGGCACGATCCGGCTGTTGTAGGTGCGCGTCAACAGAAGGATGCAGACGGCCACCGCAACGGCTTCCGCGATGGGAAACGACCACCATACGGCCGCCGCGTCGCCCGTCAGGCAGGCCAGAACCCATGCGGCCGGGACAAGCACAAACAGTTGCCGAATGAGCGACATCCACATGCTGTACATGCCGATGCCAATCGCCTGAAACAGGACCGACGTACTGATGTTGAACGCGGCGATCGGCAGGCATAGCGGCATGATTCGCATGGCCGCGATTCCGATGCGGAGCATCTCGTCGGAGGCGTTGAACATCATAAGAATCTCCCTTGGGAACAACTCGAACGCCGCCGTGCAAACAAGCATCATCAAAACGCCCGCCCGCAGCGTCAGTTTCCAGGTGCGCATCAGCCGCTGCTTGCTGCGCGCGCCGTAGCTGTAGGCCATGATGCTCATGGCGGCGTTGGTTACGCCCAGCAGCGGCATAATTGCAACCGACTGTATCTTAAAGTAAACGCCAAACACCGCGACGGAGGTTGCGGTGAGGCCTATGAGCAGCGCGTTCATTGCAAGGTTCATGACCGTGCCGATCGCCTGCATGACCACAGAGGGCAGGCCGACGGCGTAGATCTCACGCACGATCCTCCAGCTGGGCCTGAACCCCCGGATTCGCACGCGGATATCGCTCTTTTTGCCAAATATCAGCAGCAGTGAAAACAGCATGGCAAAGATATGTCCGCCTACGGTGGCGACCGCCGCGCCGGCGATGCCCATTTTGGGAAATCCGCATAAACCGAAAATCAAAATCGGGTCGAATATAAGGTTGAACACCGCGCCGAGCAGCTGCATCAGCATGGAATAGAGATTCTTTCCCTGCGCCTGCATCACGCGTTCGCAAAAAATTTGTATAAATACGCCTACGCAATACACACAGCAAATGGAAAGATAGGTAACGCCCATCTCCCGCAGCTCCGGCACATCGGTATATGCATGCATAAACGGCCTTACGCCGAACAGGCCGAACAGTACGAATACGCCGGCCGAGGCCAGCATCAGCATTAGCCCGTGCGACGCGGCGCAATTTGCGTCGTCATATAGCTTTGCGCCGAGCCTGCGCGATATCAGCGAGTTGATGCCAACGCCCGTGCCGACTGCCACGGAGATCATGAGCATGTACATCGGATATGCCAGCGAGACCGCGGTCAGCGCGTTTTCACCAAGAAAGGACACGAAGATGCTGTCAACAATGTTGTACAGCGCCTGAATGAGCATGCTGATGCTCAGCGGCACGCCCATTGACCACAACAGCCGTCCTTCGGGCAGCATACCCATTCGATTCGATTGAAAAACGGTTGGTTTACCCTTCATAACGGGGGCTATTCTATCAGCTTTTGTCGCATAGCGCAAGATTATATACGGGAAGCCCCCTGTTGAGCGCATAATGGACCGTGTACAGCGTGCCGCCGGACATGTTTTTAAGATACGCAATGCAACAGTCCGCGTGGTCGACAAGGTACCGGTTGCGTGATAACAGCGCGTGCGCGCCGTTATCCGCCTCGCTTGCATAGTACACGCTGTTTGCGGCCTCCAAAATGCCTGCATATCGCGCCTGCATGCCGGGCGAATAGGCGTCGGACTGCGTTTTGCTCGGCAGCGCGAGCAGCAGGCGCAGATGCGGATGGTATTGCTTTCTGAGCAGCAGAACGCTTTCCGCGGCGATGGTGTCAAACCCCTCCGCGCCGCCTGTTAAAAACGTCGTTACGCCCATGCGAACGGCCGACTCGATGCCGTGCCGCAAAAGATAGAGCAGCCGTTCCATTTCGGGCGCCGCGCTGCAGCCGTTCTCCGGAAGCCCGGGTGGACGGTGCCCAGTAAAGCAGCAGGCATGCCTGCCCTCAAATTCGCTCGGCAGCATCTGCGGTTCTCCCTTCCAGCGTCTGGAGCAGCGGCGTATATTCGCCGGTATCGCGCAGCTTGACGGCAAGCGCAATCTGTGCCGCCGCCTCCCGGCTCGCGGCGTCAAACAGCTCGGGGAACGATTCGGCGTGTCTGTCCGCGCCCCAGGGCGTATGCCGGAGATTGAGCAGGTCGCGCTCATCCGGCATGCCGAAAGTAAGCAGATAGCATGTTGCGCCCGGCAGCGGACGGAGCAGCGCACGCTTTTTACCGTGTGGGTCGAATTGCAGATCGTTCACGCGCAGCCATTTCCTGAGCGCACGGCAGTACAGTCCTTCCGTACGCAGCGCAAACAGCCTCCAGAATAACCTTGCGTGCAGCGCGTCGACGGCGGCTGTGCCGTTTGCGGTGTAAAAATCCGTGGGCGGCGTGAGAAAGCGCGGATCGCCGCCGCGTTCGACCATCAGCGGCTCAATGGCAATCTCTGCGGGCGTGTGCAATTTGCCGGGGAAACGCGACGAGATATATGGATGCGTACGGTTGTCCAGCAGGAAATGGCAAAGAAAACCGAGCGTGTAACAAAACAGCGCGTCGTTGTCGCCACAAAGCGGCAGCATGGCCGCAAACAACCTGCGGCCGTCGAGCGCATGCAGGAGGTCGGCCAGGTCCGTTCTTGCCCGGTTCCCCACCGGAGGAGGAAAAGCGTCGCCAAAATAGGGATCCGCCCCCATCGTGCCCAGCAGGAAGGAAGCCTCCTGCCTGAGGACGTACGCTTGCGTCTCTTTTTCGCCAATTTTCAGGGCGTTAAGCCCCATCATGGCATGTGTATAATTATAAGGCATGCAACCATTATACACGATGCGCATGTTTAAATTTCAGACAAATTCGTAGAAAATTTGTAAAACTTGTATTAAGTTATACAAATTGCAATTTTACCGTGTTACAATAGTATCCAGCAGCATGGCAGCAAAACAATGGTGGAGGACGGCATGAAAAAGCTCGTAAAACGCAAACGCACATTCCGCGTGAATAATCCGCTCGCATTTGGTATTTTATGCGCCATGATTCTGATTTTCATCGCGGGTGTCACGTATGCGCTTGCGGCGGGCGTGATTTCTCCCATTGTGCGTTCCTACCAGCTTGCCCACGCCACGCCTACGCCCACGCCGACCGTTGCGCCGGCTACGCCCACGCCCGATCCGTCCGTTGTGCCGGAAATCACGCCCGACCCGGCGGTTACCGGCGGCGAGGGAGATGCCGCGGCAACCCCGACCCCGGCGGGCGGCTCGTTGTCCGGCCGCGTCATCGGTATCGACCCGGCGCGCGGCTACTCCAGTAAGGTGCGGGGCGTTTCCACGGGAATCTATGCAAACCGTCTGAACTATGCCGTCGCCACGCTTGTGCGGGACAAGCTCGTTGAACGGGGCGCTTCGGTCATCATGGGCCTTGAGGATGTGGCAAAGGACAAGGACAGCTCGGACCGTGCCAACACAATGAACGTCAACGACGTGGAGCTGGCCGTCCGGATTGAATGCAACTATGTCGACACGGCCGATACACGCGGCGCAATCGTCTGGATTCCTGAAACGCATGCGCAGCTTGACGCATGCCGCTCCCTTGGCACGGCGGTGCTGAATGCGTACATTGACGCAACGAGCCTGTCGATTGCGCAGTACAACGGCGCGTCGATCCGGCAGCATGGTGACGATATCTTCCTGAAAAACGTATCCGCCCCGGTCTGCACGCTGATTACCGGCTATATCAGCAACCAAACTGAGGATCGTACTCTGAATAACGAAGCGTTCCAAAACAATATGGCCGACGGCATCGTGCAGGGTATTGTGAATTACCTTGGGCAGTAACCTGCCTTAACAAAAATCAACATGCACACGGGTATTATTTGGATCGAACTTATGCTGTACAAAGCGAACCGCTCATAGTATAATATATAATTGGGAAATAAAGAGTATACAGTGTATACTCTTTTGAGGCTGCCGAAAAACGCTGTATTTGATGGATTTACGGCACTTCGCCTCTCGCGGCCATGCGCCTTCCGGGTGGAGAACTGCCAAAGGTGTGGGCGGACGTGCCTGCGTCTTTGCCCATGCACGGAACCCTTTTCTTCCGGACCCACAGGCCCGGGGGATTGCGCCGTTCGTCAGTTTTTTCCTGTATGTCTGCGTTGCGGATTGTCGGTGGCAATCCCGCCGTAACGCTATTTTGGCACACTGCAAAGAGTATATAGAGTATATGGCGTATACTTTTTTCGGTTTGTTCCGCTTGATTGCATATCGGAAGGGGTGTATCGATATTGAGAAAATCGTTCTGCGGCGGTGTGTATCCGCTGCATGAAGCCGGTGAAGGCAAGCCGATGAGCGCGAATTGCGCCGTGCGCGTCTTTTCACCCGGCCGCGTCGTCCTGCCGGTCGGCATGCATCTTGGCGCGCCAAGCGCGCCGTGCGTCAAGGTCGGCGATCACGTAAAAACCGGTCAAATCATTGCTGAACCGGTCGGCGGCCTGGGTCTGCCGGTGCACGCCAGCGTGTCGGGTACGGTTACGTTTGTTGACAGACGGCAGCTTCTGCGCGCTGCGCCGGAGCTCTGCATCGGCATTGAGAGCGATATGCTTGACGAATGGGTGGAGCTTAAGCCGCTTGGCGGCGCGGAGCATGCGCCCGCAGAAGAAATCGTTGCCGCCGTGAAGGCTGCGGGTATCTGCGGAATGGGCGGCGCGGCGTTTCCAACGCATATCAAGCTTGCAATTCCCGAGGGCAAGTATGCCGATACGGTGATTCTCAACGGCGTGGAGTGCGAGCCGTACCTGACGGCCGACTACCGCCTGATGCTCGAGGAGCCGCAGCGCATTGTGGACGGGCTGCGTCTCATTTTGCGTGCAACGGGCGTGGCGCGCGGCGTAATTGCGATTGAGGACAATAAGCCCGCCGCCGTCGCCGCCATGAAAAACGCCGCAAAAGGGCGCGAGGGCGTGGAGATCGTCGCGCTGAAGACCAAATACCCGCAGGGCAGTGAAAAACAGCTGATCGAGGTGGTTACCGGCAGACAGGTCCCGCGCGGCAAGCTGCCGGTCGACGCGCACGCGCTGGTATTCAACGTCAGCACCGCCGCGGCCATCTGCGACGCGGTGACGCTCGGCAAGCCGCTGGTCAGCCGTATTACGACGGTCACCGGCTGCGTCGGCGAACCGGCCAACCTGCGGCTGCCCGTCGGGGCCGTCTATGAGGATGTGATTGCCGATTGCGGTGGCCTGGGCGAGCATGCTGCAAAGGTGCTTGCCGGCGGACCGATGACGGCACCCTGCGCGCCGAACCTTTCCGCGGTGGTTACCAAGGCCAACAACGGGATACTCGTCCTTGATCAAAAGCAGTCCGCCATTATCGAAGAAACGGCCTGCATCCGCTGTGGGCGCTGCGTGACAACGTGCCCCATCGCGCTGTATCCGTATCTGATCCGTTCCGATATCGACCGCGGCGATCTGAACCGTGCCAGGGAGGACGGGCTGCTCGACTGTGTGCTGTGCGGCTCGTGCTCCTATATCTGCCCGGCCAGAAGGCATCTGACCGCCAGCTTTAAAGCCGCCAGAGAAGAGTTGGCCGCAAGGGGGAGGAAGTAACACATGGACAAGCTGTTTTTTGTTTCCTCCGCGCCGCATGTCCGGGCCAAGGACAGCACCGCGCTCCTGATGCTCGACGTGATTACCGCGCTCATGCCGTGCGCGCTTGCGGGCGTCTGGCTGTTTGGCTGGGACGCGGCGCGGGTGATTCTCATCAGCGTTGCGGCGTGCGTGCTGTGCGAATATCTCTGGCAGAAGCTTGCGCATAAACCCATCCGCATCAACGATCTTTCAGCCGTGGTCACAGGACTGATTCTGGCGCTCTGCCTGCCGCCCACCGCGCCGTGGTGGATGATTGTTCTGGGCGCGGCCGTAGCCATCCTGCTGGTCAAGCAGCTGTTCGGTGGCATCGGGGATAATTTTGTCAATCCAGCCATGACGGCGCGCGCCGTGCTGCTTGCCTCATGGCCCGCGCTTATGGCGGCCAAGGCCTATGTTACGCCCTTTGACGCGGTTTCGAGCGCCACGCCGCTGGCCGAATCCGGCGCGCCGGACCTCTCCATGCTCGATCTGTTTGTCGGCCGCATGCCGGGGTCCATCGGCGAGGTCTGCAAGCTCGGCATCCTCATCGGCCTGGTCTATCTGCTTGTGCGCAAAACCATCACCTGGCACATTCCCATCACCATGCTTGCATCGTTCGCGCTGTTTACGCTGCTGCTTGGCCGCGATCCCCTTGAGGGGCTGTTGACCGGCAGCGTGCTCTTTGGCGCGGTGTTCATGGCGACCGACTATACCACAAGTCCCATGTCTGTTCCCGGCAAGCTGATCTACGCTGCGGGCGGGGGGCTGATCATCGCGCTGATCCGCGCATTTGGAAGCTATCCGGAGGGAACGACCTACGGCGTGCTGCTGATGAACATTGCCACGCCGCTGATCGACCGGGCAACAAGGATGAGGGTCTACGGGCAGGAGAGGTCCGAAAGGCTGAAAAAAAGCGCAACTGCGCAACCCCAGACGAAGGAGGGCAAATGACGATGGAAGGGAAAACCTCCTTAAAGACGGTGTTCCTCAACGGCATTATTCATGAAAATCCCACGTTCCGGCTGGTGCTGGGCGCCTGCCCAACGATGGCCGTGACCACAAGCGCCATCAATGGGCTCGGCATGGGTGCGGCGGCAACGTTCGTGCTCATCGGCAGCAACGTGGTCATTTCGCTGCTGCGCAACGTGATTCCCGGTAAGGTGCGCATTCCCGCGTTCATCGTGGTCATCTGCACGTTCGTTACGATGGTGCAGATGCTGATGCAGGCGTATCTGCCGAGCCTATACGCAAGCCTCGGCATGTTCATTCCGCTCATCGTGGTCAACTGCATCATCCTTGCGCGCGCAGAGGCGTTTGCCAGCAAAAACAGCGTGCTGTTAAGCGCGGTCGATGGCGTCGGCATGGGCCTGGGCTTTACGCTGGCCATTACGCTCATGGGCGCGATTCGCGAGCTGTTTGGCAACGGAACGGCCTTTGGCGCGCAGGTATTCGGCGCGTCGTTCCAGCCGATGCTGCTGCTCATCCTGCCCGCGGGCGGGTTCCTTGTATACGGGCTGATGCTGGCGGTGATCAACGTAGTTACGAAAAAGGTGGAGAAGCGGAAGGAGGCAAAGCCGGAATGAACGAGATTGTCAAGATTCTTTTGTTCATGGTCAGCTGTGTGCTGACAAATAACTTTATTTTCTCACGCTTTTTAGGCTGCTGCCCGTTCCTCGGCGTTTCCGGCAAGGTTGAGACGGCGTTTGGCATGGGGCTGGCGGTCACATTCGTCATGGCGCTTGCGAGCCTGTTCACCTATCTGGTATACCACTGGGTGCTCGAGCCGCTCGATATCACGTACCTCGATACCATCTGCTTCATCCTGGTCATTGCGAGCCTTGTGCAGGTGGTGGAGATGTTTTTGAAGAAGTCCGCACCCTCGCTGTACGGCGCGCTGGGCATCTATCTGCCGCTGATTACCACCAACTGCGCGGTGCTGGGCGTGACCATCCTCAATGTTACCGAGGGACTGAACCTGTTTTATTCCGTGCTCAACGGCGTGTTCGGCGCGCTGGGCTTTTTGCTGGCCATTGTGCTCATGGCCGGCGTGCGGGAGCGGCTCGAGGCGGCCGATATCCCCGCGCCGCTCAAGGGGTTCCCGATTTCACTGATGATTGCCGGGCTGATGAGCGTTGCGTTCATGGGCTTTAACGGACTGGTATGAAGGAGGTGGCCGGTATGATGCTTCCTATTCTCTATGCCGTCGCCGCGCTGGGCGGACTCGGCATACTATTTGGCCTGCTGCTCTCGTTTGTGGACAAAAGGTTTGCCGTTAAAACCGACGCGCGCGTCGCGCGCGTCCGTGAGCAGCTTGGCGGCGCAAACTGCGGCGCGTGCGGCTTTTCCGGCTGTGATGCGTTTGCCGCGGCGGTCGTCAGCGGAGAGGCAACGCCGGACGGCTGTCCCGCGGGCGGCGCAAAGGCGGCCAAAGCCATTGCCGGGATTATGGGCATGACCGTGGAGACGGGCGATCCCGTTGTGGCGCGGATCCGCTGCCATGGCACCAGCGAGAACGTCAGCTATCGCTATGCCTATGGCGGGCTGCAATCGTGCCGGGCCGCGGCGGGCATTGCGGGCGGACCCAAGCTTTGTGAGTTTGGCTGTATTGGGCTGGGCGACTGTGTAAAAGCGTGTAAATTCAATGCAATCGAGATTGCAGACAACGTTGCCGTAATCGATGAGAACCGGTGCACCGGCTGCGGCATGTGTACAAAGACCTGCCCGCGCGCCATCATCGATTTGCTGCCACGGCATCAGACCGTTATGGTCGCATGCCGCAATAAGGCCGTCGGCAGAATTGCCCGCTTACAGTGTAAAACCGCCTGTGTCGGCTGTAAGCGCTGCGAAAAGAACTGTCCGTCGGATTCCATCCATGTCGTGGACGGGGTTGCGGAGATCAATTATGATACCTGTACCCGTTGCGGCGCGTGCGTTAAGGGCTGCCCCATGCACTGCATTGAAAACTTCTATCTTGAGCCGAGTCTGATTGGTCGGGCGGAAGCATAATGAGAATTTCCCGCCACACGCCGGATGGGCATGGGGAGAAGGGAGAACGCCCGCCCGGGCCATGCAAATCACCCTGTTGCAATGAAACCGCGCCCGTCTGTGTCCTGAACGGGCGCGGTTTTTTGCTGTATCGGTGTGTTGCCGCCGGACTTGCTCAGTCAATTCCAAACGGAAATCATGCGGGAAAGGCGCCATAGCATCCGCACAAAGCGGCGACATGAAAATCCTGTGTTTGCAGCGCGCTTCCACTAAAAAACAACATGACTGACCCGGGCGCAGATATATGCCCGCCAACCAATGGTTACGCAGAATAAAGCTCCCCCAAACGTCTATAAAACAGATTCCGAAAACCCAGTCGTCGGCGGGTTTCCGGGATAGTTTTATTTACTCCCACTCAATTGCGCCGACGCGTTCAAGATACCGCTCGTTGAACTCCATGTAATCTTCAACGAACCGCATCATATACATCCTGTGCTCCGGGTGCGCTGCGCACAGGCGTTCGTACATATAGTCGTACGCATCGTCGTCGTCATAAACCGCGCCGTCGTCGGCCCCGCTTGTCTGCATATACGCCTCGTCGAGCGCCATGACCTCGCCAACGAGCGCATCAAGCGCGTCTGCAGAAAACAGTTCCAGAAAATCGCCCTGCCGCGAAAACTGCTCCATAATGAATTGTTGCGCCTGCTGCGCGTTGTATTCCATTGACTCCATTGGAATTCCCTCCTTGCATAGTACTTGAATGGACGCATTGCCCGCTTATTTTCGTGCGGTACATTCAGTCGCCGCTTTTGAGCCGCCTGCGCACCTGTTTCCAGCCGGGGTAAACCATATCCATCCATGCGTAGAATCGCGCGTTGTGACCGGGCTCATGCAAGTGGGTTAGCTCATGCACGATTACATACTCCAAAAATTCCGGCGCACGCCCGGCCAGCTGCAAATTGAGCGTAATTGCACCGGTTGCGGTGTTGCAGGTGCCCCAGCGTGTGGTCATGTTGCGAATGCGCAGCGTGGAAGCGCGTTTTCCAACGGTTTGCTCGAGCCGGGGAAGGGCGTTCTCCGCGGCGGCGGCAAGCTGTCTGCGGTACCAGTTTTCCAGCGCCGCGCTGCGTTTTTCCGACGTGCTGTCCTCCGGTGCAAACAGGAGGATACTGCCGCCATGCAGCTCGATGCGCATGCGTCCGTCGGCCGGAACGACTTCGAGCGGATACGGCTTTCCCCACAGATACAGTATTTCGCCGCTTTCATAGCGGGGAGCGGGCCGATGCCCGAACTGCGCGAGGTGCCTTTGTACCCATGGCAGACGCGCGCGGGCAAACTGCTCGATGGCCGCGTCCGGCATACGCTTTGGCGCGGTCAGCAACACGCGCCCGTCCGGCGGCTGGACGCGCAGATACATGTTCTTGATGCGCTTTTTCTCGACCGTGAAGCAAACGCCGCCGAGTACAAGTTCCTGCATTGCTTTCAAAATACCACGTTCGAGTGCGCGGGTCAATCCTTCTGTTGAAACGGCTTGAGCGCGCCGCTTTGCGCCGCGGCAAGCATGGTGGCAAAAATGATCTCATCGCGCCATTTGTACATCGTGGATTCGGCCACGCAGAAATCCTCCGCCAGCGCAAGCATGCGGGTACGATTGTTCCTGCAGCGCGGCACGGGGTGGCTCAAACCAAAAATACGTTCCATTGCGCGCGCTTTTTCCGGCTGAATTTCCCGATACATGGCCAGCACCTGTTCGACGGCCCGCACCCAGCAGGCAAGCTTGGCGCGCTGGCGTGCGCCCCGGCCGCGCACATGGATCATCTGCCGGTCCGTCCGGTAAGACAGCAGACGTTCGAGCGCCTCTTTTCGAATGTCAGTAAAAGCTACGAATTTCATGGGGGCATTCCTCCTTATACGAACTATTGTTTGCATATGCATCATACCATATCCTAACCGTCCTGTGGTCGTGAAAAATGTACAATCAATGAAATTTTCTGCAAAATTCAATATATTGCGGGTTTAGGATGAATGTGTTATACTGCATCCGTAAATGGAACGGATATGAAGGAGAATTATGCTTTCGCTCTCATCTGTTACGCTTGATTCGATGGAAACGCTGCGCCCGTACCTGGCCGGCCGGACATTTCGGACAAGCGATTATGCGCCAGGGGCAATCTTTCAGTGGCGTGCCTATATGCATTCCCAATTTGCCGTTGTGGCCGGCATGCTCGTTATGACTTTGCTCGATGAAAGCGGGCAAATCGGCTATATGTATCCCGTGGGCAGCGGAAATCTCCGTGCCGCGCTGGAAGCCGTCGAGGCCGACGCGGCCGCGCGGGGCGTGCCGTTGCTGTATTGCGCCGTGCCGGAGGAAGGCGCGGGGGTTTTGCAGGCACGTTACGGCGTCCGCGCCAAGACGCGCGCGCTGCGCAAGTGGGCGGATTACCTGTATGACCTGGAGCCGTTGATCACCTTTCCGGGCAAGAAATACCATACCCAGCGCAACCATTATAATCGCTTTAAAAAGGAAAATCCGTCGCACCGCTTTGTGCCCGTTACGGCGGAAACGCTGCCAATGGCAAAGGGCTTTCTCGCCGCATATCAGCAGGTTGCCCCCATCGACAAGCCCATTGAGGTGGAGGAAATGATGCGCGCGCAGGAACTGCTGCACGATGCGCTTGCGCTGGGGCAGAAGGCGGGCTATATTGAGACGAAGGGAACGGTTGTGGCGCTCGCCATCGGCGAGACGGTGGGCGACACGCTTTATGTGCATGTTGAAAAAGCGCGCACCGATTATGCGGGATCGTATCAGGCCATTGTTTCCCGGTTTGCGCAGTATGCCGCCGAGCCGCAGACGCGGTATATCAACCGCGAGGATGATTCCGGCGACGAGGGGCTGCGGTATTCCAAGATGGTTTACCGGCCGCTGCGCCTGCTGGATAAATACTGGATTACAATAAAGGAGTGAAGAAATATGAAATCGTTGAAAGAACTTGCGCTTGCGCGTGAAAGCTGCCGCCATTATGCGGATAAACCGGTTGCGCATGCGGACCTGGTGGAGCTGGTCGAAACGGCCATTCTGTCCCCCAATGCGAGCAATCGCCAGTCCTGGCGGTTTGTGATTGCCGAGGGCGAGAGCGCGAAGAAGGTTGCCGAGTTGTGCAAGGTGATCCCGGGCAACAACGCCTGGGCGCATGAAGCGCCGGCGTTTATCGTAATTTCGAGCACAGTGCGCGAGTCGCGCGTTGCCGATGGCCTGCCGCATGATTTTCCAACGGCGGACGCGGGGATCGCCGCGGCCTATCTGGCGCTTGCGGCGGTTGAGAAGGGCCTTTCCACCTGCATCATCGGCTCGGCGGATGAGGAGGGCGTGAAAAGGCTGTTTGGCATTGCGCCGGAGCGCCGCGTGCACCTGCTGCTGTCGGTAGGCTATGCCGCCGAGGCGCCTAAGATGAAAAAGGAGCGGCTGCCGTTTGCCGAGTTGGTTACGCCGGCCGGTTAAGCGGCGGATAGGGCCAAAACCAATACATGCAGGAGGGAATATCTTATATGAGAAAAGCCAGGGATTTTCGTGCCGCGGCGCGGAAGGCGCTCAACGGACGCTATTGGTTGGCGGTATTGGCGGCGCTGATTGCAGGCATACTCGGAGGAACAGGCGGCTCGTCCGGCGGCGCGGGAGCAAGCGCGGGTGGAAGCAGCCGGGCGTTCAGCGCAGGGGATGTGCAGCAGTTCCGGGGCAATCTGGATATGCAGATGGATCCCGCTGTTGCGGGCTTTTTGACAACGGTGATGATCTCGATTCTTACCGTCGCCGTGATCATCGGCATCGCGCTGTTCATCATTGGCGGCGCGGTGGAACTCGGTTACAATCGGTTCAATATCCATCTGTATGAATCCAGTGAGAAGCCGTCGCTGGACGATCTGTTTTCGCGCTTTTCCATCTTTGGCCGGGCGCTCTGGCTGCGCGTGCTGATGGGGCTGAAAATCTTTGCATGGTTGCTTCTGCTCGTCATACCGGGCATCATTGCGGCATACCGCTATGCGATGGCGCCGTACCTGATGGCTGAGCATCCGGAGCTAACCGCCAGCGCGGCCATTGAAAAGAGCAAAGAGCTGATGAACGGCAACAAGGGCCGTCTGTTCTGTCTGGGCTTGAGCTTCATCGGCTGGTATCTGCTCGTGGCATGCACGTTTGGCATCGGCGCAGTCTTTCTTGCGCCTTATGTAAAGGCGGCGGAAACAGCGTTCTATATGGATCTTTCGGGCAAGCTGCCGTTGGAAGAAGCACAGCTGTCCCGCTCTGCAGACGCTTCCGCCGGACCGGAAACCGGTCCGGTGCAGCTGTAGGAAAATAGCTGCATTCGGATTCTGGATGCGTATCTGAAATGAAGGGGGCTGCCCGAACCGGACAGCCCCCTTGTTTGTAGGACAGAGCCGCTTCCGAAAGCGGCGCGAACCGCAGCGGCCGGGAAGCAAAAATCGTAATACTGCACGCAAAATACCCGTTTACAAGGCGACGGCAAACTGGTACAATATGAGACGGTGCTTTTCTGGCAAACGCGCTTCTTTGCGGGATCATTCCGCAGCAAACTGCGGATTCCATATAGAAATAAACTAGGGGGAACTCAGATGAAAGACTACACTGCAAAAGACATTCGCAACATCGGCGTATTCGGTCATGGCGGTGAGGGCAAAACCACGTTGACCGAGGCCATGCTGCATGCTGCAGGCTTGCTGGAGCGTTTTGGCAAGGTCGAGAACGGCACGACCACCACCGACTTTGACCCTGAAGAAACCAGGCGCGGCATTTCCATCAACGCGGCCCTTGCGCCCTTTGAGTGGAAGGGCGCCAAGATCAATATCATCGACGCGCCGGGATTTTTCGATTTTTATGGCGAGGTCGCCTCGGCAATGGCGCTTGCCGACAGCGCGCTCGTCGTTGTCGGCGCGGTTTCCGGCCCTGTTGTCGGTGCGGAAAAGGCGATGGCCATGTGTCAGAAGCAGAACAAGGCGCGCATGATGGTCATCAACCAGCTCGACCGCGAGAACGCCAACTTTGAAAAGGTTATGGCCGCCATCAGCGAGAAGTTTGGACCGAGCGTCGTGCCGATTCAGCTGCCGATCCTCGAGGGCGGCGTTTTCAAGGGCTATGTGGATATCGTAAACATGACCGCCAGGCTGTTTGACGGCAAGGGCGAGAAGGAGACGGAGATTCCGGCGGCGCTTTCCGCCGAGGCGAAGTCGCTCTATGAGAAGCTGACGGAAGCCGCCGCAGAGAGCGACGAGGCGTTGATGGAAAAATACTTCGACGAGGGCGAGCTCAGCCGCGAGGAGATTCTAAAGGGTTTGTCCGCCGGCGTAAAAGAGGGCATCGTAACGCCAGTGTGCTGCGTGGCGGCCGCGCCCAACATCGGCGTATACACGCTCATTGACAACATGGTGCGCTACCTGCCTTCCGCAGAGGAGTGCAAAGCGCCCAGGGCGGTCGACACGAAGACCGGCAAGGAAGTTGAGATCAAAAAGGACGGCAAGTTTGCCGCACAGGTCGTCAAGACCGTGTCGGATCAGTTTGGCAAATATTCGATTGTTAAGGTATACGGCGGCACGCTCGACGCATCCGTCACGCCCTATAACACAAACGCCGAAAAGGCGGAGAAGCCCACCGCGCCCGTTATGCTGCGCGGCAAGAAGAGCATCAATGTCGATAAGCTCGGCGCAGGCGATATCGGCGCGTTGCCCAAGCTGCAGTTTACGGCCACAGGCGACACGCTGTGCGACCAGTCCGCGCCCGTAAAGTTTGCTGAAATTGATTTTCCGAGGCCCTGCATCTCCCTGGCCGTTACGTCCAGGAAGCAGGGGGAGGACGACAAGGTCATCTCCGGGCTCAACCGCATCAAGGAGGAGGACCCGACCATCCTCATTGAGAAGAATGCGGAAACCGGCGACGTGCTTATCTCCGGACTTGGAGAAATGCATATCGACGTGGTCTGCAGCAAGCTGAAGAATAAGGCCAATGTGGAGGCGCAGCTTTCCGACCCGCGCATCCCATACCGCGAGACCATTCGTTCCATGGCGGAAGCCGAAGGTAAGCATAAAAAGCAATCCGGCGGCAGCGGTCAGTTCGGCGTTGTGCAGATGCGCTTTGAACCGGCGCCCGAGGGTACGGACTTTGAGTTTGTCAATGCCATTGTCGGCGGCGTGGTGCCCAAGGAATATGTTCCGGCCGTTGAAAAGGGACTTCGGGAAGCCATGCAGCGCGGCGTGCTGGCGGGTTATCCGATGGTCGGCATCAAGGCCACGCTCTACGACGGAAAGTATCACCCCGTTGATTCCAAGGAGGTTGCGTTCAAGTCTGCTGCGAGGCTGTCCTATAAGGCGGCGTGCGTCAAAGCATCCCCGGCGCTCATCGAGCCAATCTACCGTTACGACATCTTTGTGCCGAGCGAGTACGTGGGCGATATCATCGGCGATTTAAACCGTCGCCGCGGCCGTATGCTAGGCATGAACCCGATGGACGGCGGCACGGAGATTGTTGCCGAAGCGCCGCTTTCAGAGATGTTCAAGTATGCCACCGACCTGCGCAGCATGACGCAGGCCCGCGGCTCGTTTAAAAGCGAGTTCGTCCGCTATGAAGACGTGCCCGCCAATCTGGCGCAGAAGATCATCGAGCAGGCCAAGAAGGAAGAAGAGGAGGAAGAATAATAGCTTCCCGGCTGGGGTGCGTCGTTTCCCGGTCGCCTTCTGAAAAAACAAATCATTGCACAATAGGCGGCGGGAGTGAGCGCAGAAGCGTTAGCTCCCGTTTCAATCTGTTGAAAAAGACAAGCGCCGCTCCCGTCTCGTCAATCCGTGGCGCATCACCTGCCGAAGAGTGGGGCATCCGTTAAAACCGACAAGCAGCGGGGCAGACCCGGATTGCGGCCGCATCTGGAATTCATGCCGAGTGGGTTTGCGTCAAAACAGCGTTTCTGACGGCTTATGACCGGAGCGGCACGGCGGCGTTTCACATCCCGGCCGGCCACCCACATTTTTTGACCGATTGAATCATTTTGTATGAATATCGCGGCGGGAAGCCGGAGGGAGAAAAACAACTGAACGAATCCACGCAGGGAACGGAAAAACCGCATGCTATAAGCTTAGCAGCATTCCTGCAAGCGCACCGATGGCGATGTATACCACCGGATGCAGCTTGCCAAGCTTTTTGATTTGCGTTGCTGTAAAAATGAGCGCGAAGAGAATGATGCAGCGCCAGTCGACGGCCTGCAACAGCCCGGAGGCGAGGGTTCCCCGCAGGATGGCAAGACGAAAGACCGAATATCCCGCCGCGGCGATTAGGCCGGAAACAGCGGGACGCAGTCCGTCGAACGCCTGCCCGACAAAGCGGTTGCCGCGGAACCTTTCGAGCATGCCCGCAATGATAGTGATGACGAGGAAGGAGGGCAGAATCACGGCAAGCGACGCGACCAGCGCGCCCGGCACGCCAGCGGCCAAATAGCCTGCAAACGTGGCGGCGTTGACGCCGACCGGACCGGGCGTGGATTCCGCGATAGCGACAATATCGGCAAGCTGCATCGTGCCGAACCATTCCGGATAGCGCTCCATCATTTTTAATATAAACGGCAATGTAGCCAGTCCGCCGCCCACGGCAAACAGGCCCGCTTTGAAGAATTCATAGAATAAGAGCAGTAGCGTCATGGCTTGAACCTCGCGTAAATCAACCCCGCGGCCGCGGCAATGATCACCGCGAGCGCGGGCGAGAGGTTAAGAATCCCAACGAGCACAAAGCTGAGCGCGGCCAATGCGATTCCAAACAGATTTTTCACGCTTGCGCGCACCATGCGCACCACGGCGGAAAGAATCAGCGCGGAAACTGCGACGCGCACGCCCGCGAACGCATGCGTCAGAAGGGGATGGTGCCACAGGCCGATCAGCACGGCGGCAATCAAAAGAATCAGTACAACGGGTACGGTAATTACGCCCAGCGTGGCAACCGCGCCGCCGGGCAGGCCGCGCCGCTTCTGCCCAACGAACGTCGCGGTATTGACCGCAATGATCCCCGGAGTGCACTGCGCAATGGCAAAGTAATCGAGCAGTTCCGCCTCCGTTACCCAGCCCTGCTTGTCCACCAGTTCGCGCGTTAACAGCGGCAGCATCGAGTAGCCGCCGCCGAACATGAATGCGCCGATTTTTAAAAAGGCCAGATAGATGATAAACAGCTCTTTTACGCTAGTATACATACCATTGATTTACATAGGCAAGCAGGTAAAGCAGCTGCAAACTAACGCACAGAAGCGTTGCAAGCACGTTGGCCCAGCGCTTGCCCGTCAAGGCGCCCATCGAAAGCGCAAGGGGATAGCATGCCGTCAGATAGCGCGGCGCACTTAACAGCCACGTCGCGCCCATACATACCAGATAGTATATGATGAAATATGCCACATGGGAGGCGCGCAGCTTTTTTTGCGCGGCGGCCACAATGCCCAGCGAGGCGAACAGATATACAAGGTTGGGAATCCAGAGTCCCCAAAGCATATCGGGATTTGTGGAAGCCGCATCGACGGCGTTCTTGGCCTGTGTTGCCACCGTGCTGAAAAACCAGCCCATCTGCTGGTGCCAGTGCGCGCGCTGATAGGTTAAAAACATCAGCGGCTCCCCGGAAACGGCGTTGTTGATCAGCAGATACAGCCCAAAGCCCAGGGGGATGAGCAGCATGCAGCAAACCCTGCCGATGATGCCGCGCCGCCAGCGTGCGCCGGCGCGGGCGCGCAGTTCGGGCGCCTCACGGACGCACTTGCCGACCAGCTCAAAGCATACGGGAACCATGAGCAGAATGCCCGGCATGCGTGTAAACGAGGCAAGCAGCCCCATGATGCCGCTCAGCAGGTAGCGATCCTTGCGCATGAAGTAGACGCAGCAAACGCTCAACAGCAAAAACAGGCTGTCTGAAAGCGGCGCGCTGAACAGGAACGAAGCAGGAAGCAGGAAGAGGAACTTGAGCGAGCGCAGGGCCGATTTTTTATCCATATCCAACAGCGCAAGCTCATAGAACAGATAGCCCGCAAACACACAGCATACGTTGGAAACGAACAGCCCGCTGGTGAGATAATTTTGAAACACATAGTGGAAGATGCGCACCAGTATGGGATACAGCGGCATGAATACCAGCAGCAGCCGGTCGTCGCCGGAGGAAACATACCAGTTTTCCGCAATCTTCAGGTAATGCCGCCCGTCCGTGCCGAGCATGTTCCAAACTTCGAGCGTATCGAACACCCCGCCAACGTAACCGTCGCGCAGGTATACCATTCCATACGCGAGGACAAACAGCAGAAGGCGAAACGCCGTCAGGCACAGGATAATCTGCAAAAAAGGATGCAGTTTGTCGTGCCGTCCGCTGCGCTTGCCTACGGAAGGGCGGACGGGTTGCCACGGCTTAACGCTCCAGGCATCCATCCACTGCGGAATGAAACGCAAGCCGAGCAGTGCAAATAAAAAGGTGATTGCGGCTGCCGCAAGCTGCGCAGGCAGTTCTACGGGAGCCTGCGTCAGCATCCATACGGTATAGAAAATCAAGAGCAACAGTAAGGGTACAGCCGTAAACAGTACCCTTTTCCAGAAAACCATATTTCGCTTGGCCTTGGTCATGCCCGATTTTTCAGCGCCTTGGGTTTGCCGAGTATTTCGGCGAGCACCAGCCCGCGTGTCACCTCCGACACATTCCAGTTGAATGGTGCAGGCGCGTCTGCGGCCGGCATGCCCGGCCGCGGGAAAGCGGGCGCCTGCGCCGGCTGCGTCTGCGGCGCCTTTGGCGGGCACTCCTCCACGATGCCGGTCAGACTGCTTTCCGTATGCGCATGGCCGGTCAGGCTGCTTGCTTCAAGCGTATGACGTTTTTCGCTCGTTGCATGCACCCGCGTTCCGACCGCTTCGCGCGTACGGGTCTGCGGCGCTTCTGAAACGCGCTTTTGCAGCGTGGTATCGATTGCCTGGCGCGGCGCAGCCGGTTTGGACGCCGGTGCGGCGGGCGTTACGGCGCCGCCAAAGTACGGGTCAAACGTGCTCGGCGGCTGCCGGCGCTGCATGGGCGCGGAGGACGAGCCCTCCTGCGCCTGCGCTTGTTTGCGCGCAGCTTCCTCCTGCGCCTCCTTACGCTTTTTCCTGTTGACGGCGGAAACCGCCACCCAGATAATACCGAGTAGAATTAAGAGTAAATCCATACGAATCCGCCCTTTTTATTTCTTTTCAGGTTCCACCGGTTTGGTGCCCTTGGTAATGGCGTTGCGCATATCGGTGTCCGAAATCACGTTCTGCATGTTGTAATAGTCCAGTGCGCCGATGCGGCCCTCGCGGAACGCAAACGCCAAAGCCTTGGGGACCTCGGCCTCCGCCTCAATAACGCGCGCGCGCATGCCCTGCACGGCGGCGATGTTCTCCTGCTCCTGTGCAACGGCCATTGCCCTGCGCTCCTCGGCCTTGGCCTGCGCAATGCGCTTGTCTGCCTCTGCCTGGTCGATTTGCAGCTGCGCGCCAACGTTGCGGCCAACGTCCACATCCGCAATATCGATGGAAAGAATCTCAAACGCCGTGCCCGCGTCAAGGCCCTTGCTCAAAACGGTGCGGGAAATCCGGTCCGGGTTTTCCAGCACGTCCTTGTGGCTGGACGCGCTGCCGACGGTGGTCACGATGCCCTCGCCGATGCGGGCGATGATGGTCTCTTCACCCGCGCCGCCGACAAGGCGGTCGATGTTCGCGCGCACGGTAACGCGCGCCTTGGCGCGCAGCTCGATGCCGTTCATGGCGACCGCCGCGATGACCGGGGTTTCGATGACCTTGGGGTTGACGCTCATCTGTACGGCGTTGAGCACGTCGCGGCCGGCCAGGTCGATGGCGCACGCCTGCTCAAAGCCGAGCGGAATGCCCGCGCGCTGTGAGGCAATGAGTGCGTTGATGACGCGGTCCACATTGCCGCCCGCCAGATAATGCGCCTCGAGCTTATTGATGGAAACATCCAGCCCGGCCTTGGTTGCCTTGATCATGGGGTTGACGATGCGCGAAGGAACGACCTTACGCACACGCATGGCGACCAGCTGCGCAATGCCGATTTTCACGCCGGACGCGCGCGCCGAGATCCACAGCCCGAGCGGCACAAACGTGAAGAACAGAATCAGAAATACAATGACCAGTACGATGATGAAAATAGGACCAAACATGGTTTGTTACCTCCAGCAGTTTATTTTAGTATGGTTTCATGCCGCCGACCAGCGCCGTTTCCGGCGCGGAAAGCGGTCAAAACACGTATCTGCAGGCGTCTTGCGCGGGGCTTAGACCCGCGAAACGAGCCAGCCGATGACCAGATACAGCACGCCGATGAACGCGGGAATGCCGACACAAAGGGCAATCCATTGCCGTACCCGGACCGCCTTGGGCGCTTCGGGCGCGGGCGGCTCCTCATGCCCGGCCAGCATGGCGTTACACTTGGGACACTGCTCCAGCAACCCGGAATGGAGCACGCCGCATTTTTTACAGTATTTCATTGCGCGGACGGGTCCTCCGCGGGGGCGGATGCGGCCTGCGCATCGTCGGCGGACAGGCAGGCCTCCACATCGGAGACGTCCTCCGCTGCGGCGTCCTGCGGAACTTCCCGTACGAGGATGTGCATCCCCTCGGCGTTGACGACTTCAACCGGTTGTCCCTGCTCAATAAACGTACCCGTCGCCATCACGTCGAGCCGGGCGCCGCCAATCTGCGCGATGCCCGAAGGACGCAGCGGCGTGACGGTCACGCCGATTTTACCAATATACTCGGCTCTGGCGGCGGCAACATCGGGCACGGAAGCGCCGTCGATGCTGTCGTTGAGCACAAGGAACGAACGGCTCAGCCTGCCGCGCTGGAACGAGCGCACAAACCACAGGATTGTCAACAGGATGACGAGCAGCACGATTGCCAGCAGATAGGTGGCCACGCGCGCGTTTCCCCAAACATACTGCATGAGGATCGACGCGGCCAGGCAAACCAGCCCGGCGATGCCGGCCACGCCGAAACCGGGCGTAAACAGCTCGATAATCAGCATGATCAGGCCGATGGCCAAACAGATGAGCGTCGGCACGGCGGCCGGGCCGAGCATCTGCAAAAATGTCATAGCAAAACCCTCCTTAACAGGCCTGTTGAGAAGCCCGCCGTCCAAGCCGCATACCGTTATTAAAAGGCGCAGAGCTGTTGAGAAAGCTTCTTTAAAAACAATTATACCATATTATACCCCAAACAATAAGAAAATTTTATGGCGAATTGAACCGCGGCGCGCAGGGCTGAATCAACCTGCGGCTGCGCCGCGCCTTTTGCGGCGACGATAAAAATTGCGCACGGACCGATTTTTTGCCGCGCGCAGGGCTCTTTTGTTTCGTTTGGCAACGTTTTTATGCAGCAGCCGCGGGTTCTGAAGCGGCAGCCGGCGTTGTTAAAAACGCTGCTTGTCGCCCTTTCGGGCGGAGCTTATACGGCTTGTCCTGTCCATAAACAAATCGAATTGAATTTTAAGGAATACTTAAGGCACCCTTCGGGTTGTGCCGACCGACAATATGCTATATTGCTGAGAACGGATATTGGGTTGGAAAGGAATCGACACATGCTCAGGTTATGATCCATTGGAATCGACGTCGGCTGAACCATGGTTTTGCTTGCGCCGTTGTTGCTGCTTTACGAGGCGGTCTGCGGCAGGCGCGTGCGCGCGGCAAAAGCTTTTGTTTGCTTCCTATGTCGCCGCCGGTTATTCAGCGAACGGAGTCCCATCCGCGCGTTCGCTGAGGCTGGACTTATCCTTCAACTGCGTTCCGTTTCCGGATGCGGCGTACAATCCGCTCGGGTACGCAAAAAACAAGTTTCTTAACATCCTGCTGTTTGTCCCAATGGGGTTTTTGGCGCCGTTGCTCCGGGAGAGATTTCATTCCCTAAAGCGTACGCTTCTGTTTGGACTTTGTCTGTCCGCATAGATCGAAATCATGTGGATTTTTACGTTCCGGGTGACGGACGTGGACAACCTGATAGCCAATACGGCTGGAGCGCTTGCCGGTTATGCCGCGGCACGTGCGCTCACCGGAAACCGGACCCGGCCGGCAGCCGTATGCGTGAGCGGCGGAGCTCAAAACACCTGGGAATTGATCCTGATATTGGCGCTCGCATTCGCGGCGCCGTTTTTTATTCAGCCCTATATTTCCGAATGGATCTGGTCGCTGGCGCTGTAAACGCGCCTCCGATGTGTAAGCGGGCGCTTCACCGCGCGGAAAGGCGCGGCGCATAATCCGCACGCGACCGTTACAGGCTCGCCAAAATTTTTTGAGAAGCCGCGTCATTCCTGCGCAAACGCACAAAAACGCAGGGTTCATGCGTTTGTTGTGCGCCTTTGCAACTCAGGCTTGACAAACATTTGCGCCATCACATATCATACTAGAGTATCTCCGGTTATGCGGACCTTGTCCGCGGTGCCGGAGTCCATCGAACAAAGGCAGTGATTGGGAAAGAGTACCCGTTTTCCGCTTTGTGCTCCAGAGAAGAGCGGCCGTTGGCTGTAAGCTGCTCCGAACAAAGCCTGCGGGGAAGTGCCTCCCATAGCCGCCGCCGACAAAGGCAGAACAGGCCAAGTACCGGCGGACGCATGCCGCGGCGTTAACGCGGGCCGCATATGATAATCCATGCGGGTTGAGCGGGGGCAGATCTGCCCCAAATAAAGTGGAACCACGGAGCGCATTCGTCTTTATATTCGGACGATTGCGTTTTTTATTTTATTGAATGGAGAAAAGTGTATGTTCAACAACTTTCGTAATGATATTCGCTGTGTGCGCGACCGCGACCCGGCCTGCCGGAGCACGCTCGAGGTGCTGTTTTGCTATCCGGGCTTCCGTGCGGTACGGGAATACCGGCTCGCGCATTTTTTGTATACCCACGGGATGAAAGGGCTTGCGCGGCTGGTTTCCGAATGGTGCCGTTTTTTTACGGGCGTGGATATCCACCCCGCGGCGGTCATTGGTAAGCGGTTGTTCATCGATCATGGCATGGGCGTGGTCGTTGGGGAAACAACTGCGATCGGCGACGACGTGACGCTGTACCAGGGCGCGACGCTCGGCGGAACGGGCAAGGAAACGGGTAAGCGCCACCCAACAATCGGCAACCATGTGACCATCTCCGCCGGCGCGGCGGTGCTCGGCCCGCTGACGGTTGGAGACTATGCCAAGATTGGCGCGGGCGCGGTGGTGCTGACCGACGTGCCGCGCTTTGCAACCGTGGTCGGCGTGCCGGGGCATGTCGTGCGCATGAACGGCTGCCCACCGACCTGTGCGGACGGCTGCGCCTGTCAAAACGCGGCGGACTGTCCGCACAGTGACGGCAGGCAGGGCGAAGCGGGCGTCGATCTCGACCAGGTGCACCTGCCCGACCCTGTGCAGCAGCAGATTCATGCGCTGACGGAGCGGGTTTCAGCGCTGGAGGCTGCGCAAAAGGACGAACAAAGGCAGGTGGGCTTGGAGAGGGCGGACCGTGCGGGATAAAAGCGGGATAAAAAAGGAAAGCGGCTGTTCCCAACGGCCGGCCGCTATGCTATAATACCCACTGCGTGGTTATCCTATGCTCCGCAGGATTGGAAGCCGCCCGTTTTCCCGCCGTCTGTGGCCGGCAACCGAAAACGATGGCACATTCCAGCACATTCCTGCCGGAATTATGCTATCATATCTTTACTTAATGACAGGAGGCAGTCGTATGCAGATTTACAATACCATGACCCGCAAAAAGGAGGAGCTGGTTGCGCAGGTGCCGGGGCAGATTTCGATGTACGTGTGCGGACCGACGGTTTATAACTTCTTCCATATCGGCAACGCGCGCCCGTTCATCGTGTTCGACACCATGCGCCGCTATCTGGAATATCGTGGCTATCAGGTGCGCTTTGTGCAGAATTTTACCGACATCGACGACAGGATGATCCGCCGTGCAAACGAGGAGCACACCACCGTAAAAGAGCTTGGCGAGCGGTTCATCAGGGAGTATTATACCGACGCGGACGCGCTTGGCGTGGAGCGCGCAACGGTCAATCCGCGCGCAACCGAGCATATCGGCGAGATCATCTCGCTGGTGCGGACGCTCGTTGGCAAGGGGCACGCTTATGCAACGGAGAACGGCGACGTCTATTTTTCCGTGCGCAGCTTCCCTGGTTATGGCAAGCTGTCCGGTCAAAATATCGACGATCTGGAAAACGGCGCGCGCGTTGACCCAACGGAAGAAAAGCGCGATCCGCTCGACTTTGCGCTGTGGAAGGCCGAAAAGCCCGGCGAACCGAGCTGGGATTCGCCTTGGGGCAAGGGCCGTCCGGGCTGGCACATCGAATGCTCGGCCATGAGCATGGCCATTTTGGGTGAAACATTTGATATTCACGCCGGCGGGCAGGACCTGATCTTCCCGCACCATGAGAATGAAATCGCGCAGTCCGAGGCGGCCACCGGCAGACCTTTTGCCCGTTACTGGATGCACAACGGTTACATCAATGTCGACAACCAGAAAATGAGCAAGTCGCTCGGCAATTTTTTCACGGTGCGTGAAATCGCGCAGGAGTTCGACCTCGAGGCCGTGCGCATGTTCATGCTCGGCGTACATTACCGCAACCCGGTCAACTTCAGCAGGGAGCTGATTCAGCAGTCGGAAAGCGCGCTGCTCAGGCTGCGCACCGCGCGCGAGCGGCTGGAGGAAGCTCAGGTGGCTGCGGACGACTCGCCGGAGGACGCGGCGTTTGCCGCCTCGCTCGACGCGTACCGCACGCGCTTTCAAGAGGCGATGGACGAAGACCTCAACACTGCGGACGCGCTTGGCGTGCTGTTTGAGCTTGCGCGCGCGGTCAACACGTTTGTCGGCAAGCCGCGCGGCAAAAATGCGGTCGGGCAGGCCAGAGCGCTGTTCGACGAGCTCACGGGCGTGCTGGGGATTCTACAGCATAAAAAGGCAGAGGCCTTCCCAGCAGAGGCGGTTTCTCTGCTTGAGCAACGCCAGCAGGCGCGCAAGGTCAGGGATTTTGCCAGGGCCGACGCGCTGCGCGACGCGCTCCGGGACCTGGGCTACGCCGTTGAGGACACCGCGCAGGGGCCGAAGCTGAAAAAGTTGTAGGCAAACCCCATTTGAAGCGGAGTTGCTTTATACAAAGAAACCATCCTGTCGTCCGGGAGCGGAAGCGCCCACACTGGAAATACTGCTAAGGAGAAGTTACCATCATGCAATCGCTGTCACTGTTCGACTACCTGCTGCTCGCTATGGGCGTGTACGTGCTCGTCGCGGGAATCCGCGGCAAAGGCCGCCTGTACAACGTTGAAAACATCAAGAAGGGGATGGAGGAGACGTTTATCCAGACCATGCGCAAGCTTTACATTGCGCTGGGGGCCGTGATGACGTTCAACGGCCTGATTTCCCTTGTCAAGTATGTTTTCTATTCGTACGAGGAGGTCATTCCCGCTACGGAAACCATGACTGCCGGTTATGACTGGGTACCGCTGCGCGACCTGGGATCATTCAGCTTTCTGACCATCCCCACGATCAACATCATCACCTATGTATGCACAGGCCTTGCGATTGCCGGAATCGTCGTGATGATCGTCGTCACGCGGAAGATGACCGATAAGGATGCGGCGGCAAGACGGGCCGAGCAGTATAAAGGCGCGGACGCGGCAAAGCAGGCCGGGCACATCCTGCCCGTATCGGCCTTTGACTTTGAGGACGACGGCGCGCAGCCGGGAACGGCCGATGCGCAGACCGCGCCCGCACGGCAGGACGGAGCTCAGGAGTAGATTTACACGCTATGGAGTTGGGCCGGGCCGCGCCCCAGTCCGTTGAAAAAACGTTTTTTGGCGGCCTGTGCGCGGCTTGCCCATGCTTGTGTTTTTGAGTCGCCTTCCGTATAATATCTTGTGCGGGATTGGCGACATACTCCCGCTAGTAATGCTTTTCCGGCAGTTTTGGCCGTAATCAAGACGGACCTGTTTTTGCCGGCTGACTGCAAAAATGGTTTGCAAAGGCGTGCGGCGTGTGCTGACCGGCGGCGGCCGGCTCGTGCTGATGAAGCTGTTTGCGCCGGTCTCCGCGGTATTTTCCGCGTTTGCGGCATGGGCCGGCAAGCCGTTTTATAACAGGCCGGTGAAGGGAGAGAGAGCTTGAACCTGCGCGTCCTGCTTGTAGCCGATCAGGAAAGTCCGTATATCTGGGATTATTTTGATAAAAGCGTATTTTCCGGCGTAGAGTTAATCGTGTCGTGCGGGGACCTTGCGCCGGATTATCTGACCTTTCTGGTCACCATGCTCAACGTGCCGCTGCTGTACGTACGCGGTAACCACGACGGGCGGTATGACGCAACCCCGCCGGAGGGCTGTGTCGATTTGGAAAAGCGGCCCATAACGGTCAAGGGCGTGCGCTTTGCCGGATTTGGCGGCTGCAAAAGCGCGCGGCGGCAGGTCAATAATTATTCCGAGCGGGCGATGGACGTCCGACTGCGCCGGATGCTGTTGCTTAACCGCGGCAGACGCTGCGACGTGCTGGTAACGCACGCGCCCGCGCTTGGACTTGGCGACGGCGAGGACCGCTATCACGAGGGGTTTGCCTGTTTCCGCACGTTTTTGGAGCGATACCGTCCATGCTACCACCTGCACGGCCACCAGCACCTGACCTACCGCACGGATCAAGGGCGGAGGCTTGTATTTCACGACACGGTCATCATCAACGCATACGGATACTGTGTCGTGGATATGGAATTCGAAGATGACGGAGAGGGGGCGCGGGGATGAGCTCGTTTGCAGAGGCCAGGGACGCCTACCGGGCGGCGCGCAGGCGCGGGCTGAAGGAGGCCGCCGCATGCAGGGCGCGCGGTGAGAGCGGCTATCTTGCCATACCGGACGTGCGGCGCGAGGAATGCGGCGTGCTGGGCTTTGTTTCCCAGGCTCCGCGGGTGATCTCGCTCCATCGTATCGCCGGGACGTACCAGGCCGGCCGCGCGACCTCGTTTGCGCCCAACTTTATGCCGATCCTTTCCGAGAACTCGGAGTTTGCGTCCAAATGGACCGCATTGTACGCTTCGCATATCGATACGGGGATTCGCGATGCGGTGCGCGTATACGAATATCTGTGGAAGTATTATGTCAGCGAGGGCAACAAGCGCATCAGCGTGCTCAAATATGTCGGCGCAGGCGCGTTTGAGGCGGAGGTAACGCGCCTGATCCCGCAATATGACGAAGATCATCCGGACACCGTCCGGTATTACGCGTTCCTTGAGTATGCAAAAGCAGGCGTATTCTCCGATATTGAGCTTTCGGACGCGGCCAGATATGTCCGCCTTTCCGAACTCGAGCAAAAGCTGACCGGCGAGCTGGACGCGGCTGGAGAGATGGATTATAACGCGCTGTATATCCGCTTTGAAGCCGCGTATCTGAAAACGGATTGCACCATGACGCTTGGCGATGCGTTCCTGGAATACCTTCAGCTATATGGGTTTCCCACAGGCGTTTTGACGGAGGAGCTGGCCGGGCGCATCCGCCTGCTCAAGCCGCAGCTGGATATTGTGGCAAATCCGGCGCAGCCCAAGCTGGTGCTCGAGGAGACGCCCGGGGAACGGCCGCTGTTATCCCGCCTTGTCACGGGGCATAAAAATCCAAACGTCGTATTTGTTTACACCGCCGGCCGTACGCAGGCCAATTGGCTCGGCGCGCATGAGCAGGGGCGGCTTGATATGCAGGAGGCGCTCGGCGAGCGTGTGGCCTCCCGCTGCATCGATATATCAGACCGGGAGACGGCTTATGAGCAGCTGACCGGGCAGGCGGGCGACGCAGGGCTGCTGTTTGCCGCCTCGCCCTCGCTGATGACGCCCGTGCTGCGTTTTGCGCTGGAGCATCCAGGCTGTATTTCGCTCATCTATTCCCGCATGCAGCAGGATTACCGGCTGCATACCTACTTTGGCCGCTATTACGAGGCGATGTTCATCTGCGGCTTTCTTGCGGGGCAGTGTTCGCACAACGGGATTGTATGCTACATCACGCCGCGGCTTGGCGATGCGCGCTATACGTCGGACATCAACGCGTTTGCGCTCGGCGCGCGGAGCGCGCGCCCGGATATCCGCGTGCTGCTGATTACCCGGGACGTGCTGCCCAATGACCCGCCTACCTGTACCAACGCCATGTCGCTGGCCGGACGCATGGGTGCGGACGTGGTGTTTACGCAGCATTATCCGTCCCTGACGCTGCTCGATCTGCCGCGCGAGGCGCTGTCCGTGATGGTCGGCATCGACTGCTACGGCATGCCCACGCGCTACATTGCCGCGCCGGACTGGAACTGGGCGCGCTTTTACACGGCCATTGTCAAAAGCTACCTCAACGGCAGCCTCAATGCGGTGCTGGATAACGCGGGCGACGAATCGCCCGTCAAGAGCTTCTGGTGGGGACTGGGCGCGGGCGTGATTGACGTGCGCATGAGTGAGACGCTGTCCGGCCCGGGCCGCAACCTTGCCAGATTTCTCAGGGGCAGCATTGCGCGCAACGTATTCAATCCGTTCCACGGGCCGATTGTCGACCGGGAGGGTGAAGTGCGCGTTGAGGCGCATTCCGACCCGTCGCCGGCCGACGTCATGAACATGCGGTATTTTGTGGATTTTATCGAGCTGGTTGAATGACGGTAAACGCGTTTACGCGTACATGCCGTTTGCGGCCATGTAATCGTAGATGCGGCTTGCCATGCTCCTGCTCTTCTTTTTGTATATGGTTGAGCGTATCGCGCATCTGTTTGTCCTTAAACTCAAAAATGCAGGCGTCGTATACGGAGGAAACGTGCTTTTCCGTGCTGGGCGCGTCCTTGCAGAGATAGGCGTCTTCCTGTTTTTCCGCTTCGGCGCAGGTTGACGGACGCGGCCGGGCCTGCTGCTGTCCGCCGCCGCCATCATGGGCACGGTTCCGCGCATCATCTGCATGATCGTGTCCAGGTGGGTCTGCTCGGGTCTTGCCGATGGAGGAGAAGAGGTTCTTCAACTGCTCGTCACAGGCGCGCCCGGCATACTTACGGTATTTTTCAATACAAAGCTGTTCGTGGCTTTTCAGATCCTGTAAAAGCAGGGTTTCTTTTTGCGTTCGCTGCATTTTTCCACCGCATAGGTTTTAGATACCGCTAGTATGCCTGCGGACGGTCAAAATGATCGACCCCGGTATACGGGCGCGCATTTTCCGGCCCGTCCGGCGCGCCTCTAAGGTTTTCCTGCGCGGGGTTGTCGATGAGCCGACCGTGGAAATCGAAGCGGGAGCCATGGCAGGGACAGTCCCAGCTCTTTTCGTCCGGGTTCCATTCCAACTGGCAGCCGAGGTGCGGGCAGCGCGTGTCCACCAGATGCGTCCGGCCGTTCGGCTCCTTATACACACCCACCTTTTCCCCTTCGACCAGCACGACTCCGCCATGTCCGGCAGGCAGCGCGTCAAGCGTTTCCTGCGGAATGGTCAGGTTCTCCCGTGACAACCCCTTGACCGCCTGCCCGCTGCAATCGAGCACGCCGGTGAACGTCGGAAGGTTGAAGCGCTGCGGGCTGAATACGTCCGCGTTGGCATTTTCACGCCCGGTGATGCTGTCGCAGAGGATTTGCGCTGCGGCCATCGAGCTGCTCATCCCCCATTTGTTGAATCCGGTGGCAACATACCAGTCCGGCTGCGTGGCGCAATAGTGTCCGATATAGGGAACGTCGTCGGGCGTAACGCAGTCCTGCGCGGACCAGCGCGCGACCTCGCGGCATTCCGGATAGAGGGACCGCGCCGTCCCGCACAGGGAATCATACCGGCCGCCGTCAGAGTTTTCACCCGTGCGGTGATCCATGCTGCAAAGGATGACGTAATCCTTGTACGCGCGCAGCGACAACGCGCTTTCACCCGTGCCGATATACATGCCATCAAGCGACCCAGCGTTTTGAAGCGCAATCGAATAAGCGCGCGACTGGTACATGCGCGCAAAGTAGTAGCCCGGCATGTTGACAAACGGATAATGCGTTGCAAACACAATTTTGTCCGCCGTGACGGTCTGTCCGTTCACGTAAAGCGTATTTCCGTCGACACGCTGAACGGGCGAATGCTCGAATACCCGCACCCGCTCGCTGACCGCATAAAGAAATTTGAGCGGGTGAAACTGCGCCTGGTTTGTAAAGCGCACCGCGCCCACGGTGTCAAACGGCAGATTGACGGACTCGGCAAACGACGCGGGCAGCCCGAGCGCGGCGGCGGTCTTCGCCTCAAAAAGCAGTTCGTCGCGCTCGTGCAGGGAATACAGATAGGCATCCTGCATGATAAAGTCGCACGCGATGTCCAATTCGTCCACAACCGCGCGGTATTGCGTCACCGCTTGTTGGTTGGCATGCGCGTACTGGCGCGCTTTGTCCGCGCCGAACTGCCTGACAAGCTGTCCGTAGAGCAGCCCGTGCTGGCTTGTAATCTTTGCGGTGGTACCCTTTGTCTGGCCGCTTCCAATCTCCGCCGCTTCCAATACCGCGCAGTCCATGCCGCGCTTGCCCAGCAGGTACGCGGTTAAAATGCCCGCCATTCCGCCGCCGATCACAGCGGCGCCGACCTGCAGGTTCTGTGCCAGCGGCGCGTGCTTTTTTGGACTGCCGGCAGTTTCGATCCAAATGGATTTCATGTTTATCACCCCGGCATGTAGTATGCCCGGTTGAGGGGGAAGCAAATACCTGTTGCCGGGCGTGTGCGGCAAACCGGCAAAAAACGCGCGCCCGACGAAGGCGCGCGCCGCGCTATGGTCGCAAGGACGGCGGACGGATTGCGCGGCAGGACGGTCCGGCGCAAAAAACCAGGCGCGGCGCTCTGTTTTTTTAAGAGTGGCGCGCCCGCTTGCAGGAACGGTTACCGGATGTCGCCGCGCAAAAAGCGTTTTTCGTGTTCCGGTGTGTCGAGGCCGAGCGTACCGCCGGGATTCATAATGTTATCCGGGTCAAAGTGCCGCTTGAGCGCGCGGAACACATCGTATTCGTTCCTGCCGATATAGCCTTCCAGCCACGGGCCGAACATCTTGCCGATGCCATGATGATGGCTCATGGCGGCGCCGGATTTCTGGATTGCATCGAGGATGCCCGCGTGGTACGCTTTAAACGCCTCCGGGCTGCTCTCCTGGATGATGAAGATAAAATACAGGTTCGCGCCCTGCGGGTATACGTGCGACATATGCGTCATGCAGATGGTATTTGGGCGGGATTTGCAGTAAGCGCGCACATCGGCGTGCACCTGCGACATGTTGCTCCAGTTGACCGTGCACTCCATTGTGTCGGTGACCAGACCAAAATCCTGTATGGTGTCGCGCATATACGGGTCGTTGAAGCGACCGTTTTCCCAGCCGCGGGTGACATAGCCCGTCAGGCTCATGCCGCCGTACCGGCGCGCGACACGCCTGACGTTATGCGCGCAGTTGCCGGAAAAGCCGTTTTGGCCGTTGGTAAAGCCAAGGAACAGGCACATCTCGTTTTCCTCAAAGCCGCGCAGTCTGAACAGGTGCTTCAGCGGCGTGTCCATCACGCCGTAGAGGTGCAGCATGACGCTCGTTTCCTCCGGGTCGGACAGGCGGAATACGCTGGGGAATCCGGCTTCGGACTGCATCATCTCCCGCGCGGCCGCCTGCGCGGTCTCCCAGTCGCGGAACATGAACGAGAACCGCCGGATGGTCTCCGGCATATGACGGAAAAACTTGAGCGTCACGTGCGTCAGCACGCCGAACGCCCCCTCGCTGCCCATCATGATCTGGTTGAGGTCGGGGCCGGTGGCCTTGCGCGGGTATGCGTCGGTGCGGATAGGGCCGACGGGCGTTGAATAGCACTGCGCGAGCACGATGTCGCTGATGCAGCCGTAGTAGGTGGAGTTCTGGCCCGCTCCGCGCGTGACCACCCAGCCGCCGACGGAAGAATACTCGAAGCTCTGCGGGAAATGCCCGCAGGTGTACGCGCGCTTTGCGCCAAACAGGCGCACCGCGTCGTTGAGCGTCTGTTCAAGCTTGGGCCCGCTCATTCCGGCCTCGACGGTAATGGTCTGGTCGGTTTCGTTGAACGCCACGACCTTATGAAACCGCAGCCGCATATCCAGCGAAACGCCTCCCTTGACACATTCCACGCCGCGCGTGACGGAGGAGCCGCCGCCGTAGACGTACACCGGAATCTTTTGTGCGGCGCAATAGGCCACGATCTCGTCGATCTGCTCCTTTGTATCGGGATAAAGCACGGCGTCCGGCACATTCTCAACGATCCGATTGCGCAGCCGCAGGATATCGTACATCGTTTTTCCGTACGCCACCGACAGCCGCGCGTAATCGTCGGTACGCACATAGCCCTCGCCCACAATTGTACAAAATGTGTCCAGCTGTGCGTTTGTGAGGGAGACGGGGAGGTCGAATGAAACCTTGTCAAAGCCTAAATCCTCCCGGTACTGGGAAAAGTATGCGTCGTCCAGCCCGAATTTTTCCTTGACCAGCTGATAGAGCGATTCGCGCGGCGGCTTGATCTGGGTCATGCTGCCCCATTTGAAGATGGAACGGTAGGAGTCACCAGGGAACTCGCCCTGAACCCAGTTCGGTTCAAAATTTCGATAGGGATGGGACATGTTTGAAACCTCCTTAATTGGTATTGCGGGCCGCCTGCTTCGTACGCCCGCAGAAAGATGCGCGCTCAGCGCGGTTGTTGCGCGTCCACGTACAGCTCGGATGTACAGACCACATCGCAGCCGGTGTCGAGGAGGTCCGCAACCACGACGTCTCCGATGTGCAACGGCGCGTCTACCACCACAAGGGCCAGTGCGGCCATCGCTTCGCGCATGCTTGCCTTTGGAATCTCGCCGCGGGTGCGCACGGACACCACGGGCGTTTGCGGCACGCGGGTGCGCACGGTGGTGGCGAGCGTGCGCATCGGGCAAGTCAGCTCGCTTTGCGCATACGCCGCGCCGCGTTTGCAGGCGTTGCCGGAAAACGACCAGCCTTCGGCGGTTCGCTCGCACCGGATGCGGCAGCTGTTGGGGCAGACGATGCAGGTGATGGTTTGCATGCTCACAACCGTGCCTTTCTGTATGAAGACGCAAAGCGGAAAGACCGGATGCGTCCCCGGGGTACTTGTTTTCGAAGCTGCTGTTCATGCGCTTACGCCGGTAGCCTGCTTCGCTGCTTCAGCCGGTTTTTTCCGCAATGGTAAATGTCAGGGCGCTGCCCTCCGTCAGCGCCGCGCCGGACAAATCGAGTTCCAGACGCAGCATTTCGGGCGGGTTCATAAGCGCATAGTTTTTATCAAGCAGGCAACAGCCGTCCGTACCGATGCGGAGCCTGCACGCGCCCCGTTCGCGCGCCGTACGATAAAAAATCGGTACGGGTGCGGACAGCGCATGGAGATCGACTCGCTGCGGCACAACGGACATCAGCGAGTCATCCGCTTCAACGGGCAGCAGCACGCGCGGCATCGCCCGCTCGCCGCCAAGCGCGTACCGGGCCGCAGAACGCCCTGCCAGTTCGCCGCTTTCGGAGACATAGTCCACCAGATCGTTGACATGCAGCGCGTTGCCACAGCAGAATATGCCCGGCACGAGCGTTTGGCAGCTTTGGTCGACGACGGGGCCTTTTGTGCGGGGATCGAGCGGCACGCCGAGCCTTTCAGCCAGCTCGTTCTCAGGGATGAGCCCCACGGACAGAATCAGCGCGTCGCAGGCGATGCGCCGCTGCGTGCCTGCAATGGGCTGCAGCCGCTCGTCCACATCGGATATCTCAACCGCCTCGACGCGCTGCTGCCCGAATACGCGCGTGACGGTTCTGCTCGTATACAGCGGGATGCCGAAGTCCTCGAGGCACTGGCAGATATTGCGTCTCAGCCCGCCCGGCGCGGGCTTTGCCTCATAAACGCCGAGCACCTGCGCGCCTTCGAGCGTCAGACGGCGCGCCATGATGAGCCCGATATCGCCGGAGCCGAGAATCACGCAGCGCCGCGTCGGGAGCTTGCCAAGGACATTGGTATAGTATTGCGCGCTGCCAGCAGTCAGCACGCCCGCGCAATGGTGGCCGTGCACGCCAATCTGCCGCGAGGTCCGCTCCCGGCAGCCCGTTGCGAACACCACGCTTTCTGTATCAATCTGCGTCAGACCGGCGCGCGAAACGAGCTCCAGCGCATAGCCGCCGTCCGCCGGCGCAATCCGGGTGACGAACGTCAGCGTACGCAGATCGACGCCGCTGCCGCCCAGGCGCGCGGTAAAGCGCGCGGCATATTCCGGACCGGAGAGCCGTTCGCCAAAGCGCAGCAGGCCGAAACCGTCGTGAATGCACTGTTTGAGGATGCCGCCGGCGCGCGCCTCGCGCTCGAGCAGCAGAACCCGCGCGCCCGCGTCTGAGGCTGCAAGCGCCGCCGCAAGCCCTGCCGGGCCCGCGCCGATAACGGTCACGTCAAACCGCTCCATTTCCGCGCACCTCCTTGTTGGATGCAAGCAAAACCTCGCTGCCGCAGCCGCTCTTTTTAACCGACTCCGGCGGGATGCCCTTCTCCTGCGCGATGATCTGCAAAACCTGCGGCCCGCAAAAGCCGCCCTGACAGCGGCCCATGCCCGGCCGCACCCGGCGCTTCACGCCGTCAAGGGTATCGCAGGGGACGCTGCGGCGCAGCGCGGCGAGGATTTCGCCCCGGCTGACCTGTTCGCAGCGGCAGATGATTTCGCCATAGTCCGGGTCACCCGCAATGAGCGCCGCGCGCGCCTGCGCGGGCAGGTCTGCGGCATGGACGATGCCCCTTCGCACGGGGTTGAAAGCCGGATTTGTTACAACCTCTTGTTGCTCGCGCAGCAGGGAGACCGCCATGCCGGCAACATCCTGTGCAATCGCGGGTGCGGCGGTCAGTCCCGGGGACTGGATGCCCGCCGCATGCACGATGTTTTTGATACGCTTACCCCTGGTGATTACAAAGTCCTCCTCATAGGTTGCCGCGCGCACGCCGGTGAAATAGGTGATGATATCTCGTTCGCTCAGCTGCGGGCTCGTGCGGCGCTGCTTTTCAAACGTGTCGCGGATACTGTCCGCGGCCGTAGAGAAATTTTCCTTTTCATAGGTTTCGTGCGCGTCCGGCCCGACGAGCAGGTTTCCGTCGACGGTTGAGACCAGTCCGCCGCCCTTGGTGTGGCGCCTGTGGGTGGAGGAGGTGCCAAAGGACGCGGCAATGGTGCGCACCTGATGCGCGGCCTTGCTGTCGAGGATGGAATTGGTGCCTTTTCGGGGATGGATGGAGAAGAAGCGGTCCTGCGCCATTTCGGCGACGTCCTCGCTGAACACGCCTGCGGCGTTGATCACCACCCGGGGATAGACTGTGCCGCGGTTGGTGCGCACGCTTCGTATGCGGGCGTCTTGTACCTCCATACCGAGCGCGGCGGTGTCGAGGCAGACGCGCGCGCCGTTATCGGCTGCGTTTTCCGCATAGGCGATGGTCAGACTGTATGGGCAGACGATGCCGGCCGTGGGAAAAAAAAGCGCGCTGCGAATCCGTTCGCTGAGCTCCGGCTCACGTCGGGCGAGGGACCGGCGGGTGCAGAAGCGCACCGGCACGCCCGTTACAAGATAGTATAGCTGGGCAAAAAAAGCGGCGATGCCGGCAGGGAGGCTTTGCATGCACAGGTACTGGCCTGTGCGCGAAAACGGAACGCCCAGCTCCGCCGTAACGCGGTCGTACATGCGGTTGCCGCGCATGTTGTAGCGGCGCTTCACCTGCCCGGGAATCAGATCGATGCCCGGATGCACCATGCCGTCGTTGCGCGAGGATGCATGCAGCGCAACGTCGTGTTCCTTTTCGCATAAGAGCACTTTGAGCTTCCAGCGCGTCAGTTCGCGCGCAATCGCGCAGCCGATTATGCCGCCTCCGACGACCAGCACATCCGCGCAAAGCCCGTCGAGCGCATCGTCGCGCACGGGCGGCACGCGCATGGGCGGAATTTCCACACCGTTGAGCCGGATGTCGTTCACCAGACCAAGGTACTTTCCATGCCGCGCGCACATTGTGCCGGCCTCTACGATACAGTCCCAGGAATCCAGCGCGCCGCTGAGCACAAGGCAGCCGTCGCGCTCGTCTGCGCGAACGCGTCCGCCAAAGCGCGCATTGAGCCTTTTGTTGATGCGGTCACAGCGGGACATGCCGGTTCCTCCTGTTTAATAGCGTTTGAACATGTGTAGCGGCGCATGTCGGTCGGACGACCGACTTATGGAATCAGAATAGCCTTTTTTTGTAAATATGTCAACAGAAGAAAAGGCCGGCAGCATGATAAGCGCATAAAACCTGCGTTTTCACGCGTTTGCGCAAGAACCGGCGGGGAAAGAAATCCTTCGGCGTTCATCCGTTCCGGCGTACACGCCGCCGGAGACGGTTATGAATCAAATTGGCTCGCAAGCCATTCGATATATGCGTCGATGTCGATTTCGGTGTTTTGCAGGCTGTACTGCACCATCAGGCCGTCAACCATAATCAGCAGCGTCCAGGCAAGCTGTTCGCCGTCCGCCCCGGGCATACGCTCAACGATGCGGGTTTTGAGAATGTTTTTAAAATGCGTGTATTGGCGGATGAGCGCGTCGCGGACCGCGTTGCCCTCCTGAACGCGCGAAATCGCGTCCACAAACAGGTGCAGCCGCAGCGGGCCGCTTTTGTCGAACACGCCGCGCTGCATGGTATAGCGCACCAGACGGGTGGGGGTGGTGATCTTTTTGCGGTCGTCCACCCATTTTAGCAGCGCGTCGCTCAGCTGCGTCCAGTACCGCTCGCCGATGTCAAGATAGATTTCCGTCTTGCTGCGGTAATGATAAAAAAGCGTTCCCTTGCTGATATCGGCTTCCCTGGCAATATCGGCAAGCGAAACGTCCGGCTGCCTGCTCAGCAGCCGCTCCGCAGCGTCCAGAATCGCGGCTTTCACATTGTCGTTTTTCGGCGCGGCCAAGCGGTGTGCTCCTTACTCTGCGTCCACGACGACCACGCCGTTGACCAAATCGGCATATGCAAGCGAGCCGGCAATGGACCGCGTGCATTCCATGACGTCCGTCAGCGTTATGGTTCCGCCTTCGATCTGAATCCGCTGCACGTTCTTCATCAGCAGATGCTCCGGAGCCGGCTCTTTATCATACACCATTGAAAGACACATACCGTTTTTCTCCTCCCGTTATGTTATAAGGTGGCCAGCAGCTTTTCGAGCCGGTCGTTGGCCAGTTCATAGGCCTGTTTACAGTGTAGCAGCTCGTGCGCCTGGCTATTAAGGCCGAGCGCCGTCAACTGCGCGGAGAGCCCGTCCAGTTCCCCGGCGTGGTGCTGGTTGTGGGCCAGCATGAATTGCAGCACTGCCAGCGTTTCCGCCTTGCTGGCGGAGCCGCCTGCGGATGAAACCGTAGGGGTGTGCGCGTGTCCATCGTGCATGATACAGATTCCTCCTTAAGATAACAGATAGCAGCCGGTATACGATATCGTACCGGCCCCGTGGTAATACTCCAGCCCGTTTGCAAGGCAAACGTCGCTGACCAGCAGGCCATAGGCCTCCATCGATGATACAGCCCGCTTCGGGAACCGACAGGGCATGTCCGGATATGTGCAGGCCGTGCAGACGCGGCAGCCGCCGGCGCCGAGGGCAAGTACGGCGCCAAAAGCGCCGCAAAGCCGCCCATAAAAGGCCAGAAACGCCTCCTGGTGCCGCTGCTCTGCAAAAAGCATGCCGGGGTAATCGAACGCGTCCGCAAGCGCGGACACGGACTGTACGAGCAGACCTGTGGAAAAACGCCGTATGCATGCGCCGCACGTCTCCAATGTACCGCATGCAGGCGGGCATGTCCAGCATTTTCCAAACATGTTGCAGCGGTCGGCCGCACACATGTCGCGCACCTGCCGCCGCGGGGTAAGCGTGGAAATATCCAGCGCGGCCGCGTGAGAAAATCCGGCGGTCAGCGCGTTTTTAATCCAGTCCGTACTCATGCGCCGCCCCCGGGACAGGACTGCCCAAACGCCGGCGCTTCCATAAACCGCCGCTGAAAATCCGGGCGCGACGCCAGTCGAATGTGCCCCGTGCCACATGCAAGCACAGCCGGTCTTTCCAGCGTGCTTCGATCCGGCGTAGCGCTGCCCTCCGAAAAAATATGCGGTTCCAGCGCGGCGCTCATGAGAAGCGTGTGTTTTGTGGGCATATTGCCGTATCCCGCCTTTCCATGCTGTTGTCAAGCATACCGGGCAAATCCGAACCACTGTTTAAAGGACGCGTAAACTGCGCCATAGCTGCGTTGTCCCCGGTCGGAATACGGGCCGATTCAGCCGGTATGGCCTGCGTCGCGGTTAAGTCGACCGGGAAACGAGCGCTCGGGCCTTCAGCGCGGCGGAAGCCGCATCGGCCGCGTAGGCGTCCGCACCGATTTCACGCGCGAAAGCCTCGGTTACCGGCGCGCCGCCGACCATGATATGGAATGCCGGGCGGCAATCCAACCCGGAGAGAACCCGCACGGTTTCGCGCATGGCGGGCATGGAGGTGGTCAGCAGCGAAGAAAGTCCTACGATACGCACATCGGGATTTTCGCGCACCGCGTCGGCGAACGCTTCCGGCGGAACGTCCACGCCGAGGTCGATCAGCTCGAACCCGGCGCTCTCAATCATGATGCCTACTAGATTCTTGCCAATATCGTGTAAATCACCGGCCACGGTGCCGAGGATCACCGTTCCATAAGCGCCGGACGCGCCTGAAGCAAGGTGCGGCTTGAGTGCGGCGACGCCTTTTTTCATGGTGCGCGCGGCAACGAGCATCTCCGGCATAAAGATCTCTCCGCTGCTGAAACGTCCGCCAATGGCGGTCATGGCCGCGATCATACCGTCGTTCAAGATTGCGCTTGCATCCGCCCCGGACGCGACTGCTTCCGCAACAATGGATTCAATCTCCTTGACACCGCCTTGCTCGACCGCCTTAAAAACGGCGGACACGGCCTGTTCGGACGGGTCTTTGCAGGCGGGTGCGGCATCCGTCCGCGCCTCCGCGCCGGGGACTTTTTTTTGGCCGCCGACGTAAGCGATGTAACCAATCCCGCTTTCATCCAGGCCAAGCAACGCGTCGACGGCATGGATCAACGCGCGCATATCGCGGTCGCACGGGTCGAGGATGGCGCTGTCCATGCCCGCCTGCATGGCGAGCGCCAGAAAGGCCTGGTTAACGGAGCGGCGCTGCGGCAGACCGAAGGAAATATTGGAGAGCCCGCTCGTGATATGCACGCCGGGATAGCGGCCGCGGATGATGCGCGCGCATTCGGAAAACACGAGCTGGGCGTTTGCGTCGGCGGAGAGCGCCATCACGAGCGGGTCGATATACAGCCGCTCCTGCGCGATACCGAATTCCTCCGCACGGCGCATGATGATGTCGAGCACCTCGAGCCTGCGCGCGACGGTCTCCGGGATGCCACGGTCGTCGCAAAGCAGAGCCACGCACTGCCAGCCGGTGCCCGCGATGGCCGGGAGGATCGTTTCAAGCTTGCCGCCTTCAAGCGATATGGAATTGATGAGCCCAGGCCTAACGCAAAACGACATGGCGCGCACCAGCGCGTCGGGGTTTGGGCTGTCCAGACAGAGCGGAATGTCGGTCACGGACTGTGCCAGCTCAATTACCCATTCAAATGTATCGACTTCAATGGACACGTCAACGGAAACACACACGTCGATAAAGTCCGCGCCCGCCTCCGCCTGCATCCGCACACGCTCGCGCAAAAATGCCTCGTCGCGCGCTGCAATGGCCGCGCCGACCGCCTGGATAGAGCCGTTGAGCTTTTCGCCTATGAGAATCATGCCGGTACCTCGCCGAATCCTATATAATCATATCCATTTTACTATGATTCGGCCCGCAGTGCAATCTTAACCGCAATGAAGCACGCGCAGCAGCGATGCTTGGCCACATTCAAAATCGGAGATCAATGTAAAGGCTTTGTTCACATGTGGAGAAATCTGTTGACGGAACCCATATGTTCTTGTATGGTTAAGACAAAGAGATTTCTTTAAAAAGGATAGATCCATTCCGGCTTTATACAAAGGAGCAAGTCAGCCCATGAACAGCCCTCCACCGACAGACTTCTGACCCTCAACATGGCGCTTTATTTGGACAGGCGCGCAATGGAGCGGCGCGTGCGGGGCGTATTTGCAAGGCGGCGTACTCCGTTGCCTGCTCTGGCCGCCGTGACTTGCGAAACCTTCTAACGGAACCGACGCGCTTTGTGAACTAAATTGCAAAACCGCCGCAGTATAATCGAATCCACGCCAATCATGCTATCATACCCCACGCAGCGCGGGTATGATATGCCCCGCAGGATTGGAAGCCGCCCGTTTTCCCGCCGTCTGTGGACGGCAACCGAAAACGATGGCACATGATAGCAAATTCCTGCCGGATTATGCTATAATCCATATGATGGATTGTGACAGGAACAAATTGTATGGGTCTGCGGCCGCAGCCGCAGCCACGAGGGCGGCCGCGTTGCTGCTGGCCCTTTGCGCGCCGCTTTTAACCGGGTGCGGCAGGGCCGCCGCGGAACACGCGGCGGCGGCGTTTGCCGCCGTGCAGGCGCCCGTACAGGAGTTTTCCGCGGCGCGGCAGGACGAAACGGGGGCGGTTCCCATCCGCCGGGTGAAGCCGATTCACGGCGATGTGACCAACGTGCTGCTTGTGGGCACGGACAGCCGCGCGGCGCACGGCACGCTGGCCGGCGGCAATGCGGATACGATCATCCTCGTCTCCTTCCGCCGCGCCGACAACACCGTTGTGCTCGTTTCCATCATGCGGGACACGTTTCTGCCCATTGGCGGCTTGGACGGGGAATATAACAAGCTGAAAGCGGCCTATCGCTCCGGCGGCGCGGGGTTGCTCATCAATACGATCAACGCTGTTTTTTCACTCGATATTCAAAGCTATATTGCGGTCGGTCTCGACGGCTTTGCCGCGTTTGTGGACGAAACGCTCGGCGGTTTGGACGTGGAACTGGACGCGCAGGAGATTGCCTTTATCAACGCACGCATCAGCGAGTATGAAAACGAGAGCGCGCTTGTAAAAAACTGCCCGCCCGTGACCGATCCGCCGGGAGTCGTGCACCTTAACGGTGCGCAAACGCTTATTTTTGTGCGCAACCGCACGACGGCAGCCGGCGGAGCGGGCCATCAGGCGAGCGATTATGACCGCGCGGCGCGCCAGCAGGAGATCCTGCGGCTGATGTATGAAAAATTCGTGGCGCAGGAGCCGCTTTCCTCCGTGCCGGGCATCATCCGTTTTGCGTTCAGGCATGTGGAGACCAACCTGGATGCCGACGAAATCTACCGTCTGGCGGAGCCTCTGATGACGCGGCCGGTTACTCTCCAGACCGCGGTGGTGCCGTTTGCCGGCACATGGCGCTATGGCGGGGATGGCAGCGGTATCCTTTTTGACCGGGAACCGACCGTCGAACAGCTGCATGCGTTGCTGTATGGACAGGCCTAACGCTTGACTGAGGGCGAAAGAACGGAGAATATGAGCAAGCCAATGAATGGAAGAACGCGCGCCGCCGCAGTTCTGCTGACGCTGATTTGCCTGGCGGGAACGGCCGCCTGCGGCGCAACCCTCCCGCAAGACGCGGCATACGGCGTCCAACAGCCCGAATCCTCGGCACGGCGGGAGCGGACGGAACCGGCGCCCGGGCCGTCGGCACGCCCGGTCAGTCAGTCCGGCGCAGTGGAAACGGTTCTGCTCGACGGCGCGGAGCTGTATGCCGTTGCCAAAGGGTATCTCTTTGTGCAGGACGACCGCATCAGCGTCGAGGTCGCGGCAAAAAACGCCACCGGCAATCCGGCGACAATCTGGCCGCTGCTCACCGGCATAAACGGCTGGGATGTGACCAATCAACAGCAGGCGGTGCAGGCCATCCACCTCGCGCCCGGCGAAGAAAAAACGCAGGCGATTGTGTTTGACCTGACCGGCCAAACCGTGCGGTTTCTGCGCATTGGCGCTCTGACGCAGCTAAGGTTTGTCACGGAAGGATATGTTGACAGCACAAACTATGAATTTACAATGGCGGACAGCATCATCGACGTGTCGGACGCGCCGGGGGAATATGCTCAAATCTATACGCATAATGAGGATATTTTGCTGGATAATGAAGTTTTGACCGTTGCATATTGCGGGCGGAATCCGCAGAGTGGAGAGATTACGCTCTACTATGCCGTCAAAGCCGCGGCGCAGGGCGCCGTCTGCAAGCTGTATCCGATTGAAAACGGCGTGTTCGACACGCAGCGTTACCCCGTGCCCGACGAGTTGGATATGACAAGCCAAACCAGGCGGCTGGTTACGTTCACGCCCGCGTCCGCAGGCCCGGAGACGGACGCTGTGCCCGACGGCTTCTTTCTGGTTGCGGAGGGCGTCGCCATGCGGCCGGAGCGCCTTTGGCTTGCGGAGCAGGCCGGGAAGGACGCTATGCGTCGGGCGCCGGACACGATGGAAGTCGTTGCAAAAAATGAATGGCTGTGCATCCGTTACGACGCGCAGAGCCGCCGCTTTTTTGCGGAGAATCTCACGGACGACCGCGTGCTTCTGCTCCAAAATGACGCGCAGTTCACGCTTGACGGCCTCACGGTACGGGCAAACCAGCAACGCGTGCCTTGCTTTCCGCAAGCGGCAACGGCGTTTCGTATCAGCGGACGCGGCACGGACGATGTCGGTGTGGAACGCAATCTTATCATCGGCGAAAACAGCCGTTCGGCGGCTGTTGGCTGGAGCGTATTCTTCCTTTCGGACGGTCTTTCGGAGCCTGAGCCGGCCGGGAGCATTGCAACGGGTGAATTTGCGCTGACAACAAACTGACGGGATCGCGGAGAGGCGGCCGTCAGTCCCGGACGGCCGCGTGACTGCGCAATGCGCGCCTTTGCAATCCGCAACGCAGACATACGGGAGGAAAAGGCAAACGACACAAACTTTCCGGACCTGTCGGCAGAGGCCCGGAAAAGAAGGCTTTCATCGTGAGGCAAGGACGGCCTGCACGTCCGACACGCCGACGCGAAAGGCCGCGAGTCCACGGAAAAATATTGTTTTTTCAACGAAACGGCCGCGCCGTTTGCCGGCTTGCTATTGCATGCAAAATCCGCGCCGCGGCGCGTTCCCGACAAACCCGCTTTTTGACGGATTACGGGGCCTACGCCCTTGCGTCGCGCAGATCGGAATAACGGACGGCGCCGCTGTGCTCGTCCCAAAGCCGCTCCATGTTGTAATACTGCCGTTCCTCGGGGTAGAACAGATGCACGAGGATATCCGCGTAATCAAGCACGATCCAGCGTCCCTCCGCATAGCCCTCCCTGCGGCGCAGCGCCAGGCCGAATGAGGAGGCCTTTTCCTCCAGTTCGTCGCACAGCGCCTTGACCTGGGCGGGGACGCGGCCGCTTGCGATGATGAACCAGTCGGCCACCACGGTCTTGTCCGCAACGTGGATAGCGACGATATCCAGCGCTTTTTTGTCGTATAGAACCTCGCAGATTTGATCCACCTGCTTTTTGATTGCTTCGCTCAATCTCTTGCCTCCATTTCTGATTTTAAATCTACCGGGGTGTGTTTCACAAACGCGCAGACCAGGATTCTTTCTCGGCATTTCGGCGTCGCTGACCCCCGAAACAGCTCTGCTATGCCTTTGGTTTTACTCCTTGAACCGACAAAAAACATTCTGCCTGCACAAAGCTTAGCTGGGGCCTGAATCGTTGGGAAACGGGGAGTATCCGCGCCGTTCAAGCCTCCTCGCCCGGGGCCTGTTCCGGCCCGCCGCAGATCGCCTCAAAATAGGTCAGTGCGCGTTCGCCTGCGGGATGGAACGCATCCCTGCCGCCCTGTCCGCGCATTTGCTCCACATAGGACCGGGTACGCAAAAGCGACCGGTACATCGCATAGTCCGCGCCCAGCGGCAAAAATCCGCGCATCGCATCCACGCAGGGGAAGCTGCGGTTCGGCTCCGTCAGGTCGGCCAGATAGGTCACTTTGTCGAGCATGGACATGTTCGCATCGCCCGTGCTGTGCAGGCGGATTGCGCGCAAAATGGCCTCGTCCCGCACGCCATAGAAATTCTTTGCCACAACCGCGCCTGCGAATGCATGCTGTACCGAGGCAATGCCCGTGTCGTCGCCGCCAAGCACCTCGAGCATGACGGGATCGAGATATTTTGCGCAGTCGTGCAAAAGCGCGGCAATCCGCGCGGCACGCGGATCGACGCCCCATTGGGCGGCAAGCGCCGCCGCGGTGCGGACCACGCCCATTGTGTGGGTATAACGCTTGGGCGTGAGGGCGGCGCGCACCTGCCGCTGCATCCGCTGCACATCGGGCGGGAAGTAGGTACCCCGCTCATAGCAGTCGCGCTCCACGGCGGGTGCAAGCATGCCCGTCACCGGCAGCCCGGCCCCCAGACGCTCGCGAATCTCGGTTGAGGAAAGCGGGTCGGCGTTGCCGCCGAGCAGCAGCACGCGCGCGCCAAAGCGGCTCTCAAGCGCCTGCGCGGCCTGCTCGTCATGCGTTTGCCGGCCGTGCCTGGTGATTGCGGCAATGGCGGCGCGCTGCGCCACAAGCTCAGGACAATGCCAGGTTTTTAAATCCAGCAGCATGTCGCTGCCGACGATCAGATATAGTTGGGCCGCAGGATGCTGCGCGTGCAGCGTGGCAAGCGTGTCCGACATATAGCTTTTCCCGCCGCGCCGCATCTCTAAATCGCTTGCCTCAATCCGCGCAAGCCCCGCTGCGGCCAGCCGTGTCATGGCGAGCCGCCGCTGCGCAGGAACCTGTCCGTCCACGCATTTGTGCGGCGGGTCGGCGGCAACCATCAGCAGCACGCGGTCGAGGCCGAGCGCATCCCTCGCAATTTCAGCCATCTGTACGTGCGCGTTATGAATGGGGTTGAACGTACCCCCAAGAATCCCGAGTTTCATAATAGATATTATAGTATAGTTGCGGGTGAAATGGAAATGCTTTCTGTATGAAAAATGACGGGGATTGCAGATATGGCTTCGGGCCGCGCCGGAATGCGCAGGCGGAGGAGGAAACGCCGCGCGGCGCGCGGCGGTGCGAGGCGTACTTTCGCCGCAAATACAGCGGTGGACGCAGCGCGTTTGCGCGCGTGGTGGATTACATTGTGCTGCGGCTGATTGTATTTGCCTGCGCATACCTGTTTTTTGCGCCGAAGTTTGAAAAGCACGGTACGGCCCTTTTGCTCGCGGCCATCGCGCTCGGCATTGCAATGCTCGTACTGCGGCTTGCACGTGAAATCGCCTTTAACCGCTTTGTCGGGTGCGAAACGGCGCGCATACGCAAAACACTTCTGCGCGACAGGCTTCTGCTTGCGGACGTGCAGACCGTTGTCGGACTGGCGGGCGTGCTGTGCCCGATGAGCGAACAGGCCGTTGTGCTGCAGCGCGCGCTGCCGGTGGATGCGGACGCGCTGCTTTCCCTCGTGCGCTCGCATCGCGGTTATGGCAGGCTGCACGTATTTTCCTGCACGGCGTTTGACCGGTCGGCAACCGAGTTTGCCATGCGTGCAAACGGCATGCTCATGCTTCACGAGCCGGAAGAGCTGATGAAGGCCGCGTCGAAAGCGGGCATGACGCCCCCGCAGGAAGCCGTATATGCGTTTATCGAGGCTGAGCAACAAAATTACCGGAAGCAGCGGCGCAGACAGCGGCTGCGCTTTTCTCCGTTTGCCGTCGTAAGCGCAAAAAAATATCTGTTTACCGCGTTCATACTCATAGGCGCGTCGTTTTTAACGCGCTATACGCTGTATTACCGCATGTTGGCCGGACTTTGCTTCACAATTGCCGCATGCAGCGCGGCGCTGACGCGTCAGGCGCGCACACTTCCCGATGCAAACAACATAGGATGACATGTGACGCTGCATAACGGGGGGATGACTTGGCGCAACTTTATATTTATGAGCCGCAAAGGCACGCGTTCTGCCTGTACATGCCGCAGGAGGACGCACTCATGCCGGGCATGCGCCGTCTGCCGCTGCGCGTGTCCGATTTCCTCTATCTCGCCAATACGGATATTGCCTGGACGCATCGGGCGGCGCTTGATGCGCTTGACGCGCTGTGCGAGAGCTTTGGCGAGCCGTTTTCGGTAGACGTTGCGTTCCGCACGACAGGACGGTGCGCGCATATGGCGGACGCGCAGCACTTTGCGGGGCTGGCGTTTGAAATTGGCCGCAGGCTTCCGCCCGACCGCCGTGCCGAGCTATATTATGCCGCCATGCAATCCGGTCTGTTTTTGCATGTGTCGCCGCCCTATCTCTCGGGGCTGTCAATCCGCGTGGCAATGGCGCGCGATTTGCCGGAGCTGTTTGCCGGGGACGTGGGGGTATACGTATTTGTGCTGCAATCGGCGCTGCTTGGAGCCGGGCTTTTCTCCGGCGCGCTGACGGGGCGCTATTGCGCGCAGACCGAGCGCGGCGTGCGGCGGCTGCAGGCAAAGACCGCGCTGCCTGTGACGGGAAGGATGCGCAACGTCGACTGGCATGCGCTGCTTCGATTGACAAACGCCGTGCCGAATGCGAAAATAGAACCGTAAACAACGCGCCGTAAACAGGGCGTGTTGCGCCGCCGGCCTGCGCGCGGCGATCGCCCGGAGAACCAATGCATCCGGCGGGTTTGGGCTGCGGCCAGGGCCGCCCGAGCAATCCAAACCCGGTTTTTAAAGGCGCGTCACAGGGCGCTATGCCGACGGGTGATGCTCACAGCAATCCGCCAAAGCGAACTGTTTTCGGCAGGTTCGGATTACACTGTTTAGGCACAGGCAAAAACAAAAGAAAGCGGGGCGGGACAATGGATTACAAAAAACTGCAAAACGGAAGCGATATTCGCGGCGTGGCAATGGCGGGCGCAGAGGACCAGCCTATCAACCTGACCGGCGAAGCGGTGCAAAACATCGCGTCGGCATTTGTCGTCTACCTGCAAAACAGGCTGCATAAGCAGCGGCTGCACCTTGCGCTCGGGCGGGATTCCCGCCTTTCCGGCGAGCGGCTGCAAAGGGCGTTTACCACCGGCGCAACGCTGCTTGGCGCGGACGTAACGGGATTCGGGCTGGCCAGCACGCCGTCGATGTTCATGTGCACGGTAACGCCGGGATACGGTTTTGACGGCGCGGTGATGCTTACGGCCAGCCATCTGCCTAAAAACCGCAACGGACTGAAATTTTTTACGGCCCGGGGCGGCTTGGAAAAGCAGGATATCGAAGAAATCCTGACCCTTGCCGCGCAGGGCGGGTTTCTACCGGCCGCGGAGCCGGGCGTCGCGGATACGCTTGATTTTTTGTCCCTGTATGCAAAGGGGCTGGTTGAAACGATCCGCAAGGGCGTGAACGCTCCGGATTATGAACGCCCGCTTAAGGGGTTCCACATCGTTGTGGACGCGGGCAACGGCGCAGGCGGGTTCTTCGTCGACCGCGTGCTCAATCCGCTTGGCGCAGACACCACGGGGAGCCAGTTTTTGGAGCCCGACGGCAGCTTTCCAAACCACGCGCCCAATCCGGAGGATACGGCGGCCATGGACGCGCTGCAGGAATGCGTGCGGAAAAACAGAGCCGACCTGGGCGTCATTTTTGATACCGACGTTGACCGCGCGGGCGCGGTGGCGGGTAACGGCACGGAGCTCAATCGCAACCGGCTGATCGCGCTGGTGGCCGCGGCGTTGCTGGAGGAGCATCCGGGCACAACCATTGTTACCGACTCGATCACCTCGTCCGGTTTGAGCGCGTTTATTTTGGAGAAGGGCGGCGTGCACCACCGCTTCAGGCGCGGTTACCGCAACGTCATCAACGAGGCGATCCGCCTCAATGCGGAGGGAACGGACTGCCGGCTTGCCATCGAGACCTCCGGCCACGGCGCGCTGAAAGAAAATTATTTTCTTGACGACGGCGCATACCTGATCACCAGACTGCTGATTAAGATGGCGCAGCTTCGGCGCGAAAACCGCACGCTGCTGTCGCTGATTGATGCGCTTGCCGAGCCCGCCGAGTCGGTCGAGGTGCGGATGAATCTTCTAACGAAGGATTTCACCACATATGGCAACGGCGTGCTCGCGGATCTGAACGAATACTGCAAGCAGCGGGGCTTTGCTGTGGAAACGCCCAATTACGAAGGCATACGCGTATCCTTCCCGGCGGATGCCGGCGACGGCTGGTTCCTGCTGCGCATGTCGCTGCACGACCCGCTGATGCCGCTCAATATTGAAAGCAACAGCCCGGGCGGGGTCAAAAAAATCGCCGCGCAGCTATATGAGTTTTTGAATCGGTATCAAAAACTGGATACGGACAAGCTCAAGACCGTTCTGTAAGCGGCGGACGCGTGAATGCGCGCGGATTGCGCCCGGCGTCTGTGCATAAATCATTTGGCGTACAGGCAATCTATTTCCTATGAAGGAATTATATCTGCCTTATGCGCAACAATACCGTAAACACGTAAAAAGGCGGCGCAGACGGATCATGCTTGCGCTGCTTTTGTTATGCGGGGCGGGTCTGACGTTTGCCGCGTCGGCAATCTTTGAAATGGACGCGTGGTCCAGGCTTGACGTAAGCAACATCACCGGCGTGCCGCAGTCGCTGCTGGTCTATGATAACGACGGCCGCGAGATCACGGCGCTGCATGCGCTTGAGGACCGCATCTGGCTGCCCCTTGCCGAGATTCCCAAGCATACGCGCGACGCGTTCATCTCTGCCGAGGACGCGCGCTTCTATGACCATTTCGGCGTGGATGTGGTACGCATTCTCGGCGCGGCATGGGCGGACCTCAAGGCGGGCGCATATGTGCAGGGCGCTTCCACCATCAGCCAGCAGCTTATCAAACTCAGCCATCTGACGACCGACAAACGCATGGAGCGCAAGCTTGAGGAGGCCGTGCTGGCCTACCAGCTTGAGCGTGTGTGCAACAAGGAGCAGATCCTTGAAATGTATTTGAATTATGTTTATTTTGGCGGCGGCTATTACGGCGTGGAAGCGGCGGCGCGCGGCTATTTTGGCGTGCACGCAGGCGAGTTGACCGTCGCGCAGAGCGCGCAGCTTGCGGGCATCCTCAAATCGCCGTCTCGTTTTGCGCCGCACCTGGATGCGGAGGCGAGCCTTGGCCGCCGCAACGTCGTGCTTTCGCTCATGGAGGAGTACGGCTTTTTAAGCGCGGAGGAGTGCGTTGCGGCAAAGGCGGAGGAGCCGGTCATCATTCACGGAACAAGTGCGGAGAAGCGCGGATATTACGTAGACCTGTCCATGACGCAGGCTTGCGGACTGCTCAACGTGAGCATGGATACGCTGTTAAGCGGCGGCTACAGGATTCATACGGCGATGGACGCCGAAGTGCAGGCCGCGTGCGAGGAGGCGTTTGCCGATGAGGCCTGTTTTCCGGCGGGCGTGCAGGATAGCCGGCCGGAGGGGGCGGTCGTGGTTGTGAACGTGGAAACGGGGGGGATTGCGGCGCTGCTCGGCGGGCGGGAAAATGACATTGCGCTGGCTTATAACCGCGCCACAAAGATACGAAGGCAGCCGGGTTCGGTTATCAAGCCCATTCTGGTCTATGCACCGGCGCTGGAATCCGGCTACACGGCGGCAACGATGCTGCTTGACGAGCAGGTGGATTTTGACGGCTATCAGCCGAACAATCCCAGCGATTCGTTCGCCGGCTGGGTCACGATGCGGGAGGCGGTGACGCGCTCGCTCAACGTGCCGGCGGTGTCGGTCATGGCGCAGCTTGGGGTACCGAAGAGTAAGGCGTTTGCAAGAACGATCGGCATCGAATTCGACGACCGGGATAAGAGCCTTGCGCTCGCGCTGGGCGGGTTTACCTACGGCGTTTCTCCGGAGATGATCGCGCGCGCATACGCGGCGTTCGCCGCGGGCGGCGTATACAGCACGTCTTCGGTCATCATGAACATTACGGACAGCGCGGGCAACGTACTCTACAGCTACACGCCCGAACGCACGCGCGTGATGGAGCAGACCAACGCATACGTGCTCACCAGCATGCTGTGCAGCGTGGTTAAAAGCGGCACCGGAAAACGGCTGGGCGAGCTTGGCATTCCGCTGGCGGGCAAGACGGGCACAACCGGCGATCATTCAGGCAACCGCGATATCTGGATGGCGGCCTATAATCCCGAATATGCCGCAGCGGTCTGGATTGGCTACGACGACGCGGCGGATGGGCGCGCATTGCCGGAGAGCGCGACCGGCGGCACGTTCCCCGCAATGATTCTTTCGCAGGTGTTCAAAAGAATCTATGAGGACCGGGCGGCGCCGGAATTTACCATGCCGTCCGGCGTGCGGGAATACCGGATCGACAGCCATACGCTCAATGCCGAGCATGTGGCGGTGCTGGCCAACGCGCTTACGCCGGAGGAGGAAGCGTATTCGGAGGTGTTCGTTGTGGGAACGGAGCCGGGAATGCTGACCAGCTACTGGCAGATTCCCGCGCCGCCGACGCATATCACCTCTGCGGTCAGCGATAAAACGGCGCTGATCTATTTTGAAACGCCCAATCGCTATGTCACCTACCGGCTCTACCGGGAAAACAGCGAGGGAAAATCCGTGTTAATCGAAGAGTTTTCGGGCGAGAACGGCAGCGTGGCCACAGAGGACGACACGATTCCCAAAAAAGGCACTTATCAGTATTACGTAATCCCGGTGCACCCGCAGCTGACCATTGACGGCCAGCCTGTGACCGGCGAGGCGTCGAGACGGGTTTCGGTTACGATAGCCTAAGCAATGTAATGGCAAATCCGCCGAAAACAGTTTTTTGGCGGATTGCCGTATCGCCTTCAGCCGGCGCAGCGCCGACACGTAACCGCGTGTTAAAAGGTGCGACGCGGGCTGCTGTGTTAATCCGCGCACGAAGTAACCGCAGGAAGAACTGGACAATCTGTCATTTTCAGCGGCAGGTGCGGTGAAAACGACACGCCGCTTGCAGGATTGCCGCGGCAATCCTGCAAGAAAACTCCGCGTTCCAAGCGCTTTTGTCAAAAAACGTGGTTTTTTGACGAACTGCAACGCAATAAATTAATATTGACGCGCCCGAGGGTTGCTGTTATATAATATATACGAAAATATTATATGCACATCGGTTCGACAAATCGATGATACAAGAGGTGCGTTTATGAATTACAAAGCCATAGCCGAGCAGATGGGCGCACGCGTGGGCGCAACGCAGGAGTGGGTTTTTCAGGTGTTGCGCAGTGGAATCATCAACGGACAACTGCCCGGCGGTACCCAGCTCAAGCAGGACGAGATTTCCGCCGCGCTCAACGTTAGCCATATCCCGGTGCGCGAGGCATTGCGCCGGCTTGAGGCCCAGGGGCTGGTGACAATCCATCCAAACCGCGGCGCTTCGGTCACGCGGCTGACGCGCGACGACCTGCTCGATATGATGGAGGTACGCGCCACGCTCGCGGTTATGGAGCTGAAGAAGGGCGCGCCGCTGCTGACCGGGGCGGATTACGCCAAACTGGACGCAATCATAGCCGAACAGCGCGAGGCAAAGGACCTTTTCAGCTGCGAGGAGCTGAATTATCAGTTTCACGGTATGTTTTCCGCACACGCTGAGAACTCGTTTGCAAACCTGCTTATGGAGATCATCCATGCCAATACCGACCGCTATATGCGCGCGGGCTTTTACAGCGCGCCGGAAACGCGCGAGGTTTCGCTGCGGCAGCACGAGCAGATTCTTGCCGCGTGTCGCGCGGGGGCGTATGAACGGGCCTGCGAACTGCTGCGCGAGCACATTCTGGACGCGAAAAACTATATGCCTTCCGAATTGAAATAGCGGATTAACCGCATAAGCGGGGCTTCTCTGCGCACACTAGCCGGTGTGCAGGGAAGTTTTGTTATTTTTGGAAGCTTATATATTCTGCTGCTGGCGCTGCTGTTCGTGCCGGTTCGGCTGCACGCGGCGGCAACAGCGACGCTACGCGGCGGACGGGGCGAGCTGACGATCCGCTATCTATTTTTAAGCATGCGTTTTCTTATCCGCATACACGGGCTGGAATATCCGCAGCTAAGCGTTGAGTTTTTGAATAAGGACGGCGGGGTGCGCTCATTGACGCATCTGCTGGATCGGGAGGATAACGAGAAGCCCAAATGGCCGCAGGCGGTGCTCCATGCGGCGCGGGCCAAAAAACTGATGCTGTTAATTACGCTTGGAATTGCGGGCTGTCCGGCGGCGACCGCGCTGCTTTGCGCCACGGCGGCAAGCGCCGCCGAAGAAGCGGCCGCCCTGCTGATTCCTGAAACACGCACGCAGGTGCAAACGGTTCCAATTTGGAATCAAAATGTGTTTCGGATAAATTTGGAAGGCATAGTAAGCGTGCGTCTTGTGAAAGTTATCAAAGAAAGAATAGCGTTGAAAGGCGTGAAATAATTTGTCGCATCCCTTGGAGACCATTATGCAGTCGACCGTTTCAGAGTTGAAGAACCTGGTTGACGTAAACACCATTGTCGGCAGCCCCGTACAGGTTGGCGAAAATACGCTTATTATCCCCGTATCGCGCGTCACGCTCGGGTTCGTATCCGGCGGCGGCGAGTATGGCACAAAGAACCCTGTGCTCAAAAGCGGCGCGTCGCTGGACGGGGAAAACCGCGCCTATCCGTTTGCCGGCACGCTGGCCGCCGGCATGGGCGTCGTTCCCGTATCGTTTCTTGCGGTCACGGGCGACCGCGTGAGCGTCCTGCCCGCACAGGAAGACGAGCCGTATGCGCGTATCACCGCGCTTTTGCCGGGAATTCTCACGGAAGTCCGGCAGATGCTCGCCGCGATGAAACGGGACAGCAGAACGCAATGAACGGGCGCAGGCTGCTTGGCGCGCTGCTGGCGGCTTGGCTGCTGACCTGCTGCCTGACGGCGAGGGCGCTTGCCGCGCCCGAAGCGGATGAAGGGCTTTCGGGAGATGTGCCGCAGCTCTCGGCCGCCTGCGCGGCGCTGATCGAAGCGCAGACCGGACGCGTAATTTATACGCACGGCGCGCAGTCGAAGGCCTACATGGCCAGCACAACCAAAATTATGACCGCGTTGCTGGCCGTGGAATATGGCAATCTCGACGAAATGGTGAATGTGCCGGACGCAGCGGTCGACACAGAGGGTTCCAAAGTGTATCTGGCGTATGACGAAAGCATGTCGCTGCGGGACCTGCTGTACGGGCTGATGCTGGTTTCCGGCAACGACGCGGCGGTGACCATCGCCACGCATATCGGCGGCGGGATTGAGGCGTTTGCCGGGTTGATGAATGCGCGCGCGCAGGAGATCGGCTGTGTGAACACACACTTTGTCAACCCCAATGGCCTGCCGGATGGAAATCATTATACCACCGCGCTCGATCTCGCAAAAATCGCCGCCGAAGCCATGAAAAATGAAACGTTCCGCACGGTTGTCGGCACCACGTATCATCAGACCACCACGGGCGACCGGGCCCGGACATTTAAAAACAAGAACAGGATACTGTGGCAATATGACGGCGGAAACGGCGTAAAGACCGGCTTTACCAAGGCCGCGGGCCGCTGTCTTGTCTTTTCGGCGGAACGCGGCGGCATGACGCTTGTCGGCGCGGTGCTCAATGCGCCCGACATGTGGGACGATGCGATTGCGTTGCTGGATTATGGGTTTGGGGCGGTTGAACCCCGGCTTTTGCTCGACGCAACGCTGCCGCTGGCAGAGGTCGGCATACAAAACGGCACAAGGAAGAATCTTCCGGTCTATGCCGCGCAGGATGTGCGTTATCCGCTTGCCGTCGGCGGCAATGATAAAATCGAGTGGGAGCTGAACTGTAAGGACACGCTGAACGCGCCGGTTCAGGCGGGCATGGAAGCGGGCACGCTCACGCTGTTGATCAACGGGGAACGGGTGCTGCGGGTTCCGCTGCTTGTGGCCGAGTCCGTACCATGCGCGGATCTGATCGATTACCTGCGCGATCTGGTGGCGCGCTGGTGCGCGTAGCCTGAATAATGTAATCAGAACCCACCGAAAACGTTTCGTGCCGGATGAATGGACCGCCGTTCATCCGGGTTCCAAACTCAGGGCTTGAATCATGGCCTTACAAACGGGCGACATGCAGCCAGACAAGGGATGGGTTCCCGAATAGAAGCCCTGCGCGCCGGAAACAGTTCAGCGCCAATAAAAATGCGCGCGCGCTCCGTGCAGCTGCCGGCATGCAAATTTTTGCCAAACCTGTCCGGTCGAGCTTGCGGATGCTTATGGCCGGGTGTTATAATCAAATCCATGAAGAAAATCGGCTTTGACAACGAACAATACGTTCGGCTGCAATCCAAAAACATCCTTGACCGTATCGCGCAGTTCGGCGACAAGCTTTACCTTGAGTTTGGCGGCAAGCTGTTTGACGATTACCACGCCGCTCGCGTGCTGCCGGGCTTTTTGCCGGATACCAAGGTCAATATGCTTTGCCGGATGAAGGACGATGCGGAGATTGTGCTTGCCATCCACGCGGGCGACATTGAACGCAGCAAGGTGCGCAATGATCTTGACATCGCCTATGACGCCGAGGTGCTGCGGCTGATCGACGCGTTTCGCGGCAAGGAACTGTACGTTGGCAGCGTGGTGATCACGCGGTATTGCGGGCAGCCCGCGGCGGACGCGTTTGCAGAGCGGCTCGGGCGGCTGGGCATCGCGGTTTACCGGCATTACCCGATTGCGGGCTATCCGGCCAACGTCCCGCTGATCGTCAGCGACGAAGGTTTTGGAAGAAACGATTATATCAAGACCAAGCGGAAGCTTGTCGTGGTTACCGCGCCCGGGCCGGGCAGCGGGAAGCTTGCGGTCTGCCTCTCGCAGCTCTATCATGAATACCGCCGCGGCGCGCGCGCGGGCTATGCCAAGTTTGAAACGTTCCCCATCTGGAACCTGCCTCTGCGCCACCCGGTCAACCTGGCCTATGAGGCCGCAACCACCGACCTGGACGATGTGAACATGATCGACCCGTTCCATCTGGAGGCATACGGCAAAACAACCGTCAACTATAACCGTGATGTGGAATCGTTTCCCGTGCTCAGCGCCATGTTCGAGCGTATCCTGGGCGGGTCTCCATACAGCTCGCCCACGGACATGGGCGTAAATATGGTGGGCGACTGCATCATCGATGACAAGGCGGTCTGCGAGGCGGCAAAGCAGGAGATCATCCGCCGCTACTATCAGGCGCTTTGCAGCTGTAAACGCGGCGTGCTCTCGCAAGAGCAGGTTATCAAAGCCGAATTGATTATGAACCGCGCGGGCGTGAGCGTGGAGGATCGTCCGGTGGTTGCCGCATCGCTCAAGCGCGCCGCACAGACAGGAGATCCTGCGATGGCGCTCGAGCTGGACGACGGGCGCATGGTGACGGGCAAAACGTCCGGCCTGCTCGGCGCGGCGGCGGGCGCATTGCTCAACGCGCTCAAAACGCTTGCGGGCATCCATCATGAAATCGATCTGATCTCACCGATCATCATTGCACCAATCGCGCATCTCAAGCTGGATCATCTTGGCAGCGCCAATCCGCGGCTGCACAGCGACGAGGTGCTCATAGCGCTGTCCATCTGCGCGGCGACCAATCCGACCGCGCAGCTTGCATTGCGGCAGTTGCCCCGGCTAAAGGACTGCGAGGCGCATTCGAGCGTAATCCTTTCGCGGGTGGATATGGATACCTATCGGAAGCTTGGCGTAAACATTACCTGCGAGCCGGGGTATCAAACCGACAAGCTATATCATAAATAGGCTTGTTAAGACCCGGCTGTTTATGGTAGGATACAGAAAGATATGGAAGATCGGCAGAAAAAACTGCGCAATGCAATGCGCGAGGCGGGGCTTGACGGCGTGCTTTTGACGGGCGGCGTCGGCATCTGCTATTATACGGGCTTCACCAGCGACGAGTGCTTTGTGCTGCTCACGCCGGACGATTGCCGTCTCATCACGGATTTCCGTTATGCGATCCAGGCGCGCGAGCAGGTGCGGGGCTGCGCCGGGGTCCTTGAGGTCAATCAGCACGAAAAACAACTTGAGGCGCTGCGCGAGCAGCTTGCGCTTTCCGGCTGCAAACGGTGTGGATATGAGGAGCAGGCTCTCACGGTGGGCGCTTTTGACGAACTTTCGGCATTTCCCGTCGCCTGGACGGCGTTTGGCAGTCAGGTCAACGGGCCGCGCAGGATGAAGTCGCCGGAGGAGGTCGCAAGCCTGCAAAAGGCGCAGGCCCTTGCCGACAAAGCATATGCGCGACTGCTGGAGGAGACAAAGCCGGGCATGACCGAGCGCGAGGTGGCGGCCAGGCTCAATTATATCTGCGCGTCGCTTGGCAGCGAGGCCCCGTCGTTTGACCCAATTGTTGGCTCCGGGCCAAACGGGGCAATGTGCCACGCCATACCGGGCGAGCGGCGGCTGCAAAAAGGCGATCTGGTCGTTGTTGATTTTGGCTGCGTGGTGGACGGATACCATTCGGACATGACGCGCACGTTCGGGGTCGGCCGCATTGACGACGAACTGGTTAAAATCTACGATATCACGCTGGAAGCGCAAAACAGGTGCCTGGACGCGCTGCATGCCGGCATCACGGGCGGCTGGCTCGATGCGGTGGCGCGCGATTATATCGCCGCGCAGGGCTATGGCGACTGTTTTGGCCATGGCCTCGGCCACGGGTTCGGGCTGGAGATCCATGAGCCGCCACGCGCGGGCCGGGAGAGCGCGGATGTGCTTGAGGCAGGCATGACGGTTACGGTCGAGCCAGGAATTTATCTGGAGGGCAGAGGCGGCGTGCGCATCGAAGACTGCGTCGTTGTAACTGAAAGCGGCTGTATCAACTTGGTATCGTCAGCAAAGGACTTGCTGTTTATTTGATGCAACATACATGTCAGTGAAACGGAAGATGGAGGAAAACCACTATGATTATGGCAGGCGATTTTCGCAAGGGCGTTACGGTAGAGATTGATGGTCAGGTCTGGACGATCGCGGACTTTCAGCACGTGAAGCCGGGCAAGGGCGCGGCGTTTGTGCGTACGCGGCTTAAAAACGTGATGACGGGCGCGGTGCTTGAGCGCACCTTCTCGCCCACGGACAAGTACCCCAGGGCGCACATAGAGACCAAGGAGATGCAGTACCTTTACAGCGACGGCGAACTGTATTACTTTATGGACGTGGAAACCTACGAGCAACTGCCGCTCAACCACGATCAGGTTGAGGATGCAATCAATTATATTGTAGAAAACGAAAACGTAAAGGTCCGGTTCTTTAAGGAAGCGCCGTTCTCCGTGGAAGCGCCGAACTTTGTCGAACTGACGGTTACCGAGACGGAGCCGGGCTTTAAGGGCGACACGGCTACCGGCACGACCAAACCGGCAACGCTTGAAACCGGCTATAAGATCAACGTGCCGCTGTTCGTCAACGAGGGCGACCGCATCCGTGTGGATACGCGCACGGGCGAGTACATGGAGCGCGCGTAAACGCAATCCGCCGCGGCATATTCCCGCGCTTCCAAACACATACTGATAGCAGTACACTTGTGATTACGAAAGGAGTATACCCATGAGTTATATTTCCGAAAAAGTTGCGTACCTTGACGGCCTTGCCGACGGCATGGAGATTGAAAAGGACCCCAACGGCAAGCTGCTTAAGGGCATCATTGACGCGCTTGGCGCGATTGCCGAGGAACTTGAGGAACAGTCCGAAACGCTCGACGACCTCTCCGACTGCATCGACGAGGTGTATGACGAGATCGACAGCATTGAGGAATGCCTGGATGATGAGGACGACCTCTTTGACGACGACGATTTTGTGGAACTTGAATGCCCCGGCTGCGGCGAGACGATCTATTTTGACGAGGATATGCTCGACGGCGAGGGCGGCATGATCTGCCCAAATTGCAACGAATCCATCGAGCTTGAGATTTCGTCGTGCGGTTGTGACTGCGGCTGCGAAGAGGAATAAAAGCAACTCCGACCGCTGTTTTCCATCAGGCCGCTTCACCGTGGCCTGATTTTATTGCCGTCAATGATGCCGGAATCGTGGATGCGGGGCATTTCCAATCTGTAAACGGGCGCGCCGGATAGGGCCCCCGTCATAACGGTGGAGCAAGACGGGCGAAGAAGGCGTACCGGTCGGTATGCCGACTGAGGACAACTCGGCTCCGGCGCAGTTTACGCGCCCAAACCATGGTTTGGCTTTATCCGGTATGCGCAAGGAGGTTTTGATGCGCTGTACCTGTCAAAAATGCGGCGAATACATGGTGCAGGATGAAAAGGGGCTGTTTTCGCGCTGCATTTGCCCAAACTGCTTTCAAACCTGCGCCGCCTGCCTTGGAACGGAACAAACGCCGCTTACAAGGGAGGCGTTGCATGCGCTTGCCGCGGCGCGCGCACGCTATGACCGTGCCTTTGGAGACACGCCGGCAGAGGACGATGCGGCATATCCTGCGGACGGTTATGCGGGGGATTGACGATATACGCAGGCCCGTTCCAATCAAAATCCGGCGCGGTATCCGCCGGGCGCCTTGGCCGTGATTTGTCCAGCCGCTCAGGCCGACTTTGTAATCAAAAAGACGATCAGGACTGTGATCAGAGCGATCAGCAGCGCGCCGGTGCCAAATGCCAGAAGACGTGTTTTTGAACGGCCGGGCGGCTGCGGTTGCCTGACGGACGTTTTAACGGCCTCCGGTTGCATAGCCTGCCGGCGGCGCTGCTCCGCCTGTGCGACGGCAATGCGCTGCGCCGAGCGGAAGTCCTCGATCTGTGCGGCGGTAACGTTCGGCCGTTCAGGCATAACGTCCAGGCTGCCCACGGCATAGCGCAGATCAAAAACCGATGAAAAGCGCAGCGCGGCGTTGTCGGACAGCATTCGCTCGAACATCGGGCGCAGCGCGCCGGAAACATCGGCGCGGCGCAGCGGCGAACCGCTGGAAACGACCATGCCGGTAAACGCCTGACAGAGCGTTTTGCCAAGCGTGCGGATATCTTCAAACGGCTCGCGCATAACAACGTCGCGCCCCCGGCGCACCGTTTCATGCGCGGCGCAGAAGCCGATGAGCTTGACCGTACCGTCCGTGCAGAGCAGAATATGTTCGGCGGTAATATCATGGTGGAGCATGTTGAGCGAATGGACGACGAGCAGCGCATCGGAAAGCGCGTTGGCAATGTACGCAAGCTCGCCCTGTGTCAGGGTGCGCTCCCGCATACGCAGGTATTGAGACAGCGTAAGGCCCTCGGCCTGTTCGGTGACGGCGTAGGCGGTTCCGTTTTCAAAGAACGCATCGAAAACGGAGATGATGTTCGGGCTGCCAATGGCCTGCGTCAATGCGCTGTACTGGGTTAAAAACGCCTCGGAGCCAAGGAAAAACAGCGCGCCTGCGTCGCGGTTAAGCGGCGACACAGTGCCGGGCGACAGCGCGCGCATGGCAAGCCGCTGCGGGAAAAACTCGAGGACGGACACCGGCTGGCGCGCCTTAAAATCAAATCCGTCGTAGATGATGCTGCAATCGTCATAGCCTGTGACCCGGCGCACCGTATACCGCCGCCGCAGGCTTGTCCCCTCCGGCAGCGGGATGCAGCGGCCGCCGGTCCCCGGATTTTCATCATGCGGATGATAGCTTTCCATAGCGTCTCCTTCTTGCTTTTAAGACCGATATACCGCCGTTTGGGCGTTCAGATCTGTTCGTCAAGCAGCGTGGCAATGTTTGCAATCGTGGTTTCGTCAAACACATCGGGAAGGCCGTTTTGGGTAAGCGTATCACGAAAGCTTGCATAGGATGCACGATCAAGAATTTTAAGGTATGCCGTACGCGCCTGCGCCGAGTTCGTCAGCGACAGCCGCCACAGCTCCAACGCGGGCACCATGCTTGCCGCGTAGCTGATGTAGTACATCGGCGACTGAAACGTGTGCGGTACAAGCGCCCATTCCGTGCCCGTGTACCCGTACAGGTCGGCCAGCCCGTATTCTTTGGCAAGACGCAGATACAGCGCGTTCATGTCGGCAAGCGGCATGCCGGGCTTGGCGTAGACCGATTGCTGGAATTCATCCTCCATGCAGCCTGTTATCAGCGCGTACATGCAGTCGAGCAGCAGCGAGTATTCCGCCGCATACGCAAGCTCCTGGCCATAAAGCTGCGGGTAGTAGGGCATCATAAGCAGCTGCAGCGCCTGTGAATCCACTTCGGCCAGGTCGAGGCTGCCGCTCTGGCTCCAGCCTGTGGAAGGATTGTGGTAATAGTTGGTAAAGTGACCCAGCTCATGCAGCACGGTGTCGATGCTCATGGCGTTGTTGTTCCATTGCGTAAAGATGAACGGCGCGTTGTATTGGGAAATATAGGTTGTAAAGCTTCCGGCCATTTTTTTGGGGCTGACGGAAAAATTATAAAGGTTGTTGCGCAGCATAAAGCTGAGCGCCTCGTGCAGGCTTGGGGAAAAATCAAGCGTGGCGGCGGAGAGCGCGCCAAGATAATCGTCCAGATCATACGCGGCCAGGCTCAGCTCATACAGATCGAAGATGTCGTCCTTCTGATCGTGCTGCTCATTGAGCAGAATGCGTAGAAATTCCCGCCACTCTGCGGCCAGTCCGGTCGGCTCCGGTTCCTGCGGGGCGAACGCTTCCGAATTGGCGCTCTGAGCGCCGTTTGCGGATACGAATACCGGCACAATATGTTTCTTGACCGCCGCATGCAGCGTCTTTGCGTCGGTCACGGTGTAATCCCGATCATAGCAGTCGTATCGGTAGGCGGCATAGCTGCCATAGCCTAGCTTTTCGGCGATCTCGCTGCGCACGGCGAGCAGGCGCGCGTAGATAGCCCCGGCTTTGGTGTTGAGTGCGGCGCAGTACGCGTCGTAGAGACGATAGAATTCGCGCGTGCTGAGCGAGCCGTCGGAACGGATGTCGTCCATCGTCCACTCCCTGCCGCCGTCGCTGAGCGCAAACGTGGCCATCAGGCGGTCATATTCGCTCACAAGCGTCTGATCGGCGTCCATGAGCGCCTGGACCGTATCGCTGTTGAGCGACTTGCCGGCATAGACCGCATCCAGATATTCCTCGCCATAGGCGTTCGCCAGCAGCTGTCTGGCGTTGTCAGAGGATTCGCACAGCGCGATGGTCACGTCCGTCATGGCCAGATCGAGCGCGGTCAGCGCGGACTGCAGCAGCGCATACTCCTGCTCATAGCGCATGTCGGTGACATCGAATGCATACAGCAGATATGCCAGCGACGTCTGCGAATCGGCCGCATCATACCGCGCCTTGATTTTTGCATAGTCGGCCACCAACCGCTCCGCCGGTTCGCCGCGGCCGATTCCCTCCGTCAGCGAATCCAGCGCGTGCGCAATCGCCTCGGTATCGGGCCGCTCATAGCGCATATCTGAAAAGCGAACGTCGGTATGCGCCGTAGCCGGAAGCGGTTGAGGCGTAATCAATACCGGGGCGCCCGTAACGGCGGCCTGCGGGGTGGCGATACCGGTGAGCGGCGCTTGCCGCGGGGTGCAGCCGAGCGCGGCAAGCGCCAGCGCGGCGGTAAGCGTATATTCAAGAAGGCGTTTGGCAATATTTCTCATACTATCAGTATACTATAGCGCATGATGGAATTATATGGAAAATCTGAAAAAAAGATTTGTAATAATACACGATTCGTGATATAAGTTTTAAGATAAAGTCTTGAATCAGGAAAGGCAGCGTACGGGTATTATTCATGAATATCGTAGTATTGGCGGGCGGGCTTTCTCCAGAGCGTGACGTTTCGCTTTCAACGGGCGCGAAGGTGGTTAATGCGCTCTGCGGCAGGGGGCATCGCGCAATTCTGGTCGATCTGTTTTTTGGGGTTGCATCACTGCCCGAGCCGATTACCGACATTTTTTCGGAAACCGGAGAGCTTGCGGCATACACGGTGCCGGAACTGGCGCCGGATCTTGACGCAGTGCGCGCGCGCAGGAAAACCGGTTTTTCCGAAGCGATCGGCTCCGGTGTAATCGAGCTTTGCCGCGCTTCCGATCTGGTTTACCTTGCGCTGCATGGGGATTGCGGTGAAAATGGAACGCTGCAGGCCCTGTTTGACCTTTGCGGCGTGCGCTACACGGGCAGTCCGTCCTTTGGCTGCGCGCTGGCGATGGATAAATTTGTCAGCAAGGGACTGCTCGACGCGGCGGGCGTACGTACGCCAAAGGGCGCGCTGTACCGCCGTGGAGACGAGATTGATTGGAGCGGGCTGCCGCTGCCCTGCGTCGTCAAACCCTGTTGCGGCGGGTCGAGCATCGGCATTTCTATCGCGCATGATTCTGCGGAGCTTGATGCGGCGCTCTCCGAGGCGTTTTGCTACGAGGACGTGGTGCTCGTGGAGGAATTTATTTCGGGCAAGGAGCTTTCCGCCGGCATCCTTGGGGATGAGGCGCTGCCGCTGATCGAGATCATTCCAAAATACAGTTTCTATGATTATCAGCATAAATATCAGGCCGGCTGGACGGAGGAGATTACGCCCGCCCGCATTGACGCGGAAACGACGCGGCGTATCCAGCGGCTTGCGCTGCGCGCGTTTCATGCGCTGCAGCTGGACGTGTATGCGCGCGTTGATTTTCTGTTGAGCGAATCCGGCGAGGCATATTGCCTGGAGGCCAACACCCTGCCCGGCATGACGCCTACAAGCCTGCTTCCGCAGGAGGCCGCCGCCGCAGGGCTTGCATACCCTGAACTGTGCGAGCGTATCGTTTCCCTTTCGCTGGAAAGATATAGCCGCCGATGATTCCTTATACGTTGAGCGAGATCTGTTCCGCCTGCAGCGGCGTGTTTCACGGCGATGCGGCGCTGTTGAATACCGCGGTTTGCGATATTGTCATAGACAGCCGCAGAGCGCGTCCCGGCGCGCTGTACGTTCCGGTCATCGGCGAGCGCTTCGACGGGCACGCTTTCATCGGAACAGCGCGTAAAAACGGCGCGCTCTGCGTGGTTTCGCAGCATCCGCTTACCGACGGATCGTATATTCAGGTCGAAAATGCGCTCGACGCCCTGCAGGATATCGCGCTGGCATACCGGCGCAAATTTTCCTTCCCCGTCGTCGGCGTGACCGGCAGCGTTGGAAAAACCTCCACCAAGGAAATGCTCGCCGCAGTGCTCGGCGCGCATCTATGCATCGTAAAAACCGTTGGCAGCGAGAACAACCAGACGGGCGTGCCGCTGACCCTGTTCCGCTTTGACAAGGAGCATGCGGCCGCTATCGTTGAGATGGGAACCAATCATTTTGGCGAAATTGAGCGCCTCAGCCGCATGGCGGAGCCGACAATCTGCCTGTTTACCAATATCGGCGTGGCGCACATTGAGTTTTTCGGTTCACGCGAGGGGATTCTCAAGGGTAAGATGGAGATGCTCGAGCATATGCGCCCGGACGGAAAGATCATCGTCAACGGCGACGACGATATGCTTGTTCAAATTCCAAACGCCATGCGCGTGGGCTTTGGTGAAACCTGCGAGCTGCGCGCGGTGGATGTGCGGGATTGTGGCCTTGAGGGCATGACGTTTACCGCCCGCCATGGCGTGCGGTCGGTGCGCATGCACGTGCCGTCGCCCGGGAGACACTCGGTGCTCAACGCCCTTGCGGCCATTGCCACGGGGCTTGCGCTTGGCATGGACCTGCGCGGACTTGCCGCGGGCGTGGAAGCGTATGTGCCGCCGCAGGGCCGCATGAGCATGTTGAAAAGCGGGCGGTATACCATTCTGGACGATTCCTACAACGCCAATCCCAACTCCGTTATGGCGGCCATCGACGTGCTTGAGCGGGTGGATGGGCGGCGCGTATGCATCCTTGGCGATATGCTGGAGCTGGGCGATCAGACCGATGAATATCACGAGGTGGTCGGCATGTATGCGGCCATGCACGGAATAGACCTGATCATATGTGTTGGGCCGAGCAGCGAGCAGATGTTTATGGGCGCGCTGGCGCTTGCGCCGCGCCGGGCACGCTACTTTGAAACCGTCGATTCGCTTGCGGAGATCCTGCCGTATCTGCTGTGTAAGGGAGATACCGTTCTTGTGAAAGCGTCGCGCGGCATGCGGCTTGACCGCGTCGTGCAATTGCTCAGGGACGCATAGAAAACGCCGTGCCGATTGCGGCTGGTCGACCGTTTCACACGATTAAAACGTTATTTTTTTGATGCGCGCCCGAATGGCAGACGATCCGGAACGAGGCGTGGGCGCTTTTTTTTCGTTTCTTTCATCGATGCATCAAAAAACTGAAAAATCTGTAACGAAATCGTAATCTTTCCGTCTAATCAAAAAAATCATAAGGAAAGATTAACTATTAAAAGTCAACCCTAAAAATGAGGAATGGTGGTCAAGG
>CAYUTA010000008.1:38372-66004 GCA_964447605.1 uncultured Oscillospiraceae bacterium | reverse complement strand
TTCTCCGCTTGCTCGTTTTTCCTTATCCTGCTTTCAAGGTTCGTTTTGCTCACCATTATATGGGGAATCAACCTTTCCCACAAGCAGATTGTTATCCTATTTTTAAGGCTCCCTCAATCCCCCACAGAAATCGTATCGGAAAGCGGGATTTTATCGATAGTCCCCCGAAATACATAAGTGCTTCCGTCGTGAATATAAAGGGTAAATATCACGTACATGTCATCTGAGCCGGTATTGCTTGTCAAGGTGATGGAATAAGGTTGATGCCCTTCTGCACTGATCGACATTGCCCCAAACTCTCTTAGATCTACCGATGCATTGTAACTGCCATCATTGCCGGTTACATCAAGCAACCCCTCTGGTAAGGACACATCAAATCCAAAGTCTTTTTCCGTAAAAGGGATGTCGGGAGCAAAGTGCATGGCATGATTTTTGATTAAAGGAGCAAGGGATGGGCCGGAGGTTTCCGGAACCAGAGGGGCAAGGGTTGGGCGCCACGGCTCTGAGGAGTCTGGTTCCTCCGCCGCCCCGGCCTCCTCATTGCCTTCTGATTCCTTCGCCCCGCTGGTTGAGCTCTCTTTGAACTCCTCCATCCGGGTTTCATCATAGGGGAGCAGCTCAATTTCAAAGGCATCGTTCTTACCCCAGATTTGGGCGTCCGAGGTTTGCAGAAACGCGGCCAGTATGCCAAAGTCTGTATCCTGCTCGTAATAAAGCTCTCCCCGGTAGGCGCCAAAAGGATCGTCGCCCCCCTCTTTGGACATGGAGAGCTTCATCTTTAGGAACAGGGATGCCCCCACATCCGCATCCACCACTTGGGTCTGCTCCTGGTCAATGGTAAGGGTCCAGATATATCCTTCCTCTTCCTGGGCGTTGTCTCGTCCAGCCGTCCCCGCGCCCTGCGAAGAACCAGACGGGGGCGGTATGGACAGGCGACCGCCGGATGGCTTACCGCCGCAGGCAGCGAGGGCAAAGGCCATGGTCAGGGCCAGAAGCAGCACCATTGTCTTTTTCAATAGGTTTTCCTCCTCTCTGCCAGATGAACCCACAGGCTGCCTTACTGATTTTCAACCAATTCAACGTCTTCATAAGCCTCGGGCTGGGCCTTCATCCAGCTTTTCTGCTCCGCCAGAGCCGTGTCATAGTCCATCCCCGCAAAGGAGTAGCCCTCCTCTTTGTAGGACACCTTGCTTCCCTCTGTCTTCAGGTCATCGTACCCGCCTAAGCTTTCATAATACTGATAACCCACCTGAGCGTCGGCCTCGTTCAAATATTCGCAAACTGTTTCCGAATATTGATAGGCACCCTCAAAGTAATGGGTTACGCGGATCGACTGCTCGCCGCTGGTTCCGGGTCTGACAGTTGTAAAGGACTTGGGTTCCCCACTGGGGGCGGGATCTGCCGTTTCCGAGGAACCGGCGTCATTTTCAGCCGGCGTATTGGACTGCGTGCCGGAGCTTGCGGAGGGCGGCGTGGTACTGCCGCCGCCGGACGGCTTATCCCCGCAGGCGGCAAGAGCAAAGACCATGGTCAGGGCAAGAAGCAGCGCGATCACTTTTTTCATCGTAGCTTTCCTCCTTATTCAGCTTCGGGTGTTGCGTGAATCTCGTAAGCGCCCTCCGCCCAATCCTCCGGACGCAAATTTATCCGCATTGTCTTATCGCCGACCGCAACCGTCCAGTCATAACCCCCAATGCTAAGGCTGAGATCCTCCTCTGTCAGCCCGGCGGCGGTAAGCTGTGACGACATAGACGCCGCCAGTTCGTCGTAGCTGACGGTCGGATCGTTGATGACCCATATATCAACGGTCTGCCACGGAATATCCGCTTTGCTGTATTCAATGCTGCTACCGCCACAGAGCGACAAGGATTTCAGACTGCTTATTTCGGAGAAATAGGAAACGATGGTTTCTTCCATCTTCTCCTGCGTGTAGCTGCCGGTGTCAGCGTCGTTGTCGTTGTCGTTGTCGTTGTCGTTGTCGCTATCGTTATTTTCCTGCTGCGAAGTGCTGGGTGTATTTGTGCCGTCAGACGGGGTTTTACCGCCGGAATTATTTCCGTTGTCGCCGCAGGCGGCCAAGGTGAGTACCATCGTCAATACGATAAACAAAGCAAAGATTTTTTTCATTTTCATTACCTCCATTTTTTATGGGGATAGCCATGAGCAAAACTCAAAAAGATCAGATAAACAGGGCAAAAACAGCTCATGGCAAATAGGTTTATCACCCCAAATATAAGGTTCGTTTTGCTCACCACTATAGTATAACAATCCATATGGCCTTTTGCAAGCGCCTCCGGGCAACAGCAGGAAAACTGCTGTAGGCCGCAACGCGTCCCGGTGCAAACGCAATGTGCGCTTGACAGCCGCCGCAGCCTGCGCTATTCTCCAAAGTGAACCATCCGCCGCGCGCAGGAGGGAGCAGCTATGAGCCTTGGCATCATGCAGCCTTATTTTTTCCCTTATTTGGGTCACTTCTCACTCATAAAACATACGGATCGCTGGATCGTATTCGACACGGTGCAGTACATTGACCGCGGCTGGATGAACCGCAACCGCATCATTCATCCCAACCAGCCCGAAACCATGTATATCACCGTCCCGGTCACGGCGCGCCGCGATACGCGCATTTGCGACGTATGCATCGACGCCGCTCAGCCATATGCCGAACGCATTCTCGGCCAGCTTTCCGCATCCTATAAAAAGCGCGCGCCTCATTACCGCGCCGTTTCCGCGCTTGTGGAGGAATGCCTTGCAAAAGAGCGCCTCAGCCTGCGCGACCTCAACGTCCTCTGCCTAAAACGCGTCTGCGACTACCTCGGCGTTCCCCTGCGCCTGCAGATATTCTCTCAGATGGGGCTTACGGTCGAACCCGTATGCGGCCCGGACGAATGGGCGCTGAATATCTGCAGGGCGCTCGGCGAGACGGACTATCTCAATCCTCCGGGCGCAAGGGAGATGTTCGACAGGCGAAAATACGCCGCAGCCGGCGTTTCCATCCGCTTTCTGAAGTTTGAGCCGACCCCGTACAGCCAGCGGAAAAGCCGCTTTTTCGAGTCGCTTTCCGTGCTCGACGCCATGATGTTCTGCACGCCCGCCGAAATCCGCGATATGCTGAATTGCTATACGTTGCTTTCATAAAATGCGCCCTGTTTTCAGGCTTGTTTGAACGCGGGGCCGCCGCTCCGGCAGTCTTTATAGATGCAATGCATAATTATTAACAAATTGTTAAGGCGTTCCTATATTCTGTGGGTTTCATCATGTTTCGTGGCTTATCTTGTGTTTTCCTGTATATCGGGGGAATCATCCTGTTAATTATTCGTAAAGAACGCGCGGGGATTATTTACTTCCAATTATATGCATTGTATAATTTGCTCGACTAATGGTAGATTCATGCACGCATAGAGTTGGAAAGGATGTGTACGTAACAATATGAAACGCACAGTCGCATTATTCCTCGCCCTTCTGTTTGTGCTCGCGCTCATTCCCGCGGGCGCGCTGGCAAACACCACGGCGAAATTCACGATCACGTATCAGGACGCTTCCACCGGAAGAACGCTCTCCGGCTGGTCGCCGTCCTCTTTTGAGCGCGAGGCGGACGACGCCGGAAACCTGCTTGCTACGACCGAGCAGGCGATTACGCCGCCAAGCTCGCTCAAACGGGTCATCCAAAATATCTCCGCCGCATATTCCAACGGCACGGGGATCAACGTGACCGGACCATCCAGCGATAAGAAGTATACTCTGGAAATCGGTGCGACTGTGACCGACCGCAAGATTACCGTTTCGGTCAGCCTTGGCGACCCGATCCTCGACTGGTCGGACGCCAACATCGTATCGGTAGCCTATGCCGACACATCCGCAGTCAGCACCGGCAACAGCGTGCCCTATAATAAAGATCTTGTCGTCACCGTCGCGGAGATTGCCGGTTCCACGTTTACCGGCCTGAAGCTCAACTATGACGGGAATTCCCATTATGTCGCCAATGACACGGCGACAACGGCCAGGTTCAAGATGCCCTCCGAGGATACGACCATCTTTGCCGTATACAAATTCCCCGTTACGCTGCAGACTTCCAACGGCACCGTGCTGGTAAGCGAGCCCGCCTCGCCCGGCGACACAATCTCGCTTGCCGCCTCCGAGCCTGCCGACGAGCTGTTCCCCTCCACCCTGAGCGCGGCCGATATCACGCAGGTCAGCGGCAGCGGCGCCGGTACGGTCGTGGGCTATGACAGCACCACCAAATCCGTTTCCTTCACGCTTGATTCCGAGGGTTCCGTCGTCCTTCAGGTTCCCTCGACCAGGCTGTATCAGCTCGTCGCCACGGATTGCGAGATCACCGCGCCCGACACGGGCTCCGGCCGCAAGGGCAACTATGTCGCGGCGGGTGAAACCGTAACCGTGCGCGCAACCACGGAGGCCGGTTACTATTCGTGGGAGATCGACGGGGTCGTACAGGCTGGAAACGCGCGCGAGTATACGTTTACCATGCCCGCCCAGACCACCGCGGTCTCCGTTGGCAAGCAGTACCCCCTGATTGTAAAGGACGCGGCCGGGAACGCGACCACAACCTATTATATCCGCGGCGCAAGGGCCACCGCCACCGCCGCCGCGACCAACAACGGCTATCATTTTGTCCGCTGGGATATCGAACCCACCAGCGCCGAGGTTTCTGCGCGCGATCTGACGAAAAACCCGATTTCATTCGACATGCCCGCGCATTCGGTCACACTTACGCCGGTCTATCTGACCACGCTGCGGCTGACCAACGCCACGTTTACCTATACCAAGGCCAACAGCGAGGAGCCTGATCCTGTAAAATACAAGACCGAAACCATCAACGGCAACCGGGTCGATTACTGGTATGTCTCGCCCGGCACGACGGTCAAGCTCACCCCCGTCGCGCCCGCGGGCAACGACGGCACGTACGTTTTCTCCAAGTGGCATTCCAACTCCACGCGCGTAACCGCGAGCAACGGGACGTTCAGCATGCCCGCCGAGGACGTGAATGTCGAAACCGTCTGGAGAACCTATACGCTCACCGTTAAGCGTTATGTCAACAGCGGCAGGGTGGAAACCTATACGCTGCGTCCGGGTGAATACATCACGCTCACCGCGCAGACGCCTACCGGCGGCACAAAGTTCAACTACTGGACGCACACCCCCGGCCTGAAAATGACCGTCAACAACGTGGACGTTGAGATGAATCATCCGACCACCGAGCGCATCACGGTGCAGATGGGCAGCGCCAACGCATGGGTAACGGCCAACTACCAGTCCAGCGCGAATCATGACTATATCTACACCGGCGCGTACATCCAGATGATCAGCGAGCCGATTCGTCATTATGCGCTGCTCGAGTACTTCCGTAAGGATACAATGGTGGTCTATTACTACCCCAACCGCGAGGGTCAGGGCGTGGTGGTCGACAACAGCCAGCTCGTCTGCCAGGTGGTCAAGCCCGGTACGACGGAGGTTGTAACCGACGCTTACGGCTGCTTCACGACCGTCGGCGAATACGAGTTGTTGATTACGTTCTATGTCAACGGCACCAAGATGGCGGATACCATCCGCGTGCTCAACACCGAAAACACCCGCATTCAGGTATACTCCAACCGTCCTGAGTACGTCGCGTCCTACACGCCCAACAACGTGCTCAACTCCCCGATTTATTATGCGGGCGAGAAGACGACCGCTATCAACAAGGACGGTCTGGTCGTCACCCTGGTTTCCGCGGACCATCAGACGGGCACCTACTACAGCGCCCGTGAGCTCAATCAGGATGAATACAGCCTGATTGCCTACAACGCGCTTGACGGCGACAACCCGACGCGGATTCCCGCCCCCGCTGAAATCGAGCAGGCGGCGGCCGACGGCAGGAAGGGATACCGCGTTACGCGCGACGGCGGCGGCAACATCACCGGCCGCTATATGCAGCTGGCAATTGAATGCTATGATGAAAACCAGCTTGATTCCAACGGCAAGCCGACCAAGATGACGTATGTCGACACCAACGAAAGGGATTTCATCTGGATCGAGGTGCGCGACGGCGCGACCGGCGGCCTGACCCTTGAAAACTTCGTGTATGCCAGCGAGGTTGAGCCGGGCAGCACCGGCGCGGGCACCTACCCGACCTATTCCTGGAGGATTGGCTACAGCGCGCTGGGCGCGGCCAGATCGTTCGACGTCGTCGTGCCGGGCTTTACCAACGATAAGCTTGCCGCGGCCGCGATCAGCCACACCAACGAGGATTCGACCGTGGCGGCCATTTCCGTGCCGGATCCGGCCAGTCCGTTGAGCTATAAGCTGTCGCCGCGCTCCATCGGCGTAACGACGTTCAAGTTCTATACGCGCGGCACCGCCGAGCCCAAGGCGGTTCTGGAGGTCACCGTATACGACGACGTCGGCGGCATTGTCCCCATCGCCAAGCTGGATGCGCTCAACAAGTCCGAGGCAAGCCTCTATGTCGGCAACAAGCTGACCCTGTACCCGTCGATCTATTCGCCCAACAACGCGGATACGACGATGCGCTGGTCGGTCGCGTTTGAGGACGCTCTCGAGCCCCAAAACGCCGAGTTCTACGTCAAGGTGGACGAGACCACCGGTGTGGTCGAGGTGCTCAAGTATACCGACCGCAAGATTGTCGTGACCGGCGCCGCCGTATATCAGGCGAGCGGCTCCGTCGGCCCCTTTGAGGCAAGCTGTACCATCACGGTGATGCCCATCGGCGTGTTTTCCATGACAATGTACCCCAACGAGCTGACGCTCTACCGCCTGGCCAGTTCAAAGCTGACCGCGCGGCTGTACCCCGAGGCCGCCACCGATAAGAAGATCAACTGGACAAGCTCCAACAGCAGCATCGTCTCGGTCGACAGCGAAGGCGTAATTACGGCCAATATGCTTGGAACGGCGACCATCATGGCGTCCTCCAACTCCAACCCCGAGATCTACAAGACCTGCGTGGTCACGGTCAAGCAGTCGGTGCTGCTCAGCGAAATCAACCTCAACCGTACCTCCGCCACGCTTGGCGTAGGCGACAGCACGGCGCTTTCCATCTACTATACGCCGGCGACGGCCACCACGCAGAGCGTCTCCTGGGAGTCCACGGACGCGTCGGTCGCCACCGTTGACGCAAAGGGCAAGGTGCGCGGCGTTTCCGAGGGCAGCGCGGTCATCATCGCCACCGCCAACGACGGCAGCGGTAAACGCGCGGCCTGCGCAGTATCGGTCACCACCATCATCTCGTCGGCCGTTGTGCTCAACAAGCAGACGCTGGCCCTCGTGGAGGATGAAAGCGAAACCCTGACGGCAACGGTCTACCCGACCAACGTCTCCGCCAGGGGTGTAACCTGGACAAGCAGCAACACCAACGTTGCCACGGTCGACGCAGACGGCGTCGTCACCGGTACGGGCGGCGGCAGCGCGGTCATCACCGCAACCAGCAACGACGCCAGCGCGCGCTATGCCGACTGCGTTGTGGTCGTCACCGCCAAGATACCGGTCACGGGCCTTGCGCTCAACCTCTCGTCGTTCGACCTGCTGCTCAACGACACGACCACGCTGACGGCAAGCGTGACCCCGGCCAACGCCACCGAAAAGATCACCTGGACAAGCAGCAACCCGTCGGTCGCCTCCGTGGATGAAAAGGGCAGGGTCGGCGGCCTCACCGTTGGATCCACCGTAATCACGGCCAAGGCCGGCATAAAGTCCATCTCCATCACGGTCAACGTGGTGACGAAGGTCTACTCCACCGGCACGGTGGTCAACTGTTCGCGCAGGGTCAACGTGCGCAGCTCGGCCAGCGGTTCGGCCTCCCTGGTTGGATATGCGTACCTGGGCGATACCTATAAGGTGCTCGACCGGTCCGGCAACTGGTTCAAGATCCAGTACAACGCCACCACGACGGCCTGGATCTGGTCCCGTTACCTCAATGCAAAGGAGACCTCGGCGGGCTACGTCTCCTCGGGCGCCGTCGGCGCGGCCACACCGGCTCCGGGCACGACGCCGACGCCGACCCCGACTGCGAGCAAGACGATCACCATCACCAACTGCCAAAACAGCGTCAATGTGCGCAGCGGCGCCGGGACGTCGAACTCCAAACTGGGGCTGGCCTACCTCAACGAGACGTTCGTCTATACCGGAACGAAGACCGACAGCACCGGCGGCACCTGGTACATTATCGAGTACAAGAGCGCAACCGGCTATGTCAGCGGCCAGTTCGTGAAAGTGAACTGACCCGGCCGGCCAGCCAAGCCTCAGGGGTTGCCCGTTTCGGGCAGCCCCTGAGGCCGTCAAAAAACTGCGTTTTTTGACGGGACAACCACGTTTTGCCTCTTGCGCCGCGCGTTCCCGGGCGGCAAAACGTCCAAAGTATGGGTTATGGACGTACACGCCGTCCTTGCCCATGATTGAGAATTCTCTCTGCGGAGGGCTTTTTGACAGCTGGGGCGTCCGTTTCGGGCGGCCCCTGATTTGCGAAACGCGCACCTTGTGTTTGCCGTTAACCGGCAATCCGAAACGGCGGCGGAGTCCCGCCGCAGTCAGGTTGGTACTATGGAGCAGAAAAAACGAAAAAAATCCCGCCGTATCGGCAGGCAGAAAAAACTGATTTTGATTCTCGACGGCATGCTGCTTATCGGGCTGGTCGCCGCCCTAGTGTGGCTTTCCGTATCCCTTTCCGGCCGCGGCGGCGCCGGCGCGCCCGCCTCCGCGCAGGCAAATTCCGGGCTTACACAGCCCGCGCCCGGCACGGAGGACGACCATGCCGCTCCACCCGCCAAAAGTGCGGAGCAGCCGCATCTGGACAAACTCACCGTCTCTTCCGACGGGCATCCGCAGAGCGTGGATTTTTCCGCGCTAACCAGGGAGGGCGTTCCCGCCGTGGCGTGGCTGTATTCCGCCGGAACGCCGATCAGCTACCCCGTGGTGCAAACGCTCGACAACGAGTATTATATGGAGCGCAACGAGCTGGGTAAGCGCGATAAGAACGGCGCGATCTTTCTCGACTGCCGCAACACTGCGGAGTTTGTCGACGCGCAGATCATGCTTTACGGCAACCCGATAGAACGTGGCTCCATGTTCGGTTCCCTGATGGAATACCGCAACCAGAGCTATTTTGCCGAGCATCCCACGCTGTACCTGTATACCGCGCAGAAGAACTACCGCATCGACATATTCGCCGCGCATACGGCCTCCCCCGCCATGTCGAATTATCCAACATGGTTTGAAAACGATTCGACGCGCGCCATGTTCATCAACGGCGTACGCGAAAAATCGCTCATCGAGTCCGACATGACCATTGCCTCCGACGCAAAGCTTGTCGCCCTGGTCACCTGCTCCGATTTCGACGCGGGCGAGGATTCCCGCTTTGTCGTGCACGGCGTGCTTGCTGAGATTTAACCCTGCGCCGGGCGTTTATCAAAGCGTAACACACCAAATCATACAAACGGATTATGAAAGCACAAATGCGCTTGCTTAGCTTGCGCATTTTTCGGTAGTTATGTAGAATAGATAAAAATGCAAAGGATGGCTTATTTTTGATTGCGACACGCAAATGATACAAATAAAATGCGGTGGGGGAATCCAATGAAAGGGCGAACATTCGGACACGGGAAAACAAGGCGCGCGAATTCGTTTTTTTTGATCGCTGTATACGCATCCTGCTTGGTTCTGACGATTGCAGTCGCTTCTCTGTTTTTGAAGGGCTATACTTATTCGTGGATCAATTCCATGCTGGCTTTCGTTCTGGTTTTGATTGTCGAATGGCAGCTTGTGATGCGGCGCCGCAAGGACGGAATGGAAAAGGCATTTGTGTTTCGGCTGAGAACGGTCGGGGCCGGGATACGGGCGGCCGCCGCATTGCTGATTGCCGGCGGGCTGACCGCGTTATTCTATCATAAATATTTTGCCGTCATATTTAGCCATAGCGGGCGGTATGGCAAGTTGGCCGGTATTTATGACGGCATTGCGCTGTCGGCGCCGGTTAAGACCGGGCTGCTGCTGAGTATGCTGACGCTGCTGTTTTTGATTTGCTGGCTGAATATCTATACCGTCATAACGGCAGCCTGCTTGCAAGCCGCAGGCGGGACGGCGGCGGATGCGCCGCGGCGGCCGGCGTTCTGCTGGAAGCGCTATTTCCAGATGGCGCTGGTATTATTTTCGCTGTTTTTTACCGTGGTTTTCTTCGGACCGGTGGATATCGTGCTGGAAAACGGCGCATACCTGTATATCCAAAGCCGGGATTTCTGGTTTGTTCTGCTGGGCGTTTCCGTTTGTGCGGCGCTGTCGCTTGCGCTTCCGGTCGGGCTTATGAACGCCGAGGCCTTCCGGCTGTTCCTCTGCCTGGCATTTGGATTGACAATCGCCACGTATTTTCAAGGCACGTTTGATCGGCTGAATTTAGGGCGGCTGGATGGAACGGCCATAGCTTGGGGGAATTACTCAACGGCGGCGATTCTGGGCGGAATGGGATGGCTGCTTGCGGTCATCGCGCAGCTGATTGCCAACCGCCTCTTCTTTAAGCATTATGTAAAATTCGCAGTATATACTTCAATGGCGATCATTGCCATGCAGCTTACCGCGCTGCTGACGATGATTGGGGGAGGGGTGCAGGAGGGTTCACGGTATGTCTTGGACGGAGCGGAAACCTTCACGGTTTCGTCCAAAGAAAACATTGTGGTGTTTACGCTTGACCAGCTGAGCAATACGACAATGGAACGGGTGATGGAGCAATATCCGGAAACCAACGCGGAGTTCAAGGACTTTGTCTATTTTGACAATACGTCGCAAAGATATCATCTTACATTCCCATCGCTGGCGGCGATGCTTTCGGGAGCGGAGTATGATCCTCAGATTTCCGCTTTGCGTTATACCAAGAAAGCTTGGAAGGGGAAAAGCGCCACTGCTTTTTACGGGACGTTGAAAAGAAGACGTTTTAAATGCAACCTGTTTGTGGATGATAACTATGCTGCAATTGATGCGGAGAATCTGCTTGGCAAGGTGGACAACGTAACGAATGCGCCGATTCGGCTGACCCTGCCGCTTCTTTTAGAAATCGTGAAGGTATCTGCCTATCGCTACATGCCGCTTTGCGCAAAAGCGGCGTTTTGGACGACGACGGAGCAGATTAACGCGATTACCCGGGCGGCCAGAGGCGACGTGACGCCGCTTGCAACAGATCATGAATTTTTGAGCGGTCTTCTGGAGCAGGGGTTATGCACATCCGATAATCAGAATTATTTTGCCTGGTATCATTTGGAAGGCGCGCACACTCCGCATGTTCTGGCTGCGAACGGTCTCCCTGCGGGCCATGAAACGGATATGGTCACGCAAACGCGGGGGTATCTTGTGGCAATCGCCGAGTATCTGCGGCAAATGAAGGAATTGGGCGTCTATGACAGCGCAACCATTATCCTTTCCGCCGATCATGGGAACGGCCCTGCCGAACCGCAGATCATTCTTTTTATTAAGGAGCCGCATCAGACGCGCGAACAGCACGAGGTTCGGCATGCGCCGGCCGCACAGATGGACGTTTTGCCCACGATCCTCGATTGCATAGGGGAGCCGTATGCACTCCTGGGAACGTCCGTGTTTGACTTGGAGGAGGGTCAGAAGCGGGAGCGTATAACGAGCCGCTTCGAAGTGCGAAAGGATTTTCCGCCGGCAAAGTGGATCGGGGAAAACCGATTGGCGGCCGGAACGAGGAACGACCGTTATAACGTGCTTGCGGAGTACAGCTATATCGGAGACAGACATACCATCGCGGGTAAAATTGCGCATGGCGCCGCCGACCGCGTGGTTCCGCTTTATGAAACATACTATTAAAGAATGCCGCGCCCATCGCGGCGGGGCGGAGCGCCTTTCTCCGCACTCATCCGCCTGGAAACGTACAACGCACAAAATCGCACAAATGGATTGCAATCCATCCGGTAATGTGCAATAATAACAGTTGTATAAAACGGCACGGCAACGCGCCGTTTTCCATTTTTCTTAAAAAAGGAGGCAGGCGCATGCGGGACATTTTGCCGGAGGCCATTTCGGCGCTGGTGGAATCGCTGTGCGTGCGCGCGTGCTGCGTGCTCCCCGCGGACGTCGCGTCCGCGCTCGCCGCCGCGCTTGCGGCCGAGGCGCCCGGCAGCCCTGCATACGCCACGCTGGAGCAGCTTCTGATCAACCAGCGCCTTGCGCGCGATGCGATGCGCCCCATCTGCCAGGACACGGGGCTTGCGGTGGTGTTTGCCGACGTCGGCCGGGACGTGCACATCGACGGCGATCTGTATGCGGCTGTCGACGAGGGCGTGCGGCGCGCCTATACGGGCGGATATCTGCGCAAATCCATGCTTTCGGCGCTCGCGCGCGCCAATACGCTTGACAACACGCCCGCCACCGTCCATGTACGGTTCATTCCGGGAGACCGGCTGCGGCTGAGTGTCGCGCCCAAGGGCTTTGGCAGCGAGAATATGAGCCGTATCGCCATGCTGACCCCGGCCGACGGCGTGCCGGGTATTCTGGAGATCATCGTGCAAACGGCGGCGCGGGCAGGCGCCTGCGCCTGCCCGCCCGTGGTTGTGGGCGTGGGGATCGGCGGCACGATGGAGTCCGCGGCGCTGCTTGCAAAGCGCCAGCTCCTGCGGCCTCTGGGGCAGCCCGGCGAAGCGTCCGTCCGCGCGCTGGAGGCGGCGGCGCTTATGCGCATCAATGCAACGGGGATCGGGCCAATGGGCCTCGGCGGACGCACCACCGCGCTTGCTGTGCACATTGCCGAGCAGCCGACGCATCTTGCGGGGCTGCCTGTGGCTATCAACCTGCAATGCCATGCCTGCCGCCACGCAGAGGGGGTGCTGTAGCATGATTTCAATCCTGGAGCTTCCGCTTTCCCCCTGCGCCGTTTTGTCGCTGCATGCGGGCGACGTCGTACGGCTGAACGGCACGCTGTATACCGCGCGTGACGCGGCGCACGCGCGTTTTATCGCCCTGTTGGAAAGCGGCGCGCCGCTGCCCATTGAAAAGGGAAGCTGCGTCTACTATGCCGGGCCCTGCCCTGCCGCGCCGGGCGAGGTCGTCGGCCCATGCGGCCCCACTACGTCGAAGCGCATGGACGTTTATACGCCCGCTTTGATCGATTACGGCATCACGGCTTTTATCGGGAAGGGATCGCGCTGCCGGAGCGTGCTCGCGCATATGCGCGGCCGCGCCGTGTACTTTGCCGCTACGGGCGGCGCGGGCATGCTGTACGCCTCGTGCGTGACCGCGTGCCGGACGGCCGCGTTCCCCGAGCTGGGCGCGGAGGCCGTATATGCGCTGACGGTGCGCGATTTCCCCGCCATCGTTGCGGCGGACGCGCATGGCGGCTGCCTGTATCAAACTGAAGATTGGATCATCGGATAAAAGGAGGAACTGTTTCATGGCTAACTGCGCAATCGTAGGCATCAACTGGGGCGACGAGGGAAAGGGCCGCATGGTCGACCTCATCGCGCAGGACTTCGACGTGGTCGTGCGCTATCAGGGCGGCAACAACGCCGGACATACCGTTATCAACGAGTTCGGTAAATTTGCGCTGCACCTCGTACCCTCGGGCATCTTCCGCAAAAACGTGGTCAATATCCTGGGCAACGGCACGGTTGTCGACCCGGAAAAGCTGCTTGAGGAGCTCGTGCAGATACGCGCCGCAGGCGTGCCCATTTCGCCGGAAAACCTGAAGATCAGCGACCGCGCGGCGATTGTTTTTCCCTATCACCGCGACCAGGATGTGCTCGAGGAAGCGCGCCTCAAGGATGCCAAATACGGCTCGACCAAGCGCGGCATTGCGCCCGTTTATGGCGATAAATATATGAAAAAGACCATTATGCTCGGCGAGCTGTTTTGCCCGGAGTATCTCGAAAAGCGGCTTGCCGGCATTCTGGAATGGAAGAACCTGACGCTCAAGAACGTATACGGCGGCAAGACCTACACGCGCAAAGAGCTGATGGACTGGCTGCATGCCTATGGCGACGCGCTCAAGCCCTACATCTGCGACACGGGGAACTATCTGCGTGCGCTCGACGGCAAAAAGAACATCCTCTTTGAGGCGCAGCTCGGCGTGCTGCGGGACGTGGATTTCGGCATCTACCCCTACACCTCGTCCTCCACGCCGCTGGCTGCCTACGCGCCCATCGGCTCCGGCATGCCGGGCGCAAGGATCGATACGGTCGTCGGCGTGGTCAAGGCGTATTCCACCTGTGTGGGCGAGGGACCGTTCACCGCCGAATGGTTTGGCGAGGATGCGGAGCGCCTGCGCGAGGCCGGCGGCGAATACGGCGCGGCAACCGGACGGCCGCGGCGCGTGGGGCCTATGGACATCGTCGCAACCCGCTATGGCGTGGCCATGCAGGGCGCGACCGACGTTGCGCTGACCAAGATGGACATCCTGTCGTATATGGATACGATTCCCGTGTGCACGCAATACGAGGTGGACGGCGCGCTTACGGACGAATTCCCGTTCCCCGCGGTCATCGGCCGCGCCAAGCCTGTGTTCACCGAGCTGCCCGGCTGGCGGTGCGACATCAGCGGCTGCCGTACGTTTGACGCGCTGCCCCGGGCCGCGCGCGATTACGTAAACTTCATTGAAGCGCGCATCGGCTGTCCCATCACGTATGTTTCCGTGGGCGCCGACCGCGACGCGATCATTCTCAACCGGAGGTAACAAACGCATGACCGACCGCTACGAGAGTCCGCTGGCCGCGCGCTATGCTTCCGACGGGATGCTTCGGCTGTTTTCGCCCGACACGCGCTACTCCACATGGCGCAGGCTCTGGGTCAGCCTGGCAAGGGCGGAGCGCGCGCTCGGCCTGCCCATTACCGGGGCGCAGGTTGCGGAGCTTGCCGCTCATACGGACGACATCGACTATGGGGCCGTGGCGCAAAAGGAGCGGGAAATCCGGCACGACGTCATGGCGCACGTTTACGCGTACGGGCTGGCCTGTCCCAATGCAAAGGGCGTCATCCATCTCGGCGCGACAAGCTGCTATGTTACCGACAACGCCGACCTGATCATCCTGCGCGATGCGCTCGGATTGATACAAAACGGCGTGCGCGCGGTGCAGTTTCACCTTGCCGCGTTCGCCGCGCGCTACAAGGCGCTGCCGACGCTTGGCTACACGCACTACCAGCCCGCGCAGCCCGTGACCGTCGGTAAGCGCGCGTGCCTGTGGATGCAGGACCTCGTGCTCGACGGCGAGGAGCTTTCCGACGCGTTGCAATCCATGCGGTTCCTCGGCTGCCGCGGCGCAACGGGTACGGAAGCAAGCTTTGTCGCCCTGTTTGACGGCGATGCGGACAAGGTGGACGCGCTTAATGAAATGATTGCGGACGATTTCGGGTTTGACCGCCGCTATGAGGTTTCCGGCCAGACCTACCCGCGCAAGCTGGACAGCCGCATCCTGAGCGCGCTCTCGTCGGTTGCGCAAAGCGCGTCCAAGTTTGCCAACGACATCCGCCTGCTGCAGCACGACGGGCAGATCTTTGAGCCGTTTGAAACGGGCCAGGTCGGCTCTTCGGCAATGGCTTACAAGCGCAACCCCATGCGCTGCGAGCGCATCTGTTCGCTGGCGCGCTATGTCATGACGCTCGCGCAAAACGCGCCGCTGACGGCCGGCGTGCAGTGGCTTGAGCGGACGCTCGACGATTCGGCCAACCGCAGGCTGGTTCTTTCCGAGGCGTTCCTTGCCGCCGACGCGCTGCTAAGGCTGATGGCCAACGTGACCGCGGGTCTCGTGGTCAACGAAGCGGCCATTGCGCGCGCGCTCTCCGACGAGCTGCCCTTTCTGGCCACTGAAAACATGCTTATGGCCGCGGTTCGGGCCGGCGGCGACCGGCAGGCGTGCCATGAGATCATCCGCAGGCATTCCATGCAGAGCCGTGCGGCGATGCGGCGGGGCGCGCCCTGCGATCTGGTCGGGCGCCTGGCCGAAGACGCGGCGTTTCCGCTGTCCCTTGCCGAATTGACGGCCGAACTGGACCCGCCGGCCCATATCGGGCGCTGCGTCACTCAGGTGGAGCGTTTTCTTGCCGCGCACCCCGTGGACGATGCGCAAAACATGCAGGAGGTCGTTCTCTAGGCGCCGTCTAAATGGGTCAGACGTGGGGTTCCGGCTGATTTTTGCCGGGCAAGTCGCTTTGGCCGGAAGTACGGCGAAAAAATATGCCGGAATACCGCGCTTCAGCGTTCGCGCGTATAAACAGTGCCCGGCCCGCCCGCAACGGCTGCGTTGATCCCCCATCCCGCAAAAAACCGGGGCCGCCCGGAAACAGCTTCCGCGCGGCCCGGATGGATTTTTCTTTTTCAGGTTCAGCCGAAAATGACGGGCTCGTCCTCTGCAAGCTTGACGACGATGATGCCGTCGATTTCCCCAATATAGCCGTTGTCCGGATATGCGGGCATGTCGGCAAACGCCTGCGTTTTCAGCAGCCGCTCCTTTTCCCCAACGCTTACGAACCGCATCTCCACCTGCACATAGCGCGTAATCATATTTTGCACAACCCAGCTGTTGAACAGATAGTCCTTGTCAAAGCTGCCCGTGAAATTGTCCAGATACCGGAAATCAGCGCGTTCCTCCGTGATGCCGCCGATCATGGCCACCGGCGTTTCCCCGGAAAAGGACGGCTGCGCAAGCACGCCCGCGGCAATCACGCTTGCCGTACCGAACGCGCCCTCGTAAGAAAGACGCATGCGGGCATAGTTCTGCGTGGTAATCAGATACCAGCTGCAAACGAGCATAACGCTCAGCAGCGCGGGCACGGCCTTGCAGGCAAAGCGCACCGCGTCCCCTTTTGCGCCGGATGCGGGGGCTCCTCCGGCCCCGTCAATGGGCTGCGCGCACAGGTCCGCCAGCTTGAGCATGGCGACAAATACCAGCACAAACGCATAGATCATCAGCCAGTGCGTCTCCGCGTTTTGGCCCAGTATCGCGACCGCGTGAACGGCCGGCGGCATCAGCCCGGCCAGCAGCAACGTCAAAAGTAGCGCGCCCGGGCGCGCATACAGCCGCGTGCGAACGGCCTGCACGGCAAACAGCGCCGCGCCAATGCCAAGCGTTGATCGATACATTGCCGCGCCCGTGTTGCTGCCGATTACGCCGTATTGGTCGCGCGCAAAGAAATACAGCACCTTCTTATACGCCGCCACAGCCGCCCCGGCCAACGAGGAAACCGTAAACTCGCCCATATGGTCGATGCCGCGATACGCCTGCAGCGCGCCGCCCTTTGCGGTAAGCACCGCCTGCAGCGCCAGATAGTAAAGCAATACGCCGGCGAGCAGCACGCCGATATACTTGCAGCCGGCAAGCAGCGTCCGCCGGACGGGCTTTTTGCCCGCAAGCAAATCGCACAGCGCGGCAAGCAGGAACAGGCCCGCCGCCATCCCGACATACGCCTGGTACACGCCGATTGACAGGGCCAAAAGGAGCGCGCCCGGCACGAAGCCAAAGCGGTGCCGCCTTGTCACATACACCGCGCAGACGGACAGCAGCAGCGCGAAAAAAAAGATGTCCGGCGCATTGTACAAAAACGTGCAGACCACCGAGGGAAAGGTTGCCATCATCGCCCCGCAGAGCGCGCTGAGCACCGGGCTTTTTATATCGAGCGAGGACGCCGTAAGCCCCGCCGAAAGCGCAAGCCAGAGCAGGGAGATCAGCCCGGTCACAATGGTCAGATTGACGGTCCCGCGCATATCCGCAAAAAAGCCGTTCGCCCACTTCCCCTGCGTCAGCAGCCATTGGCCGGAAACCACGGGCGCCATGCTGTCGCCGTTGACAATCAGGCCGGTCAGCGCGGCAAGGTGCGCCAAAACGCCGACGGCCAGCGCCGCGCAAGCCGCGGCCCATGTCCGCCCAGGTATGGCGCAAACGCGCGCAAGCAGCCGGGCCTCATATCGATTCTGCGTCATCTGCTCCCTCCATGTGTTGCTTTTCACCCGCTCGGCAAGCCCGGCAGCGTGTCAAAACAGGGGTCTATCCGGATTGCGCCGTCAATCCCTTCACGAAAACGGCAAACCCGACAATGAAACGGCGGTGTGCAATTCCATCCGTCCTCATCGCCCGCCCAAAATAAATGCTTCCGTCATGGGCAAGGGCGGCTTGTACGATCGCCCGCCCATACCGGCGGCGGTTGATTGCCCGAAAGCGCATATGCGCGGAAGGCAGCCTGCCGCGCTTCCATGGGAAAACACCGCTTTCCCATGGTTGTAACCGCGCAGCCGCCCGAGTTGGCCGGCCGCATGAAAAATCCCGCGCAACCCGCGCGTTCCCATCAAGCTGGGCTGCTTGAAGCGGCCTGTTCAAGCAGCCCCGCAAGCTCCTCCACGCAGCGTTCAAACTCGTCCAGCGCGGCAAGGACGCCCTCCGGCCCGGTCAGGTCCATACCGGCCTTTTTAAGCAGCGCAATGGGATAGTCGCTGCCGCCGCCGGCAAGGAACGCAAGATATTGCTCCAGCGCGCCGCCATGCAGCACGTCGTCGGCAAGCTTGACCGCCGTGCAGAGGCCCGTGGCGTACTGGTAGACGTAGAACGCATTGTAAAAATGCGGAATGCGCATCCACTCGCACGCAATGTTGTCGTCTACGTGCACGCCCGCATAATATTGCTCGTTGAGCGCGCGGTATACGGCGCCGAGGCTCTCCACCGTCAGCGGCTCGCCACGCCCGGCCATCTCGTGCGCCTTGCGCTCAAATTCGGCAAACATCGTCTGACGGTAGCAGGTCGTGCGGAACTGCTCAAGAAAATGGTTGAGGTAGTAGGCGCGCTTCCATTGATCCTTTTCGGTGTTGAGCAGGTAACGCGTCAGGAGCGTTTCGTTGACCGTGGAGGCCACCTCCGCGACCATGATGCTGTAGCGCGACAGCTCATACGGCTGCGCCGCGTCAGAATGGTACGAGTGCATGGCGTGGCCCAGCTCATGCGCCAGCGTAAACGCGTCCTCCATGCGGTCCTGGTAGTTGAGCAACACGTACGGGTGCGTGCCGTACACGCTGTCGCAAAACGCGCCGCTTGTTTTGCCCGGCGTTTCGTAAACGTCGATCCATCCGTCCCGGTACGCCTCGTCGAGCAGCTTTTGATATCCCTCCCCAAGCGGGGCGAGCGCCTCGCGTACAAGCGATTGCGCGGCCGCATACGGCATGCGCTCGTCGCAGTCGGAGACGATGGGCACGTACAGGTCGTACATCTCAAGCTGGTCGAGCCCAAGCATGCGCTTGCGCAACTTTAGATACGTTTGCAACACGGGCAGCTTTTCATGCACGGCTGAAATCAATTGGTCGTATACCGCCGTGGGCACGTCGTTTGCAAACAGCGCGGCCTCGAGTGCGCCGGGGAAGCGATGCGCCCTTGCGCGGAACACGTCGGCCTTGACGGAAGCCGAATATGTTGCGGCAACGGTGTTGCCAAACTTCCGATACGCGCCGTACATGCCAAGGTACGCGTCGCGCCGCACGCGGCGGTCTGCGCTTTGCATCAGCCTGCCGTAGCTGCCGTGGGTCAGCTCCACCTCGGCGCCGTCGCCGTCAACGACCCTGCCAAACGTCATATCCACGTCGGAAAGCATGGTAAAGATATTGTCCGGCCCGGAAAGCGGCTCCTCCGCCATCGCCATGAGCCGCTCCTCGGGCGCGGAAAGCGTGTGCGGGCGGCCGCGGTCGATATCGTACAGCGCAAACCGGAACGGGGCAAAGCGCGCCTCCTCCGCCCACTCCCGCAGCGTCTCGCCCGGGATGGCCAGCACCTCCGGCACGAAGAACGCGCTGTTGGACGCGGCCTCCACATACAGCTGCATCGCGCGGTCGGTCATGCCCTGATAGGCCGCGTTGCCGTTATCCTCGGATTTATGCAAAAACGCATAGGCGTACAGCCGCTCAAGCCGCCGCTCGAGCGCGCTTTGCTCGCTCAGCGCGTCAAACAATGCGTCGGCGCTTTGATTCAGCTTGCCTGCATGTCTTAAAAAGTCCTCCGCAAGCTTTTCAGCGCCCACAAACGCCTCCTCCCACGCCGCATCGTCCGGGAAGACGGCGTCGAGCTTCCATTGATATGCCGGGTCGATCTCCCTGCGCGTTTTCATTGGATCGGTCTCCTTTCGCGGGGGCGTTCCCCGCACGTTCTTCGGATGGCGGGCGGTTTTTCCGCCTTGCTTACATAGTCTGCGCATCCACGCGGCGGGATATGTTTATTCCTCCGCGTTCCCTTCCCCGCCGCCGTCAAAATTCAGCCGCTCCTCCTCAATGACCAGCGGGCGGTGCATCACCCGCGTGTTGATGCTCAGGATATATTCGCCCAGAAAGCCGATAAAGAACAGCTGCACCGAGCCGAACACAAACACGCCGATCAACAGCGGCGCGATCCCCGCGGGGAACTGGTCCCACATGCACAGCTTCATAACCGTATACACAACGGCGATCAGAATGCTAAAGCCGGAGAGCACAAAGCCCGCGATGGTCGCAACCCTCAGCCCGATCTTTGTATAGCTGGTCACGCTGAGCATGGCCGCGTCATAGAGGGTGTAGAAGTTGTTGTGCGTTCTGCCCGCACGGCGGCGCTGCTGCTCATAGGGTACGTCGCAGCGCTTATAGCCCAGCTCGGCCACGATGCCGCGCAGAAACGGCGTCGGGTCGTCAAGCTTTTTCAGAATCTCCACAAACTCCCGGTCATACAGGCCAAAGCCCGTAAAATGCTCAATCTGCTCGACGCTGCTCATCCTGCGGATGAGTTTATAATACAGCGAGCGCAGCGCGCGGAAAAATGTGTTTTCCCTGCTGGTTTTCTTGATGCCGGAGACGATCTTGTAGCCCTGCTCCCACTTTTCAACAAACGTCGGGATCAGCTCCACCGGATCCTGAAAATCGCAGCACAGCGTGACCACGCAGTCCCCGCTTACCTGGCACATGCCGTAGTAGGGCGAGTTGAACTGCCCGAAGTTCTTGGCGTTAAAAATGGCCTTGACGCGCCTGTCCGCCGTACAGAGGAGGCGCAGGTGGTCACGCGTGCGGTCGTTCGAGCAGTTGTCGATGAACACCAGCTCATAAGCATATTGCGGCAGCCGCTCCGACATGACCGCCGTCACGGCCTCGGCCATTGGCGCGACGTTCTCCTCCTCATTAAAGCAGGGGATGAGGATGCTGATGGTTTTTTTTGCATGTTCCATTGTCTGCGTCATAGGTTTTCCACATCCTTGTTGCGTAAATATTCGTCCCGGTCCAGAAACGGGTACATGTCGTCGATGGGCGGCGACACGATCCGGCCGTCGGGCAGCACTTTGCTGGAAAGCTTGGGCGCAAAAAACTGCCGCTCGTCCAGCACGGCCTCGCAGAGAACGGGGCCCGCCGTATTGAGCGCCGCGCGAAGCCGCGCCGGCGCGTCACGGATGTCCGAGATGCGTACATAGGGGATTCCATAGGCATACGCGAGCTTTTCCATATCCGGAAAGCTGAGTCCGTTGCCGCAACACACGCCGACAAGCGGCGGTTGAAACAGGTTGGTCTGCGTCTGGCGGATGGAATGGTACCCGTTGTTGTTGAGGTAGATGATCTTGAGATCAAACCCATTGTACACAACGGTTTGCAGCTCCTGCAAATTCATCTGGAAGCTGCCGTCGCCGTCGATGCACACGACCCGCCGGTTGCCGCGCGCCACGCACGCGCCGATGGCCGCCGGGAACCCGTAGCCCATCGCCGCGCAGCCGGAGTTGGTAAACAGGCGCTGTCCCTTTTTGATATCCGCCGCCTGGAACGACACCACGCATGCGCTGCCGTTTCCGGTCACCACAACCTCGTCCTCCGGCAGCGCCTTGAACAGTTCGTTCATAAACGCGTAGGGGTTCATGGGCGACGGCGCGTCATAATAGCTCGGCAGTACGGCCGGATACTTTGCGTTGATTGCGCGGCACCATGCAAGCCAGCGCGCGTGCGCGGGATTTTTCCGGTAATCGGATCCCGCGATGGCCCGCATCACGTCGGAAACGCAGGCCCAAACGGGCAGGTCGGGCCGCACCGTGGGCTTTTGCAGCTCATTGCGGTCGATGTCCACAACGATCTTATACGCGTTTTTTGCAAAATTCCTGTAATGGTAGCCGATCTGGCGGATGTTGAGTCGGCAGCCGAGCACGAGCAGCAGGTCGCTGTTTTCCACGACAAAGTTGCCGCCGCGCGTACCGATGGTACCGGGTCTGCCGCAATAGAGCGGGTGCGCATTGTGCAGCGCGTCGTGCGCGTTCCACGCCGTGGCCACGGGGACGCCCAGCTTACCGACGGCCTTTATAAACACGTCGTGCGCGCCGGAAAGACGCACGCCGCTGCCGGCGAGCACCACGGGCCGTCTTGCCGCGGCGATCCTTTCGAGGATCTGCTCCGTCAACGCGGGATCATAAACGGGAACCTCCTGTGTTTGCGCCTCCGCCGGGTCAAACCGCCTGAGCGTTTCCGGGTCGATCCGGGCCGCCTGCACGTCGAGCGGGATATCCAGCCAGACCGGGCCGCCGCGGCCGTGCAGCGCCAGATACAGCGCCTTTTCAAGATGGTAACGGATTTCGTTGGGTTCGGTCACCATCACGGCGTACTTGGTCATGGGTTTGACCGAGGCCACAATGTTATACTCCTGATCGCCCAGCTGCCGCAGCGGCACGCCGGCGGCCCAGGTCGTGGTTTCGCGCTTGACCTGCCCGGAAACGACGAACATGGGGATCGAATCGAGCCAGCCCCCGAGCACGCCGGTAATGGCGTTCGTACCGCCCGGACCGCTCGTTACGCACACCGCGCACAGGCGGTTTGTCAGCCGCGTATATGCCTCCGCCGCGATGGCGCACGCCTGCTCATGGTGATTGAATACGCAGTGTAAGCCCTGTTTATGCCCAAACGCGTCGTCAAGGTGCATGGCCCCGCCGCCGGTGAGCAGGAACATGTCCGTAACGCCTTTTTCCACCAGAAAGTCCGCAATGTATTGGGCAAGTTTTGTCTGCATACCTGAGTTCTCCCGTTTTCACTGAAATTCCGTTGCCGCACGCGCCGCGCAGAAGAATTGCGCCCGGGCGGCTTATAAGGAAGCGAGGCGCTCGTAGCCCGCCGCGACCTCGTCCACGGTTACGTCGTGCACAAGGCGCAGCCGCGCGTGGTCTTCAAGCAGCACGGCCGTAATCCCGTCCCCCACCTGCTTTTTATCGTTGCGGATGGCCACGGTGAGCGCGGAAATATCGTTGCCGCGCGGAATGTTTGTTTCCGGAATGATGCGCAGCAGCACGCGTTCCATGCGCGCCGCGCAGTCCGCGTTGAGAAGGCCGCGCCGCACCGAGAGGGCGTTGGCCACAATGGTTCCCATCGCCACCGCCGTGCCGTGTGGGATGGCAAAGCCGCTCACGGTTTCGAGCGCGTGGCCAAACGTATGCGCAAAGTTTAAATGCACGCGCACGCCCGTGTCAAATTCGTCCCGCTCGATAAAATCCTTCTTAAACAGCAGGGAGTTTTCCGTAAAGCGGCTTACCGTGGACGCGTCGCGGCCAAGCAGCGCGTCGAGATTCCGCTCCAGGCCGATAAGCCCCGCCTCGCCCTGCAGCAGATTGAACTTGACCACCTCGCCAAGCCCGCTCAAAAAATCCCGCCCGGACAGCGTTTTGAAAAACCCCGCGCACACATGGACGCGCTCCGGGGGATAGAACGTGCCGAGCAGGTTTTTATAGCCTTTATAGTTGAGGGAGGTCTTGCCTCCGATGCAGCTGTCGCACGCGGCAAGCAGCGTGGTCGGCACAAACGTCCAATGCACGCCGCGGTAGAGCACGTTTGCCGCAAAGCCGGTCACGTCCTGCGTGATGCCGCCGCCAACGGAAACTAGGCGCGCGCTGCGCTTGGCATTGAGACGCGTCATGCGCTCGCAGACGGCAAGCGCGGTTTCGAGCGTTTTATTCTCCTCCACAGCGTCAAGCACGGTCAGCCGCTCCTGTTCAAGCGCGCCAAACAGCGCCGGATACAGGCAATACACGTTTGCATCCACCACATAGTATGTCTGTTCGGCCCGCGTCAACGGCTCGAGAAAGGCAAACGAGTCCTCAATGGTCAGCGCATAGTCATGGATGCCTGAACGAACGATCATTTTACGGCAAAGCCTCCGTCCACAACGATTTTTTGCCCGGTCAGGTAGGTATTGCGCTCGCTGCCGAAGAAATAGATCACCTCGGCGATCTCATGCGGCTCCGCCATACGTTTGAGCGGGATCTCGCGGCTGATGGCCGCAATCTGTTCGGGCGTGTTGTTTTTACAGGTCAGTTCCGTCAGCGTAAAGCCGGGACATACGGTATTGACCAGAATGCCGTAGGGCGCAAGCTCCACGGCCAGCGTGTTTGTCACGCCGTGAATGCCGTTTTTGGCCGCCGCGTACGTACACCGCCCGGCCTTGGACACCACGGCCCAGATGGAGCCGATGTTTACGATACGGCCATAGCCCCGCCGCTTCATGCCGCCGACGAACCCGCGCAGCAGCTTGATGGGCGCAACCAGGTTGACGGCCAGCGTGCGCGCGATCTCCTCGTCGGTGATCTCCTCGATCTCGTGCACATCGTTGATGCCCGCGTTGTTGACGACCACGTCGAACGCCGCATCCCGGTTGGCCGCGACATACGCCGCCACCGAGCCCGCGTCCGCAAGCTCCAGTTCGGCGCGCGCGGGCGCAACCACCCGGTAGCCCGCCTGCGCAAAGCGTTCGCAGACCGCCTTCCCGATGCCGCGCGAACCGCCCGTTACCAGCACCGTCCGCATGCAGCTACGCCTCCTTTTTGCAGTACATCGAATCCGTTACAAACGCCACCGGCAGCGCGTCCGCCGTCGCCCGCAGGTAATCGCGCACATAACCGTTCAAATAGCCCGCCTTGTCCTTTGCAAAATCATATTCAATGTTGGTTCGATAGTAATTCATCTCGTCGCCGCGGTAGCCGTCAAAGCCGGCCAGCGCCGCGCTTTTTGCCCCTGCGGCACGCAGCGCGCGCAGCAGCATGATCAGCGAATTGTCCGGGATGTCCGTGCCGGGGTCGATGAGCGCGCTGTAATTGAGCGTGTAGGGGAACGCGCCGTGCGCCTTGGTCACGTTGGACGTGGCGACGAGCGCCGCATGCGTTTGATGCCGGGCCAGCGCGGAGGCCATCTGCGCATATCGCTTTGCGTTGGTCAAAAATACATAGTTCACGTCCGCCTCGAACGCCCCTGGCAAAAAGTTCACCGCGAACACCACGGGCCTGTACGCGCGGATATACGCGGCAATCTCCGTCTCGTTTTTGACAATGGAGGGGCCCGGACCCAGCGCGAGCACGTCCCTGCCGCAAAGCAGGCCGCGCAGCGCTTCGCGCGCGGCGGCGTCGTCGCACTCGTTGCGCTGGTAAGCAAGATACATCCGCTCAATCTGCCTTTGATCGTAAAGCAGCTTCTTTTCCTCCGGAATCCGCCGGAGAATCTCGGCAATGGACTTGATGGAAAGCGTGCGTTTCTCCATCAGGCGGGAAACGTAATTGGGGTGGCACTTGTTGGCCGCCGCCACAAAGTAGAAGAAGTTATAGCCCCAGGGCGTTTTGCGGTAGAGATCAAGGATATTGACCTCGATGGCCTCGAGCAATTGGCTCACGTCGTAATGCTTGTCAAAGCGCTCGTTGAGGTACATAGCCAGCAGCTCAACCGGCGCGTTGCCCGCGCTTTTTCCCATGCCGTAGAGCGAGCCGTCGACCAGCAGGTCGCGTTCGACGCCTGTATTGACAATCTCGATGCCGTTGGCATAGCCGAGCTGGAAGTTATTGTGCGCGTGGTAGGCCATGCAGATACGCGGATCAAGATGGGCGTTTAACACCTCGAAAATGTGCATCAGGTTGCTCTGGTGCAGCAGGCCGTAGGTATCGACCATCGCCATGGCGAACGGCTGCACCGCGTTGACCAGCTTTGCAAGCTCCACAAGCTCGTGCTCATCGTAGCTTGTAATGGACACCGCCTGCGTAAACACCTTATAGCCTTTGGCCTTGACCTCGGCGCAAAACGCCAGCGCCTCGCGCATGAGGTGTTTTTTAAAAATCACGCGGATGCCGTCGAGATAGCTTTCTTTGCACGGCTGAAGGTTTTCAATCGGGCAGGCGCCGTAATCGATCATGCCCACCACGGTGGCGCGGCCCTTATCGATCCCGCCATAGATCCTGTTTACGCTTTCGGTATCCGGCATGATGCTGCGGTTACCGTCAAACGGCCGGCGCGCGTCAAGAAACCCGACCTCGATGACGTCCACGCCCGCGCCGACCAGCCGCTCGAACACGCTGTTGAGCGTGTCGTGCCCGAATGCCCAGTCGTTGATATACCCGCCGTCGCGCAGCGTACAGTCCAGCAGATACACGTTGCCCATGCGACAACCTCCTTCTTTAATTCTGCCGCGGCGCGCCGGGGCGGTCCGGCCGCTTCCGCTCCGCTTCGCCGTTGCCTTCTGTCTCCTCCGGCTTGTTGCGGAACGTCCAGAATTTGTTGATGAGAAAATTGAGCGGGATGGTCACGCACAGGTTGAGAAGCGGCGCAAGGTTTTCCGATATGCCGAGCACGTCCACCCAGAGCCACAGCAGCGCCACGCCGAGCAGATAGGTGCCGCCGTAGGCCGCCACGGTCCTCGCATATGTTTTCAGGTGCTCCTTCAGCGCGCGGTGCTCGCCCATCCTGAACACATACCGGCTGTTCCAATAATAGGCGTTGGTCACGCTGATGACAAACCCCAGCAGGTTGGCCAGCTGGTAGTGCATGTGCAGCGCGTTGAAGCACAGGTAATATACGGCAAGGCTGATCAGCGTGTTGGACACGCCCACAATGCCGAACTTGATGAATTGAACGACTGTTTCCTGAAACCCCTGCTTCCGCAGCCGCGCAAGCGGCGACCCCCGCCCGCCATTCTTGTGCATGTCCATAGCTATAATAAAAGTTCACCTTTCCCGTTCCGCCGGCATACATGAATCCGCGTGCCGGGTTTGATAAAACTATACCACAATACCGGCGTATTTGCACCTGCGAGATTTCCGGCCGCCCGGACGCTTGGCGCAAACGCCGAAAACACGTCCAAACCCATGCTTTTGCGCCAACTCTATCCCTTATTTCAGCCGCTTTGCATATGCCCCGTACATCCGCGGCTTCGAAATTGAGAGCCCGGAAAACGCTTGCGAAGAATGCCGGGGCTCGCCGCGCGCTTCCGGGGCGGCTTCGGACACGAATTTTGAAAAGAGCCGGATCTCGCAGGCTCTAAAATCGGCGCATAAGTTCAGATTTTGTAAAAGAAAACCCGATGGGCGCTTACCCTAATCCTGGAGGAAATTTGTATTGCCTAAAGACGCTTGCAACGGTATAATAAATAACATGCAGCAGGAGGTGGCTATGACCAACGAAGAAAAGATTCTGAATATCCTGTCCGGCATGCAGGGCGATATCTCCAGCATACACCGTGATATGGCCGGCATGCAGGGCGATATCTCCGGCATACACCGTGATATGGCCGGCATGCAAAACGATATCTCCGGCATGCGTGGCGATATTTCCGGCATGCAAAACGATATCTCCGGCATGCGTGGCGATATCTCCGGCATGCAAAACGATATCTCCGGCATGCGTGGCGATATTTCCGGCATGCAAA